>DATEGY010000115.1:0-20459 GCA_035279865.1 Gemmatimonadales bacterium | reverse complement strand
GAACCGGCTCTGCGCGTTCGACAGCGTAGACTGGCCCGGATTGGCCAGGGCCTGCTCGAAGTACAACTCGGGAGGCGCGATCACGCTGTTCGTCTGATTGAACATGTCGATCCCGCCCCCGGCCACGATCTGCAGGTTGTGATGATCGGTAGCCAGGGCCTGATAGGTCAGCTGCCCGCCGCCCGTGAAGCCCAGGGCGGTTTCTTGGTTGCTCCCGAGTGCCGTGGTCTGCAGCGGGTTGGAAGACTTGTAGGTAATGGAGGGCTGCGGATACACCCCGTTGACCGGCAGCAGCGGCTCGAAGCCGGGGATGTACGCGATGGAATAGGTGACGCTGGCCCCGTTGTTGTCGTTGTTGGTGAAGCCCCGGTCCGTCTGCGTCCGGTTGAACGCGCTCGAGAAGGACAACTTCAGGCGGTCGGAGAACGTCTGATCGACGTTGAGCCGCAGCGTCTGGCGCCCGGCGCCCGTGCTCTGAATGATGCCGTTGTCCTGCTGCGCCGACCCCGAGAGGAAATACCGGGTATTCTCGTCGCCGCCCGTGACGGTCAGGGCGGTCTGGTAGCTGAGGGGCTTGCTGCCCGCCAGCTCTTGCATGTGGTCGAAGGTGGGCAGCTGCCCGTTCACGATGTACGGCGCCACCGTGCTGACTCCGTAGGTCGACTCGGCCTGGGCAACGGTGAACGCGCGCGTGCCGTACCCACGCAGGAGCTCGCTGAACCCGAGTCGCTGCGTGATCGTGGCCGACGCCTTGCCGGCCTGCCCGCGCTTCGTGTGGATGATGACGACGCCGTTGGCCGCCTTGGATCCGTAGATCGAGGATGCCGCGGCCCCGGGCAGGACTTCAATGTCTTCGATGTCGTTGGGGTTCAAGTCGGCCAGACGGTTCACCGGATCGTCCTGCAGCTGCCCGTTCCCCTTGTTCGACCCCGACCCGGTGACGGTCGAGAGCCCCGACGGGATCGACTCGTTGCTGTAGATCACGCCGTCCACGACGTACAGCGGGTCTGGATTCCCGAGCACGGTATTGATGCCACGCAGCTGCACCTGGACTCCGCCCCCGGGCGCACCGGAGTTCTGGCTGATGATCGCGCCGGGCACCTTCCCCTGCAGCGCTTTGTCGACGGTCTGCGACGGCATTTGACTGATGTCCGCGCCGCCAATGAGCGTCGTTCCCGTGGTGGCGTTCTGCCGCGCCACGCTCGTCGCCTGGCCGGTGACCACCACGGCGTCGAGCACGAAGAGGTCCAGACTCATCGTCACCACGACGGAGTCCTGTCCCGCCGCCACGGGCACGTCCTGGTGCTGATACCCGATCTTGCGGAACAGCAAGTGCACGTCCCCCGGCGGCGCGCCGATGCTGAAGTGGCCGTCGCCTTGCGTCAGCGCCAGCGCACTGGTGCCGGCGACCGCGACCGTCACGCCGGAGAGGGGCTCACCACTGACGGCCGCCGTCACCCGACCTGAAATGACGTGCGTTTGTCCGATGGCGGCGGTTGTGAACGACAACAGCAAGACGGGCAGGACCCACGGCGCCTTCGTCACGCAACCCTCCTGGTGCAGGCCTGAACGAACCGAGCGGCTGGATGGGGGACTAGCATGACCGCCATTCGAACAGTCCGCAAGGAAGTGGGGGACGACGCCAACAGCCGCCTGCCGGAGCCCAAGTGCCGCCGTCACACGCTGAGTGGCCGTTCGATTTCAGATTCTGAGTCCCATTCCGGCAAGCGTCGTTCCGCTCACGGGGAGATAGTCCGGACGTTCCCTTGGTTTCCCCCCTTTCTGGAGCGTCCTCATGCATACCGCCTGGTTCGTCCTCCCGGTGTCGGCCCTCCTCGGCGTCGCCGCCTGCTCGGAGCCGCAGCCGCTCACCCCACGGGCGTTCGGCGCGACGGCCACGACTGCCACGACGGCCGTCCGCCACGACGTCGTCGCCCCCCGTTATCACATCGACAAGCTCCCCATCCTGTCCGGGACCACACAGGGCGCCGGCATCAACAACCGGGGCTGGGTCGCGGGCTACTCCGTGAGCTCGGACGGGCTCCGGCACGCCGTCCTCTGGCGCGGCGGCGAGATCACCGATCTGGGCCAGGCCGGGTTGATCAGCTTGCCGCAATGGCCGGGGATTGCTTCCAACGGTGTCGTGGCCGGCATCACGCAGACGGCGGCCGCGGACACGCTGGGCGAGAGCTGGAGCTGCGCCGCCTTCATGGGCACCGCCGGTAAAATGTGCCTCGGGTTCGCGTGGTACGGGGGCTCGATGCACACCCTGCCCGCGTGGGGCGGAGAGAACGGATTTGCGACCGGCGTGAACTCCCGCGGCGACGTCGTCGGCTGGGCCGAAACCACCCTGCATGATCCGACGTGCACCACCCCCCAGGTGCTGCAGTTCCGCGCCACCGTGTGGAGCACTCACGACGGCTCGAAGCGCCAGCTCCGTCCCTTTGCCGGTGACTCGACCTCCGCCGCGACGGCCATCAACGATCGCGGCCAGGTCGTGGGGATCTCGGGTGAGTGCGACGTGGCGGTCGGACGGAAAAGCGCGCTCCACGCGCTCCTGTGGGATGGCGACCAGGTGACCGACCTGGGTGACCTCCATGGGAAGTACTGGAACACCCCGATGGCGCTCAATGCGAACGGCTCGATGGTGGTGGGATTCTCGAATCCCCCCGACGGGGACCTGGACGGCGACAGTCTGCGGGCGTTCGTCTGGACACAGGCCACCGGCATGCAGGATCTCGGACGCATCCCGGGAGACCTCTCGAGTCAGGCGTTGGGCGTGAACATGGCTGGCCAGATCGTGGGATTGTCGTGCAGCGACACGACGTGCCACGGACTCCTGTGGCAGAACGGGCAGATGTATCGCCTGCAGGACCTCGCCGGGGCCGATTTCCCCGACCAGATCTATTCAGCCAAGGATATCAACGAAGCAGGTCAGATCACGGGCCGGATGATCGACCACGTGACCAAGAAGCCCGTGGCGTACGTGGCCACACCGATCACCAACTGACGGTGGGGAGGCTCAGGGCTTGGACAGCACCTCGCGGACCTTGGCGGCGAGCACGCTGGGGGTGTAGGGCTTCTGGAGGTAGTTCAGCCCGGGCTCGGTGAGGCCGTGCTGAATCATGGCTTCGCCGGTGTACCCTGAAATGAACAGGACTTTGGTCCCAGGCCGTGACTTGGCGAGCTCGCGCGCCAGGTCGCGGCCGGACGATCCCGGCATCACGACGTCGGTCAGGAGGAGATGGATGGTGCCTTCGCGTCTCCGGGCGAGGGCTTGTGCGTCCTGGGGGGTACCTGCCGCCAGGACCGTGTACCCCAGCTTCCGAAGGACGCTGGTCGTCAGTGCACGGAGGGTTTCGTCGTCTTCGGCGAGCAATACCGTCTCCGTCCCCCGCAGATCTTGCGGCTCGACGGCGAACTCCCCGGTAACTGCGGGAGCATCCACCCGCGGCAGATAGATCTTGAACGTCGTCCCCTTCCCCACCTCGCTGTAGACCCACACGTACCCACCCGACTGCTTGACGATGCCATAGACGGTCGAGAGTCCGAGGCCGGTCCCTTTGCCGATCTCTTTGGTGGTGAAGAAGGGCTCGAAGATCCGGCTCCGTACTTCGGGCGGGATGCCGCTGCCCGTATCGCTGACGGAGATGAGCACATATCGACCGGGCGTCACGACCTGATGCTCCATGACGTACTGCTCGTCGAGGTCGGCATTGGCCGTCTCGATCATGAGTGATCCGCCCTTCGGCATGGCGTCACGGGCGTTCACGACGAGGTTCATGAGGACCTGATCGAACTGCCCCGGATCGACCAGAATGTTCCCGGTCGTCCGGTTCAAGGTCAGGGTCAGCTTGATGTCCTCACTGACGATCCGACGGAGCATCTTCTCCAAGCTTTCGACCAGATCGTTCGTTTCGGCGACGACGGGTTGCAACACCTGTTGGCGGCTGAATGCCAGAAGCTGACGGGTGAGCCCCGAGGCCCGCTGAGCCGCCTTCCTGATCTCCTCGAGGTCTTCACGCTGCGAGGAACCAGGGGGAAGGGTTTCGCTCAGCAGCTCCGTATAACCGAAGATCGCGGTCAACACGTTGTTGAAGTCGTGCGCAACGCCCCCCGCCAGGCGCCCGATGGACTCCATACGCTGGGCCTGGCGCAATTGAGCCTCGAGAGAGCGCTTCTTCGTGACGTCCTCTTTCAGGGCCAGAAGCCTGACTACCTGTCCCTGTGCGTCGGTCACCGGGAATACCCACATGGCATCCTCATACAGGGTCCCGTCTTTCCTGCGGTTCACCAGATCGCCGTGCCAGACCCGCCCCGCGCGGATCGCCGCCCACAGGTCCCGGTACACGGTAGGTGAGGTCTCCCCGGACTTGAGGATGCGAGGGGTCTTCCCCAGGACCTCCGCAGACTGGTACCCGGTGTTCTTGGTGAAGGCGGCATTCACATACTCGATGTGTCCATCGAGGTCGGTCATGACGACTGCGATCGGGCTCTGCTCGACAGCCAGGGACAGCCACTCGAGACGCGCACGCGTCTCTTTCCGCTCGGTCACGTCGACGATGGAGGCGAGGACATACGTCACGCCGTCGCGGGGGATGGGCGCCAGTCCGATCTCGACGAAAATCTCCCGGCCGTCCTTCCGAAGCCCCTTGAGCTCCCGGCCGTGGCCCATGCGACGGATTCCCGGGGCGCGCTGGTACGCAGCATGCCGGTCTGTGTGCCCTGCACGCAGCGCGTGGGGCAGAAGAATTTCGACCCGCTGTCCCACCAGCTCCTGCTCGGAATACCCGAATATCGTGCACGTTTCCTGATTGACGAGGACGATGCTGGCGTCCGGGTCGGCAACGATCACGCCGTGCGGAGACGCCTGGATCGCGCGGCTCAACAGGTCGCGTGATGTTCTCACCTCCTGGCTCAGCCGCCTCGCCTCCGTGATGTCCTGCGAAATCAGCGTGAAGCCGGACGGCTTCCCCTTCGCATCCTTGCGAAGGTGCATCGTGACGCTCGCGGTAAACCCGCTACCGTCCTTCCGGTGCCGGTCGATCTCCCCCGACCAGCTGCCTGACGCCCTGACCGCCTCACGAATCCGCAGCGGGTTCCCCGCCCGTACGGAGTCTGGAGAGTGGAGGAGGGAGAGGTCCTGACCGATGACTTCTGCGGCATCGTACCCATAGAGGCGCCGAGCGCCTTCATTCCAGGATACGATCCGGCCATCGAGATCGGCGGCGATGATCGAGTGCTCGGTGGAGCTCGCCAGGATAGAGTCGAGAAACGCCGCACGTTCGGCGGGGCTCATCGAGGCTGACTTCGGGGGGCGAGGTTTAGTCATCGTTGACGGTTCTTGTCCGATCGAAACGGGCACTCCTGTTTATAATTGCACACCGCGCAGACTTCACAATCCCCGCCGCCCCGGGCCTGGTGCCCCTCAGTAGGGACCCGTGCCGGAAGATCTTCGACACTGACTATTTTCTGGTCGCTTTGGGTCACCCCATCACATTGTGATCGAAGGAGTTAGGTAGGCACACGGGTTGCTGATATCGGGACGCTGGGGTGCCTAAAGGAGATCACGTGGCCGAGGCCAAGATGTGGACGATGCAGGTGCTCGTGGACCAGCTCTTCGGTCCCGCGCGACTCATTCCCATTGCCGAGGACGTCGCTGAGGCCCGGGAGCGCGCGGAGCTGCTCCGGGAGTCTCCGGACCTGCCCGCCGCCCGGCAGCAGCTTACGAAGCTCGCCCGCGAGATCGTCCGCTCCACGGAAGACCGCCGTCTCCGCGATGAGGGCGAGCTCGCGTCGACCCTGGCCCAGGTCACCCGCCGGGACGCGTGGGACCACATCTGCATCGATCGCCTCGTCGCCGGGTTCACCCGCCTGGACCACATGATGCGCCGCCGGCTCGAAGGATGCCCGCCCGACGCGCGCCGCTGGGATTTCCGGAGAGCCGGTTGACTCGCTTTTTCCACGCCCTAGGAGCGAACCATGGTCAAGCGAACAGAGGGATGGACGGTGGTGGGACTGATGGACGTGCTGTTCGGGCCCCGGAAGCTGGAGCCCCTCGCCCACGACCTCTCCGAGGCACGCAAACGCGTCGACTATCTCCGCGAGGTCCCCGACGACGATTCCGTCAGGACCCAGCTCTCCCGGCTGTCCCGTGAGATCGTCCGGGAGGCGGACGGCCGCCATCTGAAAACAGAGGGGGACTTCGCTTCTGAACTGGCGGGACTGGCACGACGACGGTACTGGGATGAACCGGAACTGGAAAGACTCGCGGTGGGATACCGCCGACTCGACCGGATGGTTCAGGGCCGGATCGATCAGCTGACCCGGTTCATGGCGGCAGGGCGGAATCCTGATTGAGTCCCGAGTGGCGGGTCCCGGGTGTCAGAGATGGAGGCCCTGACACCCGGCACAGCCACCAAACCCCGCGCTTACATCCCCCCCTGCTGAGCGGTCGGCGGCAGCACCCCGTTCAGCCGCAGGTACATCGCCTGCATGGCGTAGTGATCCGACCAGTCGTCGATCAACCCGACGGCCGCCATCGCACGCGTGGTGTTCGAGCCGTACCACGACACCTGATCCGCGAGCTTCGCGTCCGTCAACCCCGCGAGCGCCGCGTTGCAGAAGGTCAGCGAAGCCTCGAGGGCAGCCACCAGCTTCTCCTTGGAGTCCGTTCCTGCCACCTTCGCTCCACCCTGGTTCTTGCCGCCGATGGCGCCGCACGTGATCCCGTTGTCATCCGCGATGTGCGCGATGATCTCCCCGAACGACATCTGGGCGGGCGTGGGCTTGAAGGTGTACTTGTCGGCGGGCATGGATTGCGCGGCGGCGAGCAGACTCTTCGCGTGGCCCCGGCCCATGCGCTGCACGGCGGTGGACACGGGATTGCCCTGAGCGGCGAGGGGTGAAGCCACGACGGCGGCGAGGAACAGAGTGCTGAGCGTTCGCATCGGTACTCCGGAGTGGGTGAATGGAGGAAGCAACAGCCCGGTTGTTCAACACGCAACGGGGCTGTGGTGAACGGGGGCTCGGCGGGGACCAGTGGTCCGAAAATGACGGTAAGCGGGCCCGAACGTGGTACAATATCACCGACCCCAACCCAGGCTCCCCGATGTCTCCCCTGCTGAAGACCATTCTGCTGCTGGTCTGCTCGAACACCTTCATGACCTTCGCCTGGTATGCGCACCTCAAGAACCTGCACGACAGGCCCTGGATCGTCGCGGCACTCGTGAGCTGGGGGATCGCCTTCTTCGAATACCTGCTGCAGGTACCGGCGAACCGGATCGGGTACACTCAGCTCAGCCTGGGCCAGCTCAAGATGCTCCAGGAGGTCATCACCCTGAGCGTGTTCGTCCCCTTCGCCCTGCTCTATATGCGCCAGCCGCTGCGGCTCAATTTTCTCTGGGCCGGACTCTGTCTGTGCGGCGCGGTCTACTTCATGTTCAAGCGGTGACCCTCAGGCGCGGAAGAGGTAACTGAGCTTCACGAAGAATCCGTCCGCGGTCCGTGAGAGTCCCCGGAACTGGAAAGGCGCCGGCTCGGTGAGACTCGACCCGTACCCGACGTAAGCCACGGTGCCCGGCGTCGGGTGGTACGAAAACAGCCAGTCCAGCCGGAAGGTATTCACGGTGCTCGCCCGGGTCCGGGTGAACGTCCCGGTGAGCGGATCACGGATGAGGATGGCGCCGTTGGTCCGCGAATCATCGCGCAGCGAATCGGTGTGATTCGACGTGTATTGGGCGATCATCCGGAAGAAGATGGGCCGGGACAGCTGGTACTCCACCTTGAGGCGCGGGATCCGGATGAGCGAGACCGTGCTGCCGTCCGAGGGCCGGTTCACCTGCTGATGGTTGTAGATGAGCTCGGCCCGCAGGCGACCGGTGGGTCGCCAGACCAGATCGAGATTGCCGATCAGCAGGTGTCCGCTCGCCCACTCGAAGAAATTCTCGTCGTCCCGACCCACCAGCACGGACGCCGTGAACGACACGGTCCTGAAGTTCGGGGTCTGGATGCTCCCGGACAGGTCCAGGTTGGGCAGGTGGGGAGTTCCGGTGAAGGGGACCGTGTCAACCACCGCGCCCCCCCCTCGGACCCGTTCGACCCAGTCGTTGGCGAAGAGCTGCACCGGATACCCGAACGACTCGATGGACCAGCCCACCCCGACCTGCCAGCCGCCCCGCAGCGTCAGCCCCGTGGCGAAGTCCGCCTGCGTGGTCCCGGGCATCCGGCCTGAAGTGAAATTGCGGAACTGATCCCAGGTGCTTCCGAGGAAAACGTTGGCGTTGAAGCTTTCCAACCAGGACCCCGGCCTCCCGACGACGGTGTAGCTCGGGATCGCGGACAGGGTCGCGAAGTCGGTCCGGGAGACGAACCCGGTGGCCGTGTGGAAGTTCTCCCCGGCGCCCCGGCTCGACACGGTCAGACTGAAATTTCGCCCCGAATGCACCAGGGTTGCCCGCCACACCGGCCCCCAGCGCACCGGCGCCCCCGCCGAGTCCCGGGTGGCGCTGGTGCCGCCCTGCACGGCCAGGTCCCAGGCCCCGCCCAAGAGCACGCGGGCGTCGAGCGCACCGACCCGGTTGAACGCCGGGCCATCGATCCGGTCGGTGTAGACCAGGCCGGCGCCATCCGCTCCCCCGAGGTCCTCGCGCAGGCGAAGCGCGTTCAGGACCGGGTGGCCGGTCCCGCTCGCTGAGGCGTCAGTGCCGTCCACGCCCGAGAGCGCGGCGACCGTCGTGGACCCGACCTTCCCGGTGAGCTTCGCTGCCCCCTCCGGATCCACCAGGCGTTTCGTGTACACGAGCTGAATCGGCGTCTGAAAGAGCTCGAGCCCATCCAGAAAGAAGGGCCGCTTCTCGGGGAAGTTCAGGGCTGCCCGCGGATCGAGCTGAATTTGCGGAGCATCCGCCTCGACCTGCGAGAAATCGGGTCTCACGGTGCCATTGAACGTCAGGTTGGACGTCGCCCCCCACCGGACGGTCGCACCCACCCGCGGAGACCCGCCGGCGTAACTCCACCCGGGAGCCGCCGGGGCTCCGGTCACCGTGCTCGTGACCTCAGGCGTGACATCCAGCACCACACCGCGATGGAGTCCGGTCAGCCCGCTGAGCGATCCGTTCTGGCGCAGGAACGAGGCCTGGGTCTGGAGCACGCGCGTCCAGGTCAGGGTGTGCCCGGTCGCCTGCACCATCCGGATCACGTTGATCCCCCAATCCTGCGCGTCGGCCGTCTGGTAGCGCAGCGTCTTGAACGGGATCCGGATCTCGACTTCGTACCCCCATGCGGTGAGCCGGCCCTTCGATTCGTACACGTAGTCAGGAGTCAGGTCGAGCGTGTACGCTCCCGTGCTCGCCGCCGAGAGCGTCGTCGCCACCTGACGCGCGGCGTCCACGACCGTGCCATCGGCCTGAATGCCCAGCGGATTCACGCCGAAGACCAGGGCCTGCCGCTGGTCATGGTAGGTGTCGAGAAGGATCTGCACGTAGTCGTCACCCGAGATCTTGTCCCGGTCGGCGAGGGTCGCGCGGACGCCCGTCGAATCCTGATAGGCGCGGACACCGAAGTAGATCGCGGTCGGCGAGTACCACACGAGCACGACGGTCGAATCGTCGGCCGGACGGTTGTCGTTCGGGAGGTATTGGGAGAAGCCGCGGAGCACCGCGGCTTCGCTCCATACCGGCTCGTCCAGCCGCCCATCGATGCTTACGCCGGTGTCGACCCGTCGAGGCACCGCGAGCGCCGGGGATGAATCGCCCGCTTGGGTCAGGGCCAGGAGCAGCGGAATCAGCACGACGGGAGTGTATGACACCGGGCTCCCGCCCGACCAACAGCAGGGGACGACCCGGCCCTGCGGAGGGACCAACGGTCCGAGCCGGGGGACGACGGATGGATAGTTTAGGGGCCATGACTGGCACACGTCGGCACTGGATCCGGACCTGGATCGGCCTCTGGGGATGGGGGGTCGCCATCTACACGGTCCTGGGCCTCATGGGAGCACTCCAGGACGAGGTGTCCGCCCTCCGCCACGGGATGGTGGTCACCTGGACTGAGGTACTCGCCTCCAACCTCGTCGGCCATTACGGCATCGCCTTCTTCGTTCCACCCCTCGTCCTTCTGGTGCGGCGCTTCCCCCTGGCCCGGACGCATTGGCAACGCAACCTGCCCCTCATTCTCGGTGCCACCGTCGCCCTGTTTCTCGTCATGCGCTTCGGGGTCGAGGAGCTCGAGGTCGCCGTGTTCACCACGGATCTGATCCGTCCCTCGAGTTTCGTGGGCGGTATGTACAACCTCTGGGTCATCGTCCTCGCGGCGCAGGCGGTCGAGTTCTATCGTGGGGAGCAGGAGCGTGAGCATCAGGCGGTGGAGCTGCGGGAACGGCTCACCCACGCCCAGCTCGAGGCACTGCGGTCACAGCTCCACCCGCACTTCCTGTTCAACACCCTCAACGCCGCCGTCACCCTCATGCACTCGGACGTCCCGGGGGCCGACCGGATGCTCACGGAGCTGGCCGATCTCCTCCGCACGACACTCGCGTATCCGGGCACGCAGGAGATCACACTCGGCGAGGAGCTGGCGCTCGTCGACCGCTACCTCTCGATCATGCGGGTCCGGTTCCGGGACCGGCTCACCGTCCAGATCGAGGTGGCTCCAGACTCGAGGGACGCGCTCGTCCCCGCCTTCATCCTCCAACCCCTTCTCGAGAACGCCCTCGAGCACGGCCTGGCCGTGAAGCCGGGACCGGGGCGGCTCGAGGTCACGGCCAGACATGAGGACCATCACCTGGCCATCACGGTGACCGACGACGGTCCCGGCCCGGCGCACGACGCGGCGGCAGGCGTCGGCTTGACCAACACCCGCGACCGCCTGACGCAGTTATACGGCGCCGATCAGTCCCTCACCCTGACCCCCGCCGGGCCCCGTGGCGGCGGACGAGTCCGCGTTGCCATCCCCTGGCGCTTGCGGCCGCCCTTGTGAGCCGGCGACGGGTGGTCATCGCCGACGACGAGCCACTCGCCCGCGAGCGGGTGCGGCGGATGCTCGAAGCCGGCCAGGCTCACACGATCGTCGCCGAAGCGGGGGATGGACCGGCCGCCGTCGAGGCGATTCTCGAGCACCGCCCCGAGATCGTGTTCCTCGACATCAAGATGCCGGGGCTGGACGGCCTCGAAGTCCTGGCCGCTCTGTCCGACGGCGCGCGCCCTCCGGCCGTGATCTTCGTGACCGCGCACGACGCGCACGCCGTGAAGGCCTTCGACGTCGGGGCCGTCGACTATCTCCTGAAGCCCTTCGACGCCGAACGGTTCGCCCAGGCGCTCGGCCGTGCGGAGACCACCCTCCAGGGGGGACGCGCCACGCTGGGAGCCGAAGTAAAGGCCCTCTTGCGGTCGCTGACCTCCCGGGCCCCCTACCCCGAGCGCTTCCTGGTGCGCGCGCCGAAGCATCTGTACTTCGTCAAAGCGGCCGAGATCGAGTGGGCCGAGGGGGCGTCGAATTACGTCCGCCTGTACATCGGAGGCAGGGCCCACCTCATCCGGGAAACCCTCACGGGCCTCACCGCCAAACTGCCTCCCGAACGCTTCGTGCGCGTCCACCGGTCTGTTATCGTCAATCTGGACCAGATCGCCCGGCTCGAACCGGCGGGGCACGGCGAGTACGAGATCACGCTCAAGAGCGGGAAGCGGGTCACGTCGAGCCGGACGCACCACGCGGCGCTGCGGGCACTTCTCTAGTTCCGGGAGACCTCATGGGGGTATGGACGGGTTGGGTAGCGACGATGCTGACGGTATCCTCGTACTTCTTCAAGCGGCCGATCACGCTGCGGGTGATCCAGGCGACGAGCGCGTGCGTCTGGCTCGTGTATGGCTCATTGATTCATTCCGGTCCGGTCCTCGTCACCAACGTGCTGGTGGTGGTGGCCGCCCTGGGGTCGATCTTCTTCATGATGAAGGGGACCGGTAACGCTCCCGCTTAGTCCGCCCGCAACGCGATCAGCGGATCCACGGCTGCCGCGCGTCGCGCGGGCAGCACGCTCGCGGCCATGGCCACTCCCACCAACAGCACGCCCGCGCCGAGCACGTAGAAAGGATTGTGCCCCAATCCATAGAGCTCCGCGGCGATCGCCTTGCCGCTCGCGAGCGTGAGTGGGGCGCCCACCAGCACCCCGATCGCGACCAGCGCGAGAGCCTGCCGGAACACGAGCCACACGACGTCCGGTGCCGCGGCGCCGAGTGCCACGCGCACACCGATCTCCCGCGTGCGTTGGGTGACCCGGTAGGACACGACCCCGTAGAGGCCGATGGCTGCTAGGACCAGCGCCACGACCCCGAACAGGGTCGCGATCTCGGCGGTCAGCGTTTCGCGGTTGAGTGAAGCATCGACGGAAGCCTCGATGGTCTCGGGACCGTAGGCCTGTGTCGCCGGTGCCTCCGTGAATACCGCGTTCCGGAGGGAAGTCGCAACGGCCCGGTCGTCGCCCACGGTGCGCACCGAGAGGGTGAGCACTATCAACCGACCCAGCACGGGGATCCGTTCGAATTGCGCGAGCGGGATGTAGGCCAAGGGGGTCGCCGGTGCCCGCAAGTCGGCGTAGCGGGCGTCTCCCGCCACCCCGACGATCTGCATGAGGAGCGTGTCCGCGCCTTGCACCGTGCGGATGGTCGCTCCGAGCGGATTCCGATCCCGCAGGTATTGATGGACGAACGCGTCGTTGACGATCGCCACCCCGCCGGCGCCGCGATCGGCATCGGTGAAGTCACGCCCGCCGCGCATGCCGATGCCCATCGTGGTGAAGAAACCCGGGGTCACGGGGTCGAACCAGCACCGCATGCTCTCGTCAGGCTTCGGTGTGTAGCCTTGGACCGCGATGGTCGGACTCAAGAATCGCCCGCCGAAGATCGGTGCCGCCTCCGAGAGCGCCGCCGACCGCACGCCCGGAATTCGCGCGGCGCGGGTCATGAGCCCATCGACAAACTGAGCCAGGCCCCTGCTCTCGTACGGCGTGCCTCGGCTGTCCAGCTCGACGCTCAACTGATGGTCCGTGGAGAACCCCGCGTCCACGTTCCGGAGGCTCCGAAGCGTCGCGACCAGCATGCCGGCGCCATTGACCAGCACCAAGGCCAGCGCGACTTGCGCAACGACGACGCTCCGGTCGATCCAGCCGGCGCGCCGGCCCGTGAACGAGCGACCGCCGTCCTTCAGCGGCCCAATCAGACTGGTCTGCGAGGCGCGCCAGGCCGGAACGGCGCCGAACAGCACCACGGCCGCGACCGCCACCGCGGCCGTGAAACCGAGCACCTCTCCGGTCAGGGCGAGCCCGGCGCGGTTGACGATGGGATCCGGGAGACGATGCGCGATCAGCCGGAGCGCCCAATTCGCCAGCAGGAGCCCGGCCCCGGCCCCGAGCCCCGCCAGGAGCGTGCTCTCCACGAGCATCTGCCCTGCCAGGCGGCGCCGGGGGGCGCCGAGAGAGAGGCGGACCGCCAACTCGCGTTCCCGCGCCGAAGCACGCGCAAGGAGCAGCGTACCGAGGTTCGCGCAGGCAGCAAGAAGGACGACCCCCGCCGCGCCCAGCAATTCGGCCAGCAACCGGCCGAACATGGCATGGACGTCGAACTTCCACAGGGGAATGCCGTGCGTGATGGTGGTGAGTTGAACTCCGCCGGCCTGGTCCCCTCCTTTGGCACAACACGACCGGTAGGTCGCGTCGAGCATCTTGGTGACACCAGGCAGAGCGGCGGGGTTCGGCAACCGTCCCACGATTTCCATGACGGCCGAATCCGCCCCGCCATCCTCCACAGGCGTGGCGCCCACGGAGCCCAGAGTGCCAAGCGGTATCGCGCCGTTGAATTGGCCGCCGTCCTCGAGGCCAGTGAACGTCTTCGGAGCCACGCCAATGACCGTGAAAGCGGCTCCCCGCATCGTCACGGTGCTGCCGACGGCGTTCGGCGCCCGGTTGAACCATTCAGTCCACAAGCCGTCGGAGATAACCAGGACGGGGGCGCGAGTGCTTTCATCTTCGGGCGTGATCAAGCGCCCCTGCTGGGCCTCGAGGCCCAGGGTCGAGAAAAAGTTGCCGTCGACCGCGTCCACAGTCACCGTGCTATGGATGGCCCCCGCGACGATCGGCACGTGGTCGGCGCCCCCCCATGCCGTGACGCTGGTGAACCCGGGACTTTGTCTGAGGGCCCGGTACTCGTTGTAGGAGAACCCATCGTTCGGCAGGTCAGGCCCGGTGTGTTGCACCAAGGCGAGTCGCTCGGGGTGGGACACCGGCAGGGGCCGGAGCAGGATCGAATAGATGAGACTGAAGATGGCCGAGTTCGCCCCGATGCCGATGGCGAGCGACAGCACGGCCACGATGGTGAATCCGGGCGTCCGCCAAAGATTCCGCAGTGCGTACTTGAGGTCCTGGCTCAGGGGATCGATCCAGCCGAGCAGGGTCTTCCCTCGCGTCTCTTCCTTGTAATAGGCGTGGCTGCCGAATTGGGATTGCGCCCCGGGGAACTCCTGCATCGAGAGCTGCTGGTGATGGCGGAGCTCCTCTTCCAATTCCCGGTCGAAGTCGCCGCGCCGGAGGAGCGGGCGGAGCCGGTGGCGCAACGCGTCGAAGAAGCTCACGCCCGTCCGAGGACGCGGGAGATGGCCAGCGAGAGACCGTCGAAGGCGGAGATCTTCTGGCCGAGGCGTTTGCGACCGGAGGCGGTGATGGTGTAGTACCGGGCGCGGCGGCCGGTCGGCGATTTCGCCCATGCCGAGGTGACCCATCCCTGGGCCTGGAGCCGTTCGAGGGCCGGATACAGGGATCCCTGCTCTACCCGGAGCGTGTCTTCCGATGTCCGCTCGATGTGGCGGGCGATGGCGTATCCATGCATCTGCCCGAGGGTCAGGGTCTGCAGGATGAGGAGGTCCATCGTCCCGGCGAGGAGCTCATTTCTGGGCGTGCGCTTCGTCATAATAGGTAGTATTCCTACCTATTCATAGGAAGTCAAGCTACCTATAGCGCCAGGGTACATTCGCACCCATGCGCCTGGGACTCGTGATCGCCGGCTTGCTCGCCGTCGGATGCAGCGACGGCGCGGGGCCCGCTCCTCCGGCCCGCACGTACCGCATGGGCTTCTCGGCGCTCCCGCCGCGCAACGACAGCACCATCGTCGTTGCCGCCATCGACAACTGGGCGAAACACGCCGACGCCGCCATCATGCACGTCTCGCCCCCCTGGGCCGCGATGCTGGCCGGCCACTCGCCCGCCGGCCTGGTCGACACGCTCGAGGTGCCGCTCGCCAACTACTTCCGCGCCAAAGGGCTGACCGTCGTGTTTACGGTCGACGCGACGGATGGCCTGGATCGTTCCGCAGAGGCCCCGGAGCTCGTGGCCGCGGGACGCAGCATCACGGACACCATGATCCAGCGTCTCTATCGGGAATGGGTGTTCGCCGTGGCCGGCAAGATCAAGCCGAACTATCTGGGATTGGCGGCCGAGACCAACTTGATCCGGGTCGCGGCACCCGACTCGGTCTATCAAGCCGTAGTCACGATGACCAACAGAGTGGCGGCGGAAATTCAGGCGGCAGGACTACCCAGCACGCTGTATGTCAGTATTCAGGTCGAGGTCGCGTGGGGACGGCTCCCGGCAGGGCCCTATCAGGGTATCGCGACCGATCTCGCGGATTTTCCGTTCGTGCACGCACTCGGGCTCTCGAGTTATCCCTATCTTGCGGGCTTCGCGATCCCTGAGTCCCTGCCCCTCGACTATTACAGTCGAATCGCACAAGGCACGTCGTTGCCGGTGCTGGTCGTGGAAGGGGGATGGCCGTCGGTGTCGGTTGACTCGTTGGTCTCGACTCCGGCGGAGCAGGCGACGTATATCGACCGCCAGGAGCGCCTGCTGGACAGTGCGCGGGCGGTGGGGGTCTTCCAGCTGACGTTCTACGACCTCGATCTCAGTGCCGACCCACCTCCTCCGGGTTCCATTCTTCCGCTCTTCACTCATCTGGGGCTGGCGGACAGCGCGGGGCATGCGAAGGTCGCGTTGTCGCACTGGGACCGGGTTCGCGGACGCCGTCTGACACCGGTGCCTTGAAATCCAAAGGGGGAGCGCCGCGCCAGGCGGTGCTCCCCCAAGGGACCCTGCTCACTACGCCTAGAAGCTCAGCTCAAATCCAAACCGGACCTGCCGGGGCAGATCGTTGAACGTGTACGGACCATTGAACAGCTGGTAGTACGAGTTCAGGGCGTTGGTCTGCTCGGCCACGGAGTACGTCCCGTCACCGTTCCCGAACCGCTTCTCGGCCCGCGTCAGCTCCACGCAGTCCACCACCTGGCCCGCCGCGGCCGTCCAATTGCCGCACTTCGCCAGGCTCACCGAGCCGTCCGGATTCAACGCGCCGTTGTTCTTCGCCTCGTTCGCCAGCGTCACGAACTCGCTCTGAATCGTCTTGCTCTCGAACACCGCGTTCGTCACGTCGTTGGTCTCGGCGAACAGCCCGAGGATGTTCGTGAAGTTCAGGAGATTCCGGATGTCCGCGAACGCCGTGACGTTCATCCGGCCGAACTTCAGGCCCTTGTTGATCCGCAGGTCGAGATACTTGACCCACGGCGTCGAGGCGGAGTTGATGTCGCCCGCCTGGGCCGACGACAGCCCGAAGTTCGTGCCCGGCGCCGTGTTACCGTTGCCGCCGTTCACGAGGGGCGTGTAGGGCAGACCCGAGAGCACCCGGAACGTCGCAAACGCGCTGACGTCCTTGAAGATCGAGCCCACCGTGGTCCCCTGGCGCCAGCCCTGCGGCACCGTGAGGGACACCGCACCCGCGATGTTGTGCGTCCGCTGATCGTTCACCGCCCGCGCCTGCTCGGCCGGCGGAATCACCTGACCCGTGACGCCCGAGATGGACCGGGCGTTGGTGTTCAGGTACGAGTTCGGGCTCGAGCCCGTCCCCGCCGCGACTTCGTAGGTGTAGGCGATGGTGGCCTGCAGCCAGTTGCCCAGCCGCCGGTCGATCTTCATGTCGATGCCGCGGTCATAACCGAAGTCGGCGTTGGTCAGCGTGTTGATCGAGAGCTGGCGGCCCGGGTTGGTCGGATCGTCATAGGCGAAGATCCGGTACGACAGGTCGGACTGCTTGCTCTTGTTGTAGGCGGCCACGTCGATCACGAAATCGGGATTGAACGCGTGCCGCACGCCGAACTCGAAGAGAATCGTCTTGCCGAACCCGACGTCCCGGCCGAACGCATCGTTCGCGTTCGAGTTGGTCAGGTCGGTGTTGATGCCCGAGAGGAGCGTTCCCAGGTCAGGCGACTGCACCTGATGCGAATAGGACAGGTGGAAGTCGGTCTGATCGGTGATCGGGAACGACACCCCGATGCGGGGGCTCAACGTCGTGTGGGACGCACCCGGCGTCATGACCCGGGCCAGCGCCGCCTGATACTTGTCGTCCGGTGAGCTGGTGTTGACGCTCCGGTCCCAGCACGCCGTGGTGACGGTGGCCGAGCACGCCGGGTTGTTGAAGATGAAGCCCGGGGTGTTCGCGAAGAGCGCTTCGCTGTTGAAGTAGTCCCAGCGAAGACCAAGGTCGATGACCACGTCGCCCAGGTCGAGACGGTCCGCCGCCCACGCCGCCCCGCTGACCGGCTTGTTGTGGTAGGCGTCCATGAAGATCTGGTTGATGAAGCCGCCCGACCACAGCGCCACGTCGCTCTGCCGGGCCTCGCCGCCGAAGGTGAAGCGGTGATACCGGTTCGCCTGCCAGTCGACGTTGGCCGTGCCGTAGAGCCGCTTCTCCTGGTACAGCGTGCCGGAGTTGTTGCCGATGCCGGCCGAATACCAGTTGCCCGACGCCATGGCGTAGGGATTCATCCGGTAAGGCTGGACCGCGCTCAAGTCGGTACGACCCTCGAGCGGAATCCGGAGACCACTGTTGGTCCGCAGATTCTTGACGATCTGATCCGGGTTGTTGAAGAACTGGTCCGAGAACGAGCCGAACCCGGAGAAGTGCAACGACGACATCTCGATACCGCCCAGCGGGTTCCGGGTGCTCAGCTCCGACGCCGGATCGAGGGGGCCCGAGATCTGATTGTTCGTGGCGTACGAACCGACCACGTTGAACGAAAGGGCCCGGTCAGCCGACTTGAAGAGCTGATGGGTCCAGTTCAGCGTGTAGCTCCGCTGCCAGTTGTGCTGGCCCGAGTACCGGGCCGGATCGACCATGTTCGTGCTGGGCCAGTTACGGGTCTGGAACGCCCCCGCCAGCGCCGAAAAGGCGACGCTCGAGCCCGAGCCGTAGGTATAGGAGAGCTTGCCCTGCATGTTGATTGTCGTGCCCCAATCCATAGGCCGGAAGGCGCCATGGCAGTCGAAGCCGGCGTTCTGCGAGGCGTCACACTGCCCGCCGTACTGCACGAAGCGCGGAATGGCCACGGACTGCACGCCATTCTTGCCCGTGAACGATACGGTGGTGTCGATGCCGGACAGGGTGTAGTTCGGAATATCCTGGGCACCCGACGGGAGACCCGCGCACGTTCCGTTCAGCGCCGTCGCGCACTCGGTCTGACCCGACAGTACTCCGGACACATAGAACCGGAGACCCTGGAGCCCCGGCACGGGGCCACCCAGCGTGCCTTCGAACCGGCTGTAGCCCGAACTGGCTGAGCTGATCAGCCCGTCCGTCTGCGCGGCCGCCGAGCCCTGAAGTTTCTCGC
The DNA here is from genome assembly GCA_035279865.1 of Gemmatimonadales bacterium. GTDB lineage: Bacteria > Gemmatimonadota > Gemmatimonadetes > Gemmatimonadales > GWC2-71-9 > 40CM-2-70-7. The sequence continues at coordinate 1,766 of DATEGY010000115.1, read as the reverse complement.
CGCCCGCGCGGGTGGTGTACTGAATCACGCCGGACTGCGCGTCCCCGAACTGTACCGGGAGCGCACCGGTCGTGACCGACGCTTCTTCCACCGCGTTGGTCTGCACTTGGACGCCCTGCGCGCCGCTGTTGGCCGCGCGGACCGGGGCGCCGTCGATATAGACGTTCGCCTCACCCGGCCGGCCACCGCGAATCGACACGCCGTTGCCGTTCCCCGACTCGACCACGCCGGGCTGCAACGCCACCACGCTCCGTACATCGCTGATCGGGAGCGAGGAAATGGTCTGCCCGGCGATGATGGACTTGGACGTCACCTCGTCACGCGGGACGATGGGGTTCGCCGCCGCCACCACGTTGATGCCGCCCACGACCACCGCGGACGGCTTCATCGGGAAGTTCTCGGTCAGCGTCTGCCCGCCCAACACCCGGACGCCGGTCAGATCGGTCGGCGCGTAGCCGATGAACTGAGCGCGGAGCGTATAGGTGCCGGAGGGCACGTTGTTGATGAAGTAGTAACCCTTGTCGTCGGTAACGGCGCCGAATGCGGTGCCTACGATGATCACCTGAGCCTTGGCGACCGGCTCACCCGCTTGATTCGACACCGTGCCCTGAATTTTCCCCGCGGTTTGGGCCGCTGCCGGAGCCGACGCGCAGAACAGCGCGGCGACCACGAGCGCACCCAACGCGAGGAAGCCCTTCAAGGCGCTTCCCACACGATGCGTCATGGATACATCCTCCAAGTGCGTGAACGCGAGTGGACTAGCAGACGGAATACGTGACGACAACACGCCACCTCCCTTCGGGTGGAGGCTGCAAGTTCTCTTAACCGCCCCTAAGGTGCTCGCCGTCACAGAGGTCGTCAAGGAGACGTCACGCCCTCGTCACGGACCTGTGTCACCGTCGGGGGACATCATCGGCGGCGGCGAAAATGCAGGCCGGGTGGGGAGCCCGCAAGGGGCGTCCACCCTAGACCAGGAACAGATCGCGCTGCGGCACCCGGGGCGTCACCTCGGGCCCGGTTTCCCCGAGGAACACATTGATCTCGCTGCGCACCCCGAACCGCCCCTGGAGATAGATCCCCGGCTCCACGGAAAAGCCGATTCCGGCCATCAGCACCCGGTCATCCGATGTCTCGAAGTTGTCGAGGTGCGGGCCTGAGCCGTGCAGGTCGCGATCTATGGAGTGTCCGGTTCGATGCACGAAATGCGCGCCATATCCGGCCGCCGAGATCACGCCGCGCGCCGCGTCATCCAGGTCCGCCCCGGTCACTTTCATCTTTGAGGCCCACCGCGTTCGGAGCAGCTCCACCGCCGCATCCCGCGCCCCCCGCACCGTCTCCCAGACCTTCCGCACCTCGGCCGGCGGGTTGGTCCCGGTGAACCCCATCCAGGTCTGGTCCGCGAAGACCGACCCACGGGACGGGCCGGCCCAGAGATCGAGGAGCAGCACCTGATCCTTCCCGATGGCGAGATCACTTCCCGCTTGCGGCTCATAGTGAGGATCAGCGGCGTTCGCCTGCACGCCCACGATGGGCCCGTGGTCCGTGTAGAGCCCGGCGCGGTCGAACGCCTCCCGCACCCGCTTCTGCACGGTGGTCTCCCGCACCGCGGCGCCCGCCGCGACCTCTCGACCCGCCCACTGGAGGGCGTCCCGCGCCACCTCGGCGATCGCCTCCGCCGCGCGGCGGTGTCCGGCCAGCTCGTCCGGCGTCCAGCGCGCCGCGAATTCGGTCACCAGCGGCGCGGACGATACCACCCGCGCCCCGCA
>DATEGY010000114.1:0-12986 GCA_035279865.1 Gemmatimonadales bacterium | reverse complement strand
CGTTCCCCATGTTCGCGATGAAAATGTTGTTGATCCCGACGCCGTACACCGTCACCCGGCCGCCGTAGAGGATGTTTTTGGGCCGGATGCTGTCGATCTCCAGCGCCTTCGCCACCCGGATCAGGCTGTCCACCGGCGTGGACTTGTCGTAGAGCGCGGCCCGAGCCACGAGATGCACGGTGCCCGCGTTCACTCCGGTGATGATGGCCGCGCCCCGGTCGGTCCGCTGCACCTGCGCGACGGCGTCGTTCGAGACCGACCACTGGAAGTCGACGTCGTGGACTTCCTGGTTGGCGTTCCCGACCTTCCGGAAGGCATGGGCGTGCGCCGTCACCTGCGACCCCTGTACGACCACCGGGGAGGACAGGGTGATGGTCACGAACACCTGATTGCTCTCGTCGGTGGGGAATGAGCAGGTGACCCCGGCCAGTACGGCGGCTGCCGCCGCAGCGGGGAGGAATTGAGAGACCCGGGGAAAACGGCGCATGGCAGGGCCCATCTTCGAGTGAGGTATCAACTTACGACTTTGGAGGGGGTCCCACCAGACACCCGAGGCGGCCCGGCTACAGCCGCCCACGCCGCTTCAGTTCCAAGTACTCCCGCACCACGGCTTGGGCGGCCCGCGCCGGGGGAACGTCCAGCACCAGCACGCCCGACCGCCGCAAATGGCCGAGGGCCTCTTCGCGCGAGCGGAGCAATTCCTCGGCGGCGGCCCGGCGGAACGCGTCCAGCACCTCGCCGGGACGCGTGCTCGCGACGAGATCGAGCTCCGGATTCCGGAGGGTCACGGCGAGGGGGAGATGTCGGGGCCGGAGCGTCGCGAGATTCGCCACCAGGGCTTCGGATGCGGTGCGGTCGATCAGATCCGTAAACACGACCGCCAGTGCGCGTTTGCGGTTGCGGGCGGCCAGGTACCGGAACGCGCCCGGATAGTCGGGCTCCACCAGGCTCGGCGTGAGCACCGTGAGCACGTCGAGCACGCGCTTCAGACCCGCCCGCCCGCGCCCGGGCGCCACGTAGTGCTTCACGCCGTCGGCGAAGCTCATCACCCCCACGTTGTCGTCGTGCTGTACCGCGGCGTAGGCCAGCTCGAGCGCCGCCTGCACGGCGTAGTCGAGGCGCGCGATTCCGGCGACGTCGGCGGTCATGAGCCGCCCCGTATCCATCACCAGGATGAGCTGCTGGCGGCGCTCCTCCTCATACTGACGGGTGATGACCTTGCGCCGGCGCGCCGTCGCTTTCCAGTCGATGTGTCGCACGTCGTCGCCGGGGACCCACTCCCGCAAACTCTCGAAGTACCGCCCCTCACCCAGCCGCCGGATGGGCTTCATCCCCGCGTCGCGCTTCCTCAGCGCCTGCGCGACCGACGCCCGGAGACGGAGGGAAACGAGGGGGGGGAAAATGGTCGCGGCCCAGGGAAGCGGGATGCGTTTCCGGATGAACCCGAGTCCGAGGGGGCCGATCGAGTCGACGTGCAGCTCGCCCGCCTCCTCCTGCCCTCGGTGAACGCCCAGCACCGGCAGCCGCTCCACCGTGCGCCCCCGCGCGGGCACCACGATGGTCCGGGGCGGGAGCGTCCCGCCCAGGAGATCGGGGCGGGTCTCGCGAATCCGCAGCCGGCCTGCTCGGGGACCCGGGTTGGTCCAGGTGTAGCCGACCTCGGTGGGGTGACCGACGGTGATTGCGGCGGGGGGGGACCGCCGGACCGTGATGCCCTGGGCTTCGAAGGTTCCGGTGAGGGGTGCACTGCGCAGGGCGTCCGACAGCACCAGCGCGATGAGCGCCAGGTCGGCGACTACCAGGGCCCCGCCCGCCCAGGGGAACCAGTAGGCGCCGAGGGCCAGCGCAGACGCCGCGGCCAGCGCGTAGACGGCGCGCCGGGTGAACAGGATCACGCGGTGGGGACCTCGACCTTGTCGAGAATGGTCTTCAGGGCCGCATCGGGCGTCACCCCCTCGAGCTCGAGCTCCGGGGCCACCGAAATCCGGTGCCGGAGGACGGCGGGAGCGAGGCCCTTCACGTCGTCGGGAATCACGTAGTCACGCTCTTCCAGCAGGGCCAGAGCGCGAGAGGCCTTGAGCAGGGACACGCCCGCCCTCGGACTCGCGCCCAGCGTGAGCGACGCGGCGCCGCGGGTGGCCCGGATGATCGCCGTGATGTAGGCCGTGATCTTCGGCTCGACCCGGATCTGCTCAGCCGCGCTCCGCAGCGCCTCGAGCCCCGGCCCATTCGTGATCGGGGTGATGCCGTACGTCGCCGGTCGGTCGGCCTCGAAGCCCTCGACGTACCGGGTGAGGATCCCCTGCTCCACGGTCGCATCCGGATACCCGACCAGCACCTTCGCCATGAAGCGGTCCAGCTCCGCCTCTGGCAGGGGGTAGGTCCCCTCGAACTCCACCGGGTTCTGGGTCGCGAACACTGTGAATACGGCGGGGAGCGGGTGCGTGGTGCCGTCCACCGTCACGGTCCGCTCCTGCATCGCCTCGAGCAGCGCGGCCTGCGTCTTGGCGGGCGCGCGGTTGATTTCGTCGGCCAGGAGGAGATCCGCGAACACCGGCCCGGGACGGAACGTGAACTCCTGCGTGCCCGTGAGCATCGAGATGCCCGTGATATCCGCGGGCATGAGGTCCGGCGTGAACTGAATGCGCGCATACCGGACGTCGAGCGCCAGGGCGAGCGCGCGCACCAGCAGCGTCTTGGCGGTGCCGGGCACGCCCTCGAGGAGCACGTGGCCGCGCGCCAGGAGGCAGACCATGACATCCCGGAGGGGCTGGTCCTGTCCCAGGACCACACCCCTCAGGGCTTCGAGAATGCGTCGCGCGTCCTGCGCGGACGTAGTTCCTCCCACACATCCTCCACGGAGTTGGCGGCGGCGAGCACGCGCTCGTCACCACCGGGTTTGGTGAACGCTTCCCGAAGACGGCGCACCGCCCCGCGCCCCTGCGCGGTCGGCATCGCCAGTGCCAGTGCGGCGATCCACTCCTCGTCCGGCCTCGCACCCCCCGGCTCGTGCCCGGTCCGCGAGAGCCGCCGCTGGAGACCCGCGACGATCAGGTTCAGTACGGTCCGGTTCCCCTCCGCGCCCTCGAAGCCCGCGGCCAGGGCTTCGAGATGCTCGAGAGGCGAGCGGCGGCGGCGGTCGATGGCCGGCCGCGCGGGGCCGAACCGCACCGCGGTCACCGCGAGCCACAGGAGGAGCACGACCGCCATCTGGTCGATCACCCATCCGGCCGGCGTATGCATCAACCAGCTCCAGGCCGCTCCCCAGAGGGAGCCGCCTTGCGCGTACCCCTGGTGGAATTCGTCCCACTGCACCTGCCCACCGGACGCGCCGGGCGTGAGCAGCGGCAGGACGTAGTCCGGAACTCCCGTGGTGCGCCACGCCCGGTTCCGGAGCCAGCCGTCATCGGCCAGCAGCACGAGGTGCCCGCCGCCGGCGATGCGCTCCGCGACGGCGATGGGATGCCCGGAGTAGGTCCGCACCAGCGTGTCGATGCTCGTGGCGGCGATGAGGGGGCACCGCGTCTCGTTCAGCTCGGCGATGGGATTCGCCCCGAAGGTCGAATCTGTGCCGGCGTTCCGCGCGGGCCGCTGTCGCAGATACGACCGGACGCCGGGGAGCGCGAACCCGGGCACGGGCGCGATGGGCATGGTGTCCCGGTGCAGGCCCAGGGAAAACGTGCCGATCGCCGACCATCCGGCACAGCGGACGATGCCGCCGCCATCGCCTCCCGCCACGACCGTCCCGCCCCGCCGGAGGAATTCGGCGACCTGCGTCATCTCGCCCGACTCGAGGCCCTGCTCGGGGTCGGCTTCGATGAGGATGGCGGGGCGCACCGCGCTGTCGGTGACGAGATCGAAGAGATTGATCCGGCGGCGCGCGACGGGCCGCCCCATCCGGGCCATCACGTCGTACACACCCTTCGCGCCGCTGGGGCCGGTGAGGAATGTCGACGCGTTCTCGAGCTCGGACGCCGGCGTCCTGGCCAGGGACCCGGCGGCCACGGCCGTGCCGACCGCCGCCGCCAGCAGGGCGGCGAGTCCGACCTCGGACCTAAGCGACATGGCTCATCACCGCATGGGCCGCGTCGTTGAATTCGGCGTACCCCGCCGCGTCGCACGGCTCGGCGCCGAAGAGATGCCGGTAGAGATTGCCCACCAGTCCCGCCAGTGTCGCGCGGCCGTCGGCGTCGAGCCGCGCCTCGGCCACGTATTCGGCGGGAGTCTTCGAGTATTTCGCCTGGACGATCTTCCGCGCATCCAGATCGTGTACCAGCGCCACGAAGCGCCAGGCGAGCGCGTCGGTGAACCGGCCCTCCCGGGCCAGCGCCTCGGCGCGCCGGGCGGGAGACACGGGCGCGCGGGCGGGAGCGGCGGGTGCCCCCGGATCGGTTTTCGGGTGCGTGGTGCGCTGGTAGATCACCCAGAGCGTGTAGCCGATGTGCACCACCAGGGCGACGAGCACCAGCACCAGAGCCCAGAAGAGCAGTCGGTACAGCACCGGGTGACTGCCGGACAGGCGGGCGAGCCAGGCGAAAAAGCGCGCCAGCTGCTCCTGAAGCCAGGCCAGCGGACTGCGGCGGTTCAGCCAGTTGCCGAACTCGGCCCGGGAAAACACCGCGGTGACCGCCCGGTGCAGCGAATCCGCGGGGGCCTGGGGAATCAGGCCAACCCCAGCTGCCGTCCGAGATGTTCCAGGTCGAAGCCCTCGCGGCGCGCCCGCAGGTCATAGTACAGCAGGGTGAAGACGCACGGGATGATGGGCGCCAGAGCGAGCGTCAGAAGGGAGCTGGCCGCGGAGACGAAGGGGACCAGCGACGGCATGGAGGTTTGGGCGATCCCGCTCGCGACCCCCAGCACGATGCCCGGGACCAGGTTCACGATGATCCGGGACACCGCGTACATGCCGAACACCTTGCCACGCGCGCCCCGGGTGAGGTTCCAGGAACGGCCGAAGGCATCGAACGGGCCATCCAGCTCTTCGAGCACGATGACTTCGGTGGTGACGCCGTATCCGCAATAGAGGTAAATCACGCCCCAGGCGAGGGCGAAGAACCCGGGGACGGCGATGAGAAAGCTCAGGGCGCCCCCCGCCACCGCGCGGGTCAACCCCATGGCGAGTGCCACGACGACGCCGCCGACCATCCAGGCCACGATCAGGAGGAGCCCCTTTCCGAACCCGACGCCGACGAGCGCGAGCACCCGCGAGAAGGCGAGGGAGAGCGACTCGCTCAACCCCGTCGTCCGGCCCAGATACGACGTGGAGATGATGTGGATCGAGCCTGCGGTCAGCAGCAGGAGCCCGATCCCGTAGACGACGAAGAACAGGAACGCGTAGCCGAAGAACGCGGCGACGTGCCCCTGCATCAGCGCCGCCATCTGGTCGGGCTGAATGCCCGCCATGCGCACCTGGACATAGATGATCCCGGCGATGGGGAGCCACAGGGTCGCGGCCGCCAGGCGCAGGAAGAGTCCGAAGTTCCGGCGGTACAAGGTCAGCGCGCCGTCCAGCACTTCCCCGGCGTCCAGCGGTCGGATTTCCGGCATAGCTCGCTCCCGGAGCGGAGACGCGATAAGATGAGGACATGAACGCCCCGGCGCGAGTGGACCCGCTCCCGAGTCTCCAGGAACGTTACGAGGTCGAGACGCCGGAGCAGGTGGCGATGGGGTTCACGCTCGCCGGACTGGGCTCCCGGCTGGCGGCGGCGCTCTCGGACATCCTGATCGTCGTCCTCGTCTCCATCCTCGTGTGGACAACCATCCCGGGAATCGGGGGCCTGGTCGGGGGCGGGACCCGCGCCTGGGCCACCGCGCTGGCGGTCCTCCTCGGCGGACTCGGCTTCTTCCTCTATTTCTTCCTCTTTGAGACCCTGGACGGAGGCCGGACACCCGGGAAGCGCATGGTGGGCATCCGCGTCGTCATGGACAGCGGCAGGCGCCTGACCCCGACGGCCTCCGCCATCCGGAACCTCCTCCGGTTCGTGGACGAGTTCTTCCCGCTGGCGCCGACCTTGCCCGGAATCCTGTTCGTGTTCTTCACGAAAAGCGGCAAACGGCTCGGTGACCTGGCGGCGGGAACCATCGTAGTCCGCGATCGCGCCACCGAATGGTCGCCGGTGGCGGCACTTCCGCCGGCGGCGGTCCGCGAAGAAGCCGAACTCGGTCCCCCACTCCTCTCGGAGCCGGAGTTCCGGCTCCTCGACACGCTCCTCGCGCGCTATGCCGACCTGGACCCCACGGCGCGCGTGCGGATCACGATCGACGTCGCCACGCGGCTCGAGACCCGGGTGCCGCGGAAGGACGAGGCCCCGGAGGTCTTTCTCACGCGGGTGTTCACCGAGGAGAGCACGCGGCGGCGCTCCCGCTTCGGCGGCCTGGCCACGGCCCGCCAGCCCGGCCGGCTGGGGGTCACCGGGGAGCGGTTCGTGGAACGGAAGCGGGAAACGTGGGAGGCCTTCCGCGCCAAGGCCCGCAGTATCGAGGGGGGTGGTGTCGCCGCTTTGTCGGCCGCCGAGATCCCGGGGTTCGCGGCGCAGTACCGGGAGGTGGCGGCGGATCTGGCGCGGGCCCGGACGTATGGAGTGCCCGCGCCGGTGATCGAGTACCTCGAACGCCTGGTCGCCGCCGGCCACACGGCCATGTACCGGAACCGGGCGAGCCACGAGCGGCGGCCCATCCTGCCCCAGCTCACCCGCGGGTTTCCGGCCGCCGTGCTCGAGTCCTGGCGCTACGTGCTCGCCGCGTTCCTGCTCTTCATGGTACCCGGTGTCATCGGGTACACCGTCGTCCGGACCCGCCCCGAAATCGCCGACCAGATCGCGCCCCCGGTCATGGTGAGCCGCGCCCAGGCCGCCGCCGACCGCGAGTCCCGCGGGATCGGCTACGCACAGTCACCGGATCAGGAGCTGCCGGTGATGGCGGCGTTCATCATCCAGAACAACATCAACGTCTGCTTCATGGCGTTCGCGGGCGGACTCCTCGCCGGTTTGCTCACGGTGGTCTCGCTCGCGGCCAACGGCCTGAGTCTCGGCGTGGGGCTCGGCGTCTTCGCGAACTATCACGCCGCCCGCTATCTCCTCACGTTCGTGGCGGGCCACGGCGTGCTGGAGCTGACCGCCATCTTCATTTCCGGAGGAGCCGGACTGCGGCTCGCGCACGCGCTGATCGCGCCGGGGGACCGCACCCGCCGGGACGCGCTGGTGCTGGAGGGGCGCGTCGCGGCGCGGATGATCGGGATGGTGGTGGTGCTGCTGACCATCGCCGGAACGATTGAGGGGATTCTCTCGGCGAGCGACGCGCCGGCGGCGTTGAAATTTCTGGTGAGCGGGACGACGGCCGTGTTTCTGGGACTCTATCTCGCGAACGGGCGGGGCTGGCGGAGCGACGCGGGCCAGCGGAGCCAGCCGGGGCGCGCCGCCCCCGCATAGCGGGTCCCCCTCCTTCTCCCTCTCCCCCCCAGCCACCGGCCGCAGGGCGAGTACCGCGGGCCGTGTCGGCGGCTCAGCCGCGCCGGTCCTGGAGGATGTCGCGCATCCGGCGCGCGAGGCCCTCGATGTGCTTGAGCGAGTTCACGAGCTCGGGGTCAAGCTCGGCTTCGTTCAGCAGGAGAAGCTGCGTCTCGGCGAGGACGGCCGAGAGGGGGTTGGCCAGGTCGTGGCGAAGTTTCGCGATCGGGTCTTCGGTCAATGCCCGGACTCTAGAGCAGCGAGCGGTAGAGATCCCGCAGGTGATGATCCCGCAGGTCCCGCACCGATTGCCAGAGATCGGGTTCCGAGGCGGCGCAGAAGATCTCCGCCGTCGCACGCTCGTGCTCGGTATCCGGCGCCCCGAAATGAATGCGCCCCCGCCACGTGCCGTCCTCGGTCCGGCGGACCGCCAGACGGACAGTGACACCTTGCCCTTCGAATTTTATGGGGGGGAGATCATGAACGACGGCTGGACGCTCGTCGGCAAAGCCTTGTCGTAACGGTTGTGCTGGCATCCTCAGCCTGAGGCTCGTTTGGAGCAACATAAAAGAAAGGGCCGGAGGCGCAAGAGATTAGAACGGTTTGGGGACGAAGGTGACGGCGAACAGGACCAGGGCCAGGACCGCCATGACGAGCTGCGCTCGAGGCAGCCCGCGCCGGGGGCTCAGCACCGCCGGGTGCGCGAGCCGTCCCCGAGACATCAGGACGATGAACACCGCCCACACCAGCCACCCTTCCCAGGTAAACCACCCCAGCACGGCCAGCCCCACCCAGAACACGAGCGCGAGCCTCGAGTGGAGCCGGGGGAGAGCGGCGTACAGCGCGTGCCCGCCGTCGAGCTGGGACAGCGGCAGGAGGTTCAGCATCGTGACGAACATCCCGATCCATCCCGCGAAGGCCAGGGGGGAAAGCGCCACGCCACCGGAGCCGCCGATCACGAGCCGGCGGACCCACTCCGTCAGGAGCGACCCCCCGATGGGGATGGTGTCCGGCCCCAGATTGAGGAGCAGGCCGGCGTTGGGCGCGAGATGCGGGAGCGGCGTAGACAGGGCCATCCCGGCGACGAGCACCGGGAGCGCGACGAGGAACCCGGCGAACGGACCCGCGACTCCGATGTCCAGAAGTTGACGACGGTCACTCAGAATGGTGCGGATGCGGATGAACGCCCCGAGCGATCCGATGATGGTGATGAAAGGCGCCGGGATGAAGTACGGGGGCGACGCGTTCACCCCGTGTCGCCGCGCGGTGACGTAGTGACCGAGCTCGTGGGCGAGGAGAATGCCCAGGAGCGGGATGGAGAAGGAAAGGCCGGACACCCACGCGGCCCACACCCGGGGACCCGGATGCGCGAGCGAGGTGAGGAGCCCCAGCACGCCGTAATAAGGAAAGCGGCCCGCGAGGACCGCACCGGCAAGCGTGACACTGACGAACGTGAGCGCCAGGAGCACGCCATGGAGCCACCAGCGCTCGGGGGGCCGTGGTCTGACCTGGGTGAGAATCAGGTGGCGGCCGTCCGCTTCGTCGGCCCAGTAGTAGGGCCCGCGCCACGACCGGAGTGCGTCCTTCAGGGGCGGAGAGGGCGCCGCATGCGCTGGATGTACAAGCGCATCAACGACTTCACGATCGGGGAGTGACGTGGACTCGGCACGATCGAAGAATGTCATCAGGTTCATGGGCACCCTTGACGACCCGCGCGGGAGCTTCTACTATAAGTCCCTGGTACTCCTACAGATACCCGAGCACCCTCTTTACCAACATACAAACCGCGTTCACTCCCCCGTTTTCAGGGGGTTCCCCCCGCCGTACATCGCTTACCGGAGCCGAAGCACACGTGGACATCGCTGAACTCAAGAAAAAATCCGTCGCCGAGCTGCACGCGATGGCCGAGAGTCTGAACATTCAAAACTACTCGGGCATGCGAAAGCAAGACCTCATCTTCCGTATCGAGCAGTCACTGCTCGACACCGACACCGTGCTCCGCGGCGAGGGGGTGCTGGAAATTCTGCCGGAAGGATACGGCTTCCTCCGCTCCCCCGACTGGAACTACCTGTACGGCCCCGACGACATCTACGTCTCCCCCTCGCAGATCAAGCGTTTCGATCTGCGTACCGGTGACACGATCCTCGGCCAAGTGCGTCCCCCCAAGGAAGGGGAGCGGTATCTCGCCCTGCTCAAGGTCGAAAATGTCAACGGTGAAGAACCCGAAAAGGCCAAGCACCGGGTCGCGTTCGACAACCTCCGGCCCCGGTATCCCGAAGAGCGTATTCGCCTCGAGCGGAAAGACGGCGACCTTTCGATGCGGGTGATGGACATCCTCTGCCCCATCGGCAAGGGCCAGCGCGGGTTGATCGTGTCGCCGCCGAAGGCCGGTAAGACCATCCTGATGCAGAAGCTCGCCAACTCCATCATCGAGAATCATCCCGAGGTCTATCTCATCGTCCTGCTCATCGATGAGCGGCCCGAGGAAGTGACCGACATGGAGGAAAACGTGAAGGGCGCGGAGGTGATCTCCTCGACCTTCGACGAGCCCGCCGACCGGCACGTGCAGGTGGCGGACATGGTGATCGAGAAGGCCAAGCGCATGGTCGAGCACGGGAAAGACGTCGTGATTCTGCTCGACTCCATCACGCGTCTCGGGCGCGCCCACAACGTGGTCGTGCCCCACTCCGGCAAGATCCTGTCGGGCGGTGTGGACGCCAACGCGCTCCAGAAACCCAAGCGCTTCTTCGGGGCCGCACGCAACATCGAAGGCGGCGGGTCGCTCACCATTCTCGCCACGGCGCTCATCGATACGGGTTCGAGGATGGACGAGGTGATCTTCGAAGAGTTCAAGGGTACCGGCAACATGGAAGTGATCCTCGACCGCCGGATCGCCGACCGCCGGGTCTACCCCGCCATCGACGTCCAGCGGACCTCCACCCGGAAGGAAGAGCTTCTCCTGGCCAAGGACGAGCTCAACAAGGTGTACCTCCTCCGCAACTTCCTGGCGGACATGCCGCCGGTGGAAGCGATCGAGTTCCTGCTCGAACGGATGAAACGCACCAAGACCAACACCGAGTTCTTCGCGACGATGGCCCAAGGGTGAGCACCGGGACGGGCCGGCTGCTGGGGGTGGACTGGGGCGAGCGGCGGATCGGGCTCGCGCTGTCCGATGAATCCCGGACGCTGGCCCAACCTCTCGCGGCCTTGACCCGCCGGACCGGCAAGCGTTTCCCCATGGCTGCGCTGCAGGAGCACCTCACGAAGCATGAGGTGACGGGTATCGTCGTCGGGCTCCCGCTCGATGCGGCGGGGGGAGAAGGCGACGCCGCCAGGGCGGCCCGGGACCTGGCGGACGACATCGCGCGCCGGTCGGGGCTGCCGGTCGCCCTCTGGGACGAGCGCTTCACCACGGCCCGCGTCCTCGGCGCCGTACGGGAAATGGGCGGCAAGACCCGGACCCGCAGAGGGGACATCGACGCGCTCGCCGCGACCTTGCTCCTGCAGCACTATCTCGACGCGATCCGGGGGAGCGCCGTGTGAAGCGCTTCGCCCTGCTGCTGCTCCTCGCGGCCTGCTCGTCCACGCCGGCCCGCGGTCCGCAAATCGACGTCACGATCCCCCGCGGCGCGACCTTCGACGTCGCGATGGACTCACTCTCCGCCCGCGGCGTGGTGCCCCATCCGTTCTGGTTCCGCCTCTGGGCGCGTTTCCAGGGGCTCCGGTCGAATCTCAAGAGCGGCACGTATGCGTTCCATGCAGATGAGACCTGGCGGGTGATCGCCGAGGCTTTGTCGACGGGCCGGGGTGCGCTGGTGCACTTCACGACTCCGGAGGGCCTGATGGCCACGGAGGTCGCGGACCTGGCGCAGAGCCGCCTGGGCATCCCGCGGGACTCCTTTCTCCTGGCCATCCGGGATCCGGATCTCAAGGCGGAGGTCGACGTGCCGGCCAACGCGCCGACCGTCGAAGGCTATCTCTACCCCACCACCTATCTCGTCCCGGCCAAGATCACCTCGCATGACCTGGCGCGCGCGATGGTGCGCGAGTTTCTCGGCCAGTGGGACTCGAGCTGGACCGCGACGCTCGATTCCCAGCATCTCTCGCGGCAGGCGATCGTCACCGTCGCCTCGATCGTGGAGGCCGAGGTGCGGTATGACCCGGACCGGCCCTATGTCGCTGCGGTGTATCTGAATCGGCTGCGGCGGGGGATGAGGCTCGAAGCGGACCCGACGGTGATCTACGCCTACGGTCACCGGCTCAAGCGGGTGTTCGAGAAGAATCTCCTGATCCGGTCACCCTACAACACCTATCTCCATGCCGGCCTGCCGCCCGGGCCGATCGCGCAACCGGGACGCGCAAGTCTGGAGGCCACGGTGCATCCGGCCGATGTTCCTTATCTCTATTTCGTGGCTCAACCCGACGGGAAGCACATCTTCTCGGTGAGTTACGCCGAGCACCTCGCGGCCATTCAGAAGGTCAAGCGATTGAAAGCCGCAGCTCGCGCGCAGCGCGCTCAGGCTCGTTCGACCCCAGCACGGACGCGATGACTGCGACGCCGGCTCCGCCGGCGCTCCGGATGGCGGCGGCGTTGTCCTTCGTGATGCCTCCGATCCCGATCACGGGCACGCCGGAGGGGGCGAGACGTGCGAGGGTCCCGAACCCGCCTGGGCCGAGGGGGGGGCCGGCGTCCGTCTTGCTGGGGGTCGCAAAGCAGGGGCCGACGCTCCAGTAGTCGGCCCGGTGGTCGGCCCCGGCGGCTTCGGCCGGTGACCCCACGGACAGCCCCACGATGAACCCAAGAGGCAGGTATTCGGCGAGCGCGCCGGCCGGCACGTCGTCCTGCCCGAGATGCACGCCCGCGGCGCGGACGGCGAGCGCCACGTCGATCCGGTCGTTGACCAGCACGGGGACGGACAGCGCGCCCACCAGAGTTCGGGCGACGTCGGCCACCTCCCGGGCGGGTGCGGGCTTCCAGCGGACCTGGATGCAGGTGGCCCCGCCGGCCACGGCGCGCCGGCACGCGTCCACCACATCCCGCCCCTTGAGAAGGGACGCATCCGTGAGCACCATCAAGCGCAAATGATCCACGAGCATCGATGACCACCAGAGTCTTGCGGGGACTGCGCGGCGCCACGACGGCGGCCGCCAATACCTCCGACGCCATTCTCGCCGCCACCGCCGAGCTCCTGGCCGCCCTGCAGGAGGCCAACGTGTTCGCGCCGGGGGACATCGAGAGCGCCATCTTCACGTCTACGCCGGACCTCACCGCCGACTACCCGGCCCGCGCGGCGCGGAACCTCGGCTGGACCGGCGTGCCCCTGCTCGGAGCACAGGAAGTGCCGGTGCCGGGCGGCGTGCCCCTCTGCGTCCGGGTGCTCCTGCACTTCTATACCACGCGCCGCCCCGAGGCGCTGAAACATATCTACCTCCGCGGGGCGTCGGTTCTGCGCCCCGACCGCGCCTCGTGAACGTCGCGGTGACCGCCAAGGGCGCCGCCCGGTGGCGTGCCGGTCATCCCTGGATCTACCGGTCCGATGT
>DATEGY010000113.1:0-10542 GCA_035279865.1 Gemmatimonadales bacterium | reverse complement strand
AAGTCGGAAATCCGGCTGCGGCTCCTCACCACGGACGATGTCGAGATCGACCGGAGCTGGTGGCGGTCGCGGATCGCCGCGGCCGCGGCGGCACGCGCGGGCATCGACGCGTCCGCGTGGCGCGTGGTGCATGGGGAAGGGGACGGCCTTCCGTCACTCGTGATCGACCGGTACGGGCCCTACGCCGTCGCCCAGCTTCTCTCCGCCGGCGTCGAAGCCGTGCGGGAAGACATTGGGGCGGCGATTCAGGAGGTGCTCCAGCCGGACGGGATCTTGCTCCGCAACGACGCGGCCGTCCGGCGTCACGAAGGACTCCCGCTGGAAGTGACGCTGCTCTCGGGGTCGGTACCGGAAACGGTCGAAGTGACGGAGGGCGGCGTGAAATACCTCGCGGCTCCGTGGCAGGGCCAGAAGACCGGCGGATTTCTGGATCAGCGGGAGAACCGGGTAATGCTGGCTGCGCGGGCCCGGCCCGGCGGCCGTGCCGCCGACTTTTTCGCGTATCACGGATCCTTCACGATCCATCTCGCCAGGGTCGCCGGCTCGGTGCTCGCCGTCGACTCGAGTGCCGAGGCGCTGGCCCGGGGTGCGAAGAATGCGGCGTTGAACGGGTTCGGCAACGTGACGTGGAAAGAGGCCAACGTCTTCGATCTGCTTCGAGAGCTGGAGGCCCGGGGAGAGGAGTTCGACACGATTGCCCTGGACCCGCCGGCGTTCGCGAAGACCCGCGCCAGCGTAGACCGCGCCCTCGCAGGGTACAAGGAGATCAACCTCCGGGCCATGCGGTGCCTTGCGCCCGGCGGCGTGCTCTTCACCTGCTCGTGCTCATACCACGTTCACCGCGGGGATTTCGAGGCCATGCTGGTGGAGGCGGCACAGGACTCGGGAAGGCGGGTCGAGGTCCTGCGGTTCACGGGGCAACCGGGCGATCACCCCGAGGTCCTCAGCATTCCGGAGACCGGCTATCTCAAGGGCGCGCTCCTCCGGCGCGTGTAGGTCCCCTCGAACACCACCTTCCCCGATTTCTCCCAGATCTGCTTGACCCGGTCTGGGCCCTCCCGGATGATCCGGATCCGGTTGGCAGCGCCCGTGAAGTCGGCCGTATCGCCGGCGACGCTGCCGTTCGAGAAGACATGAACGCGTCCTTCGTTGTCCGCAAAGAACGCCCGCCAGGTACTGTCCTCCACGCTGTAGGCCAGCACGTTCTCCCCGCGGTGGTTTCGCGCACCCGTCCAGGACTCGGTGAATACGCACCCGTCGAGCGACAGCGAAACGCGACTCGTTCCGGCCCCGCCATTCGCCTGAATGACCCAGGCGCCCAGCCAGTAGTCGAGCCGGCGGACGCGCGGGTTGGTCGCGCAGGGGGAAGCCAGGGACAGGAGAGCGATGGCGTGAACGGCGATCCAGCCGGGCATGGGAGCCTCATCGGTCGGGGGTGGTGGTATGTACGCCGGTACCCCCGATCCGCACTTTCGATAGATTGCCAACTAATGTCGAAAATGCGACAAACCGCCCCGGACCGGGACGCCGCCGCCGGACCCGCCATCCGCACGCTTGCCGAGGACTACCCCGCGGGATTCCTCATCCCCGCCCACGCGCACCGGCGCGACCAGCTGGTCCACGCCACCCGCGGAGTCATGACCGTGACCGCCGCCGGGAGCACCTGGGTGGTGCCCCCGCGCCGGGGGGTGTGGATCCCGGCCGGCGTAGAGCACGACATCGCGACCTCAGGAATGGTGGAGATGCGGACGCTCTACCTGCGGCGGGGGCTGGCGCGCCACCTGGGGGAGGCCTGCGCCGTCCTTCACGTGTCGGCGCTCCTCGAGGAGCTGATACTCGAGGCGTGCCGGATCGGAGACCTCGACGGCGCCGACCGGCGGGAACGGCACCTGATCGACGTCATCGTCGACCAGCTCCGGACCATCAAGATGGTTCCCCTTCAGTTGCCGGATCCCCGGGACGCGCGGGCGCTCAAAGTGGCCCACGCAATTCTCGCGTACCCGGAGCCCGGGTCTCTCGAGGAGCTTTGCCGATATGCCGGAGCCAGCCGCCGGACGGTGGAGCGGCTGTTTCGCGCCGAGGTGGGGATGGGCCTGGGCCGCTGGCGGCAGCAGGCCCGGCTGATGCACGGCATGCGCCTCCTGGCGCAGGGCGCCAAGGTCAGCCATGCCGCGCTCGAAGCCGGATACGCGACGCCCAGCGCCTTCATCGCCATGTTCCGGAAGGCGCTGGGCGTGACTCCTACCGAATGTTTCCCACCCAGTCCGCGATCGTCGTGATGAGCCTGGGATCGATGGGCACCGTCGGATCGACGTAGGTAGGCGCTTCCGCCATCCGGTCCTTGCTCGCCGCGATCTTGAACATGTGCGTGTCCCCCGTCAACACCACGAGCGTCGACGCCGGATCGGCCGCATGCAGTGCCTCGGCGTCCGCAACCGTGACCTGCAAGTCGAAGTCGCCCTGGAGAATCAGCACCGGGCAGTGCAACCGGCCCGCCTGGCGGGCGTCGAACGCCATCATCGACTTCAGGTACTCGCGGTTCACCGGCACGAACAGCGGGGCCAGATAGGCCGGCACCGGGGGGTCGCGGCCCGCCAGATAGGCCGTCATGGATGTGTCGTACATCTTCAGCGCGGTCGAATCGAGCTGCTGTGCGAGCTGCGCGCGCAAGACCGACGCGAAGGGCCGGCCCATCCCCGCCAGGGAAATCACGCCCGCGACCGGCGCACCGTCGTTGGCCGCCATGATGGAGAGTGCGCTTCCCTCGCTGTGGCCGGCCAGAATCACCTTCGAAAACCGGTGGTCGGCGCGGAGGGAATCGGCCAGGGCGTGCACATCATTCGCGTACACCTGCATGGTGGTGTGAGCCATCATGCTCGAGTCGAACGTGCCGCGGGACGCGGCGATGCCCCGTTTGTCGAACCGCAGGGACGCGATGCCCCGCTCCGACAGCCGCCAGGCGAGTTGCGCGTACGCGTTGCTCTTCACCCCCGCGGGAGAATTGGCGTTCCGGTCGGTCGGCCCCGAGCCCGCCACGATGAGGATGACGGGCACCGGCCCCTTCGCGTCGCGCGGAAGGGTCACCGTGCCGTAGAGCGTGAAGCCTGAGGACTTCCCCACGAAGGGGCTTTCGACGGCAGACGCCGGCGGCACGGTGTCGGCCTTCGGTTGAGGCGCCTGCAGGAGCGCGAGACTAAGCGCGATCATCCTGTTCTCCCTTCCACAGAACGTAGGACTGGATCACCGGAATCAGAACAGCAGCGGCGATCGTCACGATCATCGCCGGCCAATAGGCCCTCAGCGGCGTCATCCCCTCCACGAGCAGTGCGCACCCGCCAAGGAAGAACGTCCAGCCCCCGGTGCGGTGGGTCCGCCGCCGCACCGTGTCGCTCGAAAGGGTCCAGGGCGTACGGATGCCGACGAACCAGTTGGGCTCGACCCGGGGGAGCACGTTGCCGAGGGCGATGAACAGGATTCCCAGGCCGAGCGGTACGATGCGACTCACCGCGACCGGATAGCCCAGCGCGTTGCCGATGACCAGCACATGGGCCACGCCGACGAAGAGACCCACGGAGTTCGCGATGACCCAGTAGGTGTGAATGAATTTTTCGTAGTTCTGCCGGCGCGGATCAAGCAGCGGCAGGACCTGAAACAGCAGCGTCAACAGGACGATCAGTCCGGGCGCGAAGAGCGCCCCGAACGCCCGCGGCGAGTACCCGTTGACGTGGCCACTCGCATCCCAATGGGTGGCCATGTGCGGTGGCAGGCGATCCCACGCCCACCAGGTGACCACCAGGAGGGCGGCGGCGACCACGAACCCGAACCAGCGGCTACGCATCGGTGCCTCCGGAGAACGTTTTCACGAGATACCGCGCCATGTCCTGAAAAACGGTGGTGTTCAGCCGGTACCGCATGTGCTGCCCTTCCCGCTCCACCGCGACCAGCCCCGCATTCTTGAGCACGCCCAGATGGTGGGAGACCGACGCAAACGCGATTGGGAACTCCTCAGCCAGCTCCCCCGCGGTACGGTCCTTCACGGCCAGGAGCTCGAGGATCTTCCGCCGCGTGGGATCGGCGAGGGCCCGAAACAGGTGATCGCGCATATTGAGATATTTAGATAAGTATCTCAATATTGTCAAATGGGGCCCTGTTTACAAGCTTGCTGAGATGCTGGATTCCGCTGCCGTCCGCCGGGTGTTGGTGAGCATCCTGGTCGCCAACCTGGTGGTCGTGGTGGTGAAGGTCGGAGTGGGCCTGGCCTCCGGGTCCCTGGGGGTCTTGGGGAGCGCTCTAGATTCGGCCATCGATTCTGCCAACAACGTCCTCGCCCTGATCGTGACGGCCGTCGCGGCGAAGGCCCCCGACGCGGAGCATCCCTACGGGCATGGAAAATTCGAAACGCTCGGCGCCCTCGCGCTGGTGGGGTTTCTCTGTGTCAGCTCGTTCGAGCTGTTGCGCGGGGCGGTGAACCACCTGTCATCCGGAGGCCATCCCCTGCCGGTCACCACTTCCCAGGTGGCCGTCCTGGGCGCCACGCTGGTCGTGAATGCCGGCGTCGCCCGGTACGAGCGCCGGCGGGGCCGCGCCCTCCAGAGCGAGATCCTGCTCGCCGACGCCGCCCACACCGGGGCGGACGTCCTCATCACCGCGGGTGTCATCGTCGCGCTGCTCTTCGCGCGGGCCGGGTGGTGGTGGGCGGACCCCGTGATCGCGATCCTCGTCGTCGGCGCCATCCTCTCCGTCGCGTACCGCGTGCTGGTGCGGACCGTACCGGTACTGGTGGACGAACGCGTCCTCCCGCCGGAACGCCTGGCCGAGTGCGCGCGGGGCGTCGCGGGAGTCTGCGACACCTACGACATCCGCTCCCGCGGCGGCGCCCATGGCCGGTACGCCGAGTTGACGATCTCGGTCGACGGAAGCGCGACGGTGGCGCGGGCCCACGAGATTGCCGACCAGGTCGAAGCCCGTCTCAAGCAGGAGCTCGATCTCCACGGCGTGACGGTGCACGTCGAGCCATGCTGAACACCGTTGCGCAGGGCTCGCCCCACGCCACCGGGCCGACGCGCCGCCCGCCCCGCTCCCAGAAGCAGGAGTATCAGGAATTCCTGCTGCAGCGGATCGAGGAGTACAAGAACACGGTGCCGCGCGAAGAGCTCCTGCGGATCGGGGACGAAGCCGTGCGCGAGCTCGAGTCCGGGGAGGGCCAGTACCTCCTCACCGAGGTGCTCCTGCTCGAACACGTCGACCGGATCATTTCGCGCCGCCTCAAGCTGCCGTCGTTCCGGCGCTGGTCGCAGAACCACCGTGCCCTCCGCCTGGCCCAGCGCGAGCCCACACACTGGGGGCTCGAGTCGAGCGACCCCGTGGCCCAGGGAGTGAAGCGTCTCGAAGCCGGAGACCTCGTGGTGGTGGTCGGCGCGGCGGCCCTGCCCCACGCCCTCTTCGTCGCCGCCCACGACGCGGAAGTCTTCCTGCTCGACCAGGAGCTCGGCGCCGTCGAGTCGGCGGAGGGACGCGCCGTCGCGGAGCAGCTGGCGGGCCGCTTTCAGGCGCTGGTCGTGAACTTCGGCGGCTGGCTTCCCGACCTGCGCCCCGCACTCACGGTCCTCGAACCCAATGCCCTCGCGGGAGCCGACGCCGGGGATCGGGAGACCTTCGTCCGCGGGCTGCAGACCTGCACGCGTCCGGGCGGGCTCCACGTGATCCTGAGCGTCGACCCCGATGGGCCGGGGGTCCTGCCGCTCGCACCGGATTCCCTGCAAAGCCTCTACGGAGAGTGGCAGGTGGAGCGCCGGAAGCGCCGCGGGCGTGGCGAAGGCTTCGTGGCCACTAAGCCGGTGCGTCAAAGCGACACATAAGTGCGCGTGTCAAATTGACGAATCAACGTCGGTGAGATTTTCATAAGTGTAAATAAAACAATTAGTTACTGATCGTTCCATTTGGCAGGCGTCTTGCGAGTGAAGGGGGGCATGACCAGCCTGCCCCTGTACCTCGATGACGAGCCGATCGGGATCATTCTCCGGATGGGACGCGAAGCCCTGAAGCCGGCGAAGATCTGGGCGTATTGCTGGTGCGCCGACGCGGAAGCGGGAGACGATCACCCGCACCAACATCTCCCGCTGGACCGCCAGCGCTGAACCGCAAAAAAAGGGCCGGCATTGAGCCGGCCCTTTTTCTTATCGTCCCCCCCTATTTGCTGGCTACGTCGAATTCCGACTCGGCCTGGTAGTCAGTGGCCTCGCAGAGCCACGCCCGCAACTTGTAGTGCCCCGGCGGGAACACCACGGAATCCGGCAGCGTCACCGCCTCGGCGACCGTCGCGCTCAGGTTGATCGTGATCCTCGTGAGGTAGGGACCCACCGGCCAGGAGCCGGTCCAGATCGGCTCCATGGTCCGGTTGCTCGGAAGCACCGAAGCGCAGATCAGCTGATTGTTACGGAAGTTGAAGTCGATGGGCTCGTCCGAGTGATTGGTGATCGAAAAGGCGATCACCGGCCGGGTCCGTACGCTGCTCACCATCCCTGAGTCGGAGAACACGATCCGGTTCGGCAGTATCCCCGCCACCACCTCGGCGTGTTCCATGAACGTCCGCGCGACACTGTGATCGCCCTGTCCCGGAATGTCCTTGAGGCTCAGTCGGTTGACATCGAGCGCCGGATGCCCGGCGTCGTCCACCACAAGATGGCCCCGCAGCTCGGCGTAGCGGTTCTCATCCCGGTCGACGTTGCGCAGCTTTCCCGAGACGTGAAGGAAGTTGAAACGGACCGTTCCTACCTGCGCAGGAACGGGCAGGAAGAGCCCCCACGTGGCGCCGGTATCACGCATGACAATGCCGCGGTACGTGACCACGGTATCGGGAACCTGCGCCGAAACCTGGGTTGAAACGGCGGCCCAGACACCGGCCGCGACCACGACGGCACACCGGAACGGCTTCATATGCCCACCCCTTCCCGGCCTTTGGGTACCCCTTAACTTGGCCCCCATGCAAGCCATCGTCAAAGAACGACGCGCTCCCGGACTCACGGTCACTACGGTTCCCGACCCGGTTCCGTCATCGGGGGAGGTGCTGATCGCGGTCCGCCACGCGGGCGTCTGCGGCACCGACCTCCACATCGCCGACTGGGATGCCTGGGCCTCCGGCCGCATGCATCCTCCGGTGGTGATTGGACATGAGTTCGCCGGTGAAATCGTGAAGGTCGGTCCGGGGGTGACGGAGCTCGCGCCGGGTCAGCTCGTGACGGCCGAGGGTCACATCGTGTGCGGCCACTGTCTCCAATGCCGGACGGGAAACGGACATATCTGTCGCAATACCCGCATCATCGGCGTGGACCGGGACGGCGCCTTCGCGAACCTGATTGTGATGCCCGCCGGCAACGTGTTGACGCTCGACGGCATACCCACCGAAATCGGCGCCATCATGGATCCGATGGGCAACGCGTTCCATACCGTGCTCTCCGCGGAAATTCCTGGGAGCACCGTGTTCGTGGTGGGATGCGGACCGATCGGGTGCTTTGCCGTCGGGATCGCGAAGGCCGCTGGGGCCGCGAAGGTCATCGCGTCCGATGTGAATCCCAAACGCCTGGCGCTCGCCGCCAAGATGGGGGCGCACGTCACGATCAATGCGAAAAAGGAGGACGTGACCCAACAGGTCCTCGCGGCCACGGGCGGTGAAGGCGCCGACGTGGTCTGCGAAATGAGCGGCATCCCGAGCGCCCTGCACCAGGCGTTCGCCTCGGTGCGCATGGGCGGACGGGTCCAGCTGCTCGGCATACCCAAGGATCAGGTGCCGGTCGACTTCGCCACGGAGATTATCTTCAAGGGGATCACCGTTTACGGCGTGGTGGGACGCAAGATGTACGAGACCTGGCACCAGATGCGCCGCTTCCTCTCCGCCGGACTCTTCGACCCCCGCCCCGTCATCACCCACCGGTTCCCTCTCGCCAAGATCGACGACGCCCTGGCGGCGATCCGCTCAGGCGACGCCGGAAAAGTGATCCTGGAGATTTCATGAGCTTCGCTGCGCGTCTGTCCGCCGAACTCCAGCAGTTCCAGAAGGATGGCGTCTACAAGCGCCTGAACTACCTCGCGTCGCCCCAGGGCGCACGGGTGAAGATGGAGGGCAGGGGAGACGTGGTCATCCTCTCCTCGAACAACTACCTGGGGCTCTGCAACGTCCCCGAGGTGGTGCAGGCGGGGAAGGACGCGCTGGACCAGTTCGGCGCGGGCACGGGCTCGGTTCGCTTCATCTGCGGAACCTTCACGGTGCACCGGGCGCTCGAGCAAGCGCTGGCCCGCTTCGTCGGATGCGAGTCCTCTCTCTCCTACGTGAGCTGCTGGAACGCGAACGAGGGCCTCTGCCCCACGCTCCTCACCGAACAGGACATCGTCATTTCGGATCAGTTGAACCATGCCTCGATCATCGACTCGATCCGACTGGCGAAGGCCATCACGAAATGCCAGACCGCCGTCTACAAGCACTCCGACATGAAGGACCTCGAGGACCGGTTGAAGGCCGCCTCGGGCGCCCGCCTGCGCGTGATCTTCACCGACGGCATCTTCTCGATGGAGGGAGACATCGCCCGGCTCCCCGACATCGCGGCGCTGGCGCGGAAATACGACGCCGTGGTCGCGATGGATGACTCCCACGCCACGGGGGTCCTCGGAAAGACGGGCCGCGGCACCGCCGAGCATTTCAGCATGCTGGGTCAGGTCGACATCATCACGTCGACCCTCGGGAAGGCCCTCGGCGGCGCGGCCGGCGGATTCACGGCGGGTCCGGCGTCGCTCACCGACTACCTCACCCAGCGTTCCCGCCCCCAGTTGTTCAGCAACGCCCTGCCCCCGACCGTAGCGGCGAGCGCGCTCGCGGCGGTGCAGTACGCCGAGGCGCACCCGGAACTGGTGACCCGCCTGCACGGGAATGCGAAGTACTTCCGCGGCCGCCTGATCGAGCTGGGCTTCAAGCCCCTGCCGGGAGAAACGCCGATCGTGCCCGTGATCCTTGGCGAAACGTCGAAGGCCATTCAGATGAGCGAGATGCTCCTGGCCGAGGGCGTGTTCGTGACCGGCTTCGGCTACCCCGTGGTGCCGCAGGGGCACGCGCGCGTGCGCTGTCAGATTTCGGCTGCCCACTCGCGCGACGACCTCGACTTTGCGTTGGACGCGTTCAAGAAGGTGGGAGGCCGGCTGGGGTTGATTTGATGTCATGCATTATCACGACAGTGTCACTACAGTAAGCCACTGGAAGACATAGACCTAAAGTAGTTTCGCGATCGGCTGGCTTAACCTACTTGCGCGCAACAGCCTAGATTCCTACCTTCGGAGCCTCTTAGGAGGTGTCCGATGAATCCGGTGTCGCGTCTGTCCCTTTGCGCCCTCGCGGTGGCCCTCGTGTCGAGCCCCCGCGCCCTTAGCGCCCAAACGGCCGCTGGAAGCCATGCCTTCCAGTGGTATTGGGGCGGCGGCGGCGGTGCGTTCCTCTACAAGACGAATCTTCAGCCCCTCCACTTCGACCCAATCGTCGGCGGGCACTGGCTGATCACCGGGAAGCGGACCGCGCTGTCCCTGGGGTACGAGCAGGCGTTCTTCACCAGCCCCGCCAGCGCCCAGATCACGGACGCCAACTCCCAGAGCGGCGTGCGGAATGTCACCTTCTCCAACGTCCGGCGCCTCTCCATCGGCGTGTTCGCGATCCCGATCGACGGGCACATCCAGCCCATGATCGGCGGCGGGTTCGCCATCGTGCAGATCCTGAACCCGAGCATCGACTGCTCGGGTGCCGACGCGACGACGACCTGCGCCAGCTTCTCCGATTCGAGCCTCGCCGCGCAGGCCGCGAGCGACCAGTCGAGCAAGGCGTTTGCCTGGGGGGCGTTCGGCCTGCAGATCAACTTCGGCCGGCTGGGTCTCTTCGGACAGGCGACGGTCACCTCCGCCGCGCAGCAGTTCATGCTCGACGGCCCGACCTACAGCGTGGTCGGCGGCCTCCGCTATTCGCTCGGGTCCTCGAAGGAAGACATCACCGAGACGAACTGAGACGGGACACCCACTCCGAGTTCTCGACCCAGAACCGGAGTGGCCAGTCCACGGCCCGCGTGATCCCGATGCGCGGGCCCACGCGGACCTTGAAGCGACGGGGCTGCGGATCCTGGAGAATTCGCAGCGACCCCCGCGAGAGCGACACCCCGTCCTGCCTCCCGGTCACCCCCAACGCCTGACACAACATCGCAGGACCGGCACACAGCCGGCGATCCGGGACACCACTGCCCCGGCGCCGGCGCATCGTCTCGAGTCCCGCGACAGGCTCGAGGGCCCGGAGCAGGACGGCTGACGGAAAACCTTCCCGCCTGGTCACCGCATTCATGCACCAATGCATGCCGTAGGTGAAGTAGACATACGCCATTCCGGGAGGACCGTAGAGCGATTCGACCATGGGCGAGCGGCGACCTTTCCAGGCATGACAGGCCGGATCGTCGGGACCGACATATGCTTCGGTCTCGACGATCCGGCCCACCGTGCGGCGGCCACCGATGGTCGACACGA
>DATEGY010000112.1:0-4088 GCA_035279865.1 Gemmatimonadales bacterium | reverse complement strand
CTCGCCCCGGAGCCAGCGCTCCACGGCGTCGACCATCTTCGGCATGGCTTGGTCGATGAGCTCGCGCTGCTCCACATCCGCCGGGGCGAGCACGTAGTCGGCCCAATCCCCGACTCCTTCGGGGAGCGGGCCCACGCCGATGCGCAGGCGTGCGTACGCCTGGGATTGCAGTGCTCCTTCGATGCTCTTCAGGCCGTTGTGGCCGCCCGCCGAGCCGTCGAGCCGCAGCCGGAAGGTGCCCGAGGCGATGCGGAACTCGTCGACGAGGACGAGGAGCTCGGTGGCAGGATCGAACGTGGGATCGGCGCGGAGGGACACCAGGGCTGCTCCCGAGCGATTCATGTACGTGGTGGGCTTGAGCACGCGGACCGGCACACCGGCGACCTCGCCCTCGCAAACGCGAGCGCGCTCACCACGCCGGAAGGGGCCGAACCCCCACCGCGCGGTGAGCGCGTCCGCCAGCCAGAACCCTGCGTTGTGGCGCGTCGCCTGATACTCTTCGCCCGGGTTGCCCAGGCCGACGACGGCGCGCAGGACTTATCCCTCTTTGCCGCCCTTGGGCTTGGCTTCGCCCTTGGGCTTGGCCTCGCCACCCTTGGCCTCCGCGGCCGGCTTGCCCTCTTCGCCTTCTTCCTCGTCGCCCTCGCGCTCCTTGCGGATGAGCTCGGGCTCGGCCACTTCGGCGGTCGCCCCTTCGGCCGCGGGCGCCGCGACTTCCTCGGCGCGGGGCGGGACGACCACCGCGATGGTGAGATCGGTGTGCGTCAGGATGGTCGCGTTGGGGATCACGAGGTCCCGCACGTGGAGCGAGTGGCCGATGACGAGGGCCGACACGTCCAGCTCCACGCGATCCGGGATGTGCTCGGGGAGCACTTCGATTTCGACTTCGCGCGTCACCTGATCCAGCACGCCGCCGGCGTTGCGCACGCCGTCGGGGGTGCCGACGAGGTGCACCGGCACCTTGAGCGTGACCTTCTCATCGGCGTGGATCTCGTAGAAGTCCACGTGGATGATGTCGGGGCGGACGGGGTGGCGCTGAATCTCGCGAATGAGCGCCTTGGCTTTCTTCCCGTCGATGGTGAGCTCGATCAGCGTGCTCTCCGGCTCGATGCCGCTCAGGGCCTTCTCCAGCGCGGGGCCGTCGACGGTCAGATTCTGCGAGGCCCGGCCATGTCCGTAGACCACGGCCGGTACCCTCTTGGCGAACCGGGTCTGGCGCGCCGCGCCCTTGCCGGTGTGTTCGCGGGCTTCCGCGGTGAGACTGACGATCTGTGCCATGCGACTCCTGCCTTAGTCGAAAAGAGAGCTGACCGACTGATTCGAATGTTCGTAGCTGATCGCCTTGGCCAGGATCGCCCCGACGGACAGCACCTTGAGTTTCTCGAACTGCCGCTCCGGCGTCAGCCGGATGGTGTTCGTCACGGCGACCTCCTCGATCGGCGCCGCCCGCAGCCGTTCCACCGCCGGACCCGAGAGCAGCGCGTGGGTCGCGAAGGCGAACACCCGCTTGGCCCCGAGCCGCTTCAGCGCCGCCGCGGCCTCCGTGATGGTCCCCGCGGTATCGATCATGTCGTCGGGGATCAGACAGTCCTTCCCGTCCACCTCGCCGACCACGTTCACCACTTCCGCCACGTTCGCCGACGGCCGCCGCTTGTCGATGATCGCCAGCGACGCGTTGAGCCGTTTCGCGAATCCGCGCGCCATCTTGGCCGACCCGACGTCGGGCGCCACGACCACCGGATCGCGCAGGTCCTTGGTGCGGAAGTGCGCGACGAAGACCGGCGCCGAATAGAGATGGTCCACCGGGAGGTCGAAGAAGCCCTGCACCTGGTGGGAATGGAAATCCATTCCCAGTACCCGGTCCGCACCCGCATGACTGATCAGGTTCGCCATCAGCTTGGCGCTGATCGCCACCCGCGGCTGATCCTTCCGGTCCTGTCGCGCATACCCGAAGTAGGGCAGGACCGCCGTCACCCGGGCCGCACTGGCCCGCCGAGCCGCATCGATCAACAGGAGCAGCTCGATGTAATTCTCGGCCGGCGGATTGGTCGGCTGGATGATAAAGACATCCCGCCCGCGGACGTTCTCGTCGATCTTGACGAAGATCTCACCGTCCGCGAACCGCCGGATGGTGACCGCGCACAACGGCTGTCCCAAATGCTGAGCCATCTCCTCGGCGAGGGGCCGGTTGGCCGTGCCCGCGAGCAGGAGCAGCTGGCTTCGGGAAAAGGTCAAATCCGCCATTTCTAGAGCCGAGCAAGATAGCGGGCAACCATCGCGTAGCCAAGGGGTTGGAACTCTTCAACCACGGGAGGCCCTGCGGCGTACAAGACCTGTGGCGCCATTCCGGCGCCTATTGGGAGGAACAACCGATGCGGAACATGCTCGTAGCCGTTGCCCTCTTCGGGGGCGCAGTCGCTCCACTCGCCGCGCAGGGCGGGGGCGGGATGGGGGGCCGGGGGTTCGCGCCACCCCCGAACCACTGGATGACGATGGACTCGGTGGCGCAGGCGCTGTCCTTGACCGCGGCGGAGAAGAGCGCGATCCAGCCGCAGTACGACTCGATCAATGCGATCTTGGCGCGTGCCGCGGCCATCCGCGACTCGATGCGCGCGAACATCCAGCCGGGGGGCGACATGCGGTCCGCATTCGCGGCGGCCCGTCAGCTGATGCAGCCGTTACAGGAGGCCGAAGACGCGCTCATCAAGGAGATCCACGGCAAGGTCTCTTCGGCGGCGGGCGCCAAGCTCGACGCCGCGCCTCCCCCGCGGGTCATGCGTCAGCGCCCGGGTGGAATGGGGGGCGGTCCGGGCCGGTAGTACTTCTACGACGTCAAGAAACAAGGCGTCGAGGAAAATCGTCGAGGGAATGCGCAGCCAACGTCTCGCCTCGACGTTTTTCCTTGACGCCTTGTCACTCGACGCCGTTAGAGTCGAAAGAGATACGTGAACTTGGTGAAGAACCCGTCTGCCGTCCGCTGCAGGCCCCGGAACGCGAAGGGGCCCTGATCGTCGAGGCTTGAACCGTACCCGGCATAGACGACGGTGCCCGGGGACGGCGTGAACGCCAGCAGCCAGTCCATCCGGAATCCGTTGCTCGTCAACGGCAGCGCCCGTTCGTAGACGCCGGTCGCGGGATTCTTGATGAGGATCGGGTCGTTGGTGCGGGAGTCATCCCGCAGCGAGTCCTGGAAGGTCGAGACGTACTGACCCACCACCCGGATGAAGAGCGGGCGCGACACCTGGTACTCGACCTTCAGTCGGGGAATCAGCTGCCGGGCGACCAGCGAGCCGTCCGACCGCCGCCAGTACTCCTGGTGGAGGTAGGTCCCGCCGACGCGGATGCGGTCGTTGGGGCGCCAGTTCAGCCCCGCCTGAACGAGCAGAATCTGGGCGGGCGACCACTCGTAGAAGTTCTCGTCCTGAATGGCCGGCAGGAACAACACGTTGGCGTCGAAGTGCCGGTACTGCGGCGTGGAGAACTGCAGCAGGATGTCGAGATTCCGGATGGAGGGCACGCCGACGAACGGCACCGTGTCGGTCACGCCGCCGAAGGTCCGTTGCAGCGCATAGGAGGCGTAGAGGGAAGGGTCGTACCCGAAGCGCTCGAAGAACAATCCCGTGCTGACGGTCCAGCCCCGGATGACCGTGTTGGTGTTGAAGTGGATCTCGCGGTCGTCGGGCGCGTCTGCCGCCTGGAAGTGCGGGTAGAGCCAGCGCCCGAAGATGAGAATGTCTCCACTCCAGCTCTCCAAGGCCTGCCCGGGCGCTCCGTAGAACGTGATCTGATGATCGGCCTGGCCCACCGCGATGCCGTTCCGGGAAATGAATCCCGATTGGTCGAAGAATTGCGGGTGAATTCCGGCGAGCGAATATGAAAACTGAAATTGCCGGCCGGAGCGAACCAGGGACGCGGACCACAGCGGTCCCTGCACCGTGCCCCCGCCCGAGCGCGTGAAACTCTCGGCGCCCTGCAACCCGAGGGTGTAGATGCCCCCGAAGGTGATGCGCGCATCGGCGCCCATCACGCGGTTCCAGCTGCTGCCATCCTGCTTGTCCGTATACACGATCCCTGCGGTCGACTGGCCG
>DATEGY010000111.1:0-3788 GCA_035279865.1 Gemmatimonadales bacterium | reverse complement strand
GGGCGGCCGGGCGTGTTTCACGGAAGCCTGAGCTATCTCCTGCAGGATTCCGACGGGCAGGTACAGCCCGCGCACTCGGTGTCGGCGGGACTCGACTACCCCGGCGTGGGCCCCGAGCACGCTTACCTCAAGGACACAGGCCGGGTATTGTATGAGGCGGTGACGGATCACCAAGCTCTCGACGCCTTCAAGGAGATGAGCCGGCTGGAGGGTATCGTGCCGGCGCTGGAAAGCGCTCACGCCGTGGCCTGGGTACTGGCCCGCCGCGGGGCGCGGGTGTGGGGGCCCGAGGACGTGGTCGTGATCAACCTGAGCGGCCGCGGCGACAAGGATGTCGCCTGGGTGGCCGACGTGACCGGAGCCTCGCTCTGACCAACGCGCCCGTGGACGAGCTGGCCCTTCCGCCGTCCCAGATCACCGAGCTCTTGAGCCTGATCACCAAGGGCGTCCGGGCGACCCAGCTCTATCTCCCCAACAATCCCGTCTACCAGCGCGCGGTGGACAACGTGCGCTCGGGGTTCCGGCAGGTATTCCAATCGATCGAGGAGCTGCCGCTGCAGGTCACGGAGGGGGAGATCAAGTGGGAGGACGAAACCGTCTACTCCCACGACAACAAGAGCGAGAGCATCGCCTGGCTCCTCTATAAGGACGGCGTCCGCTCGCTCACCTTCAAGCAGGGCGTGGAGGCGGAGGAGCTGCCCAAGTTCCTGCGCATTCTGCATCAGGCCCGCACCCTCCAGGCCGATGCCGCGGACGACATCCTCACGCTGCTCTGGGAGCAGGACTTCCAATTCATCACCCATACGTTCCGCGAGCTCCTGAGCGAGAACGCGGTACCCATCGAGGCCGGGGAGCCGATCCCCGAGGTGACCAAGAGCGACGTGGTGCAGTACGCGCACGAGGAGGCGCCCCCCCGGCCCAAAGGCATGGTGTCGGTCGACGACTTCGACACCACGCTCTACTTCCTCGACGAAAAGGAGATCGCCTACATCCACGCCGAGGTGGACCGCGAGTACTCCCAGGATCTCCGCGGCAACGTGATCGCGATGCTGTTCGACCTGCTCGAGCTCCAGACCTACGGCACGGTCCGGGCCGAGTTGATATCGATTCTCGAGAATCTGATCCCGTATCTGCTGGGCGCCGGAGATTTTCGTTCGGTCTCCTACATCCTCCGCGAGACGCGCGTCATCCTGCAGCGGGCCCGCGAGCTGATCGCCGAGCACAAGCAATCCCTCGAATCCCTGCCCAACCGGCTGTCGCAGCCCGAGGCCCTCTCGCAGCTGCTGCAGTCGCTCGACGAAGCGACGGTTCATCCCACCGAGGACGAGCTGTCGGGATTGTTCCAGGAGCTGCGCCCCGAAGCGCTCATCACCCTGATGGGCTGGGTACCCCGGCTCTCGAACGAACGGGTGAGAGGTCTGGTGGTCGCGTCCGCGGAACAGCTGGCGCAGGCCAACGCGGGTGAGGTGCTGAAGGCGCTTGCGTCCGAGGACGGCGATACCCAGCTCGAGATGGTGAAGCTCGCCGGCCGCCTGAAGCTCGCGGGGGCGCCGGAGGGGATGGGCAAGCTCCTCGAGCTCGGGGAGCGGCCGCTGAAGCTCGCGGTCGTCGAGGCGCTCACGGCGATCGGCAGTCCGTCCGCCATGCGGGTGATGGAGCGGGCCATCGAAGATCCCGATCGCGACGTCCGGATCGCCGGCGTGAAGTTCCTGGCCGCGAAGGGACACCGCAACGCGTTCAAGCAGATCGACGCGGCGGTGAACGGCTCGAAGCTGAAGGACTCCGACCTGACCGAGAAGATGGCCTTCTTCGAGGCCTACGGCGCGATGGCGGGGGCCGCGGGTGTGACGCCCCTCGCGCGGATGCTGCTGTCACGGCCGACCCTGCTCGGGCGCGGGGAAGGGCCCGAGACGCGTGCCTGCGCCGCGATGGCGCTCGGCAAGATCAAGACCCCCGAATCCCGGAACGCGTTGGAACGCGCCAAGGACGACAAGGAAGCGCTGGTGCGCAACGCCGTCAGCCGCGCCCTCCGTGAGCTCGGCGCATGACTGATCCCAAGACGCCGCCCCGCCGCGCCACGATCTCCGCCGAGAGCCAGGCGTCGGACGCGTTCCTGCGGCATGCGGGGCGGGAGTTCCTGGTCGTGCTCTACACGGCCTTCCGCTCGCTGAAGCTCTACCCGATCGAGAATGCCCAGGTGCAGAAGGCACTCGACGAGCTGGCCGCGTCCACGAAGGCCCTGTTGAACGTCGAGAACGAGCTCGAGGTCCGCCTCCAGGGCGAGTTCATCTTCGTGAACTCGACCCGGCTGCGTCTGGATCTCGACAACTACGCGTCCTTCTCCCACATCCTGGGCGTGTTCCGCCAGAGCGGCATCGGCGCCGTCCGGGTCCTGCCCGGCGTGGACCGGAAGCAGCTCCAGATCTTCGTGTCGCTCCTGCTCGCGTACGCCGCGCGCGAGGCCGACCCCAACAAGGTCCACGAGCTGAGCCAGAAGCTCGACGACTCCGGGGTGACGCTGATCGACGTCGAGCCGCCCCTCGATACCGACGACGACGCCGAAGACGTGGAAAAACAGAAGGAAGCCGCCAAGCGGACCTATGCCCGCTCCGTGGCCGTCACCAAGGAAGTGATCAACAGCATCCGGATGGGCCGCACCGCCAACGTGAAGAAGGTCAAGCGGGCGGTGCAGGCCATCGTCGACCAGGTGCTGAACAACGAATCGTCCCTGATGGGATTGACCACCCTCCGGGACTACGACGAGTACACGTTCACGCACTCGGTGAACGTCTGCATCTTCTCGGTGGCCCTCGGCCGGAAGCTGGGACTGAGCAAGGTCCAGCTCTATGACGTCGGGATGTCCGCGCTGTTCCACGACGTCGGGAAATCGCGCGTGCCGCTCGAGGTGCTGAACAAGGAGGGCGGGCTCACCGACGACGAGTGGCGCATCATGCAGGCCCACCCGTGGCTCGGCGTGCTGACGCTGTTCGGGCTCCGGGGCTACGGAGAAATCCCGTACCGCGGGATGATCGCCGCGTACGAGCACCACATGAAGAACGACCTGACCGGTTATCCGAAGTCGATCCGCCCCCGGGTGCTGTCCATCTACTCCAAGGTCGTGGCGGTGGCGGACGGGTTCGACGCGGCCACCAGCCGGCGTGCCTATCAGACCACGCCGATTCAGCCCGACCAGGTGCTGAAGGAAATGTGGGAGAACCCGCGCCGCGGATACGACCCGACGGTGGTGAAGGCGTTCATCAACCTGATCGGCATCTACCCCGTGGGCACCTGCGTCATTCTCGACACCTACGAAGTGGCCGTCGTCCACGCGGCGAACGCCGACACCGCCCACGTGCACCGGCCCATCGTCCGGGTGGTCACGGCTCCCGACGGCGGGCTTCTGCACCCCGGGTTTCTCGCGGACCTTGCGTTGCAGGAGAACGGCGCGTACCCGCGGTCCATCATCAAGGTCACCGACCCGCTCAAGTACGGAATCAAGGTCCAGGACTACTTTGTCTGATTCGCTGCTCGCCGAGCGTTGGCGGAAGGCCAGGACGGACGGCCGGGCCGCGCTGATCACGTACCTCACCGCCGGCTATCCGACTCCCACGGACTTCGTCGCCGCGCTGACGGCGGTCACCGCGGCGGGCGCGGACATCATTGAAGTGGGACTCCCGTTCTCGGATCCGTTGGCCGATGGCCCGGTCATTCAGCGGGCGACCCATGCCGCCCTGGAGCAGGGCGTGGGTGTCCGCCGTTCGCTCGACCTCATCGCCGAGGCGAACGTG
>DATEGY010000110.1:0-11861 GCA_035279865.1 Gemmatimonadales bacterium | reverse complement strand
CGGGTAGTGCTCCGAGTCGCTCTTGATGGGCACGACGTAAATCGTCTCCGGCTCGTGCGTGTGCACGTCGATCACGAATCCGAAATCGGTCGGCAGGTTTCCCGAGATTTCATGCCACTGGTCACCCGCGTTGTCGGACCGCATCACATCCCAGTGCTTCTGCATGAACAGGACGTCGGGGCGCGACCTGTGGAGCGCGATCCGGTGCACGCAGTGGCCCACCTCGGCGGTGGGGTCGGGGATGTATTTGGAGTGAAGGCCCTTGGTGATGGTCTTCCAGGTGTTGCCGCCGTCATCGGACCGGAACGCGCCCGCGGCCGAAATCGCGACATACAGGCGCTTGGGGTTCTTCGGATCGATCACGATGGTATGCAGGCACATCCCGCCGGCGCCGGGGGACCACTGGGGTCCGGTGCGGTGGTCGCGAAGTCCCGGGAGCTCCTTCCAGCTGGCGCCGCCGTCCTTCGACTCGAAGATCGCGGCGTCCTCGATGCCGGCGTAGAGGTGGTCGGGGCTGCCCAGTCCCGGCTCGAAGTGCCAGACCCGCTTGAACTCCCAGGGATGCGGCGTGCCGTCGTACCACTGGTGGGTGCCGGGAGTGCCGTCGTACCGGAACTCCTTCCCGGTGGGCTCCCAGGTCTTGCCGCCGTCATTCGATCGCTGGACCTGCTGGCCGAACCAGCTGGACGATTGCGACGCATAGATCCGGTTGGGGTCGGCCGGGGAGCCCTTGACGTGATAGATCTCCCACCCAGAGAAGAAGGGCCCGTCCACGTTCCATTTGTCCCGCTTGCCGTCGGCGGTCAGGACGAAGGCACCTTTCCTGGTGCCGACCAGCACACGTACTCCGCTCATTCGGTCTCCCCTGAGTCGAATGACGGAATGTCGCCCCGCTCATCGAGGTCTGCCAATTCCCTCGCGCTTGACACTCACCTGAGCCCGTGGTCATTTTGCGCACTTGGCGATGAGTCTCTTCGAATAGGAGGCACCGAGTGCCTCGCTCGGTGATCTGGTGGCTGTTCGGCGCGTTCTGGGTGATAGCGCTGACCCGGCTGTTCTTGGCGGTTCGGGTGCTATCGCGGTTGCGCCGGCTACACCCGTCGCTCTGGAAGAACCTGGGCGCGCCGTCTGTCATGGGGCGGGGTCGATCCGGGGAGAAACTCACTCTCTCGAATGTCCTGAGCCGTCGGCGATACGAGGAAGCCGACGATATCCAGCTTACCAGGCTCGGAAATGCCTGGCGCGTACTCACGGTGGTGTTTGTCGGCTTCCTTGCCGTGTTGGCTGTGCTCTTTCTGGTGTTCGAGCTGAGACCGCTCAAGTAGCATTGAAAATCCTGTTCCGCGCTGGCGACCGGCGTCGGACGACGAGAGTTGGAGGCCTCGGGGATGGCAAATCGCTTGCGGGTGGGCGACATGCTCGAGATCCAAACACCGCGCGGCCTCGCGTATGCGCAGTACACCCACAGGAACCCCCAATACGGCGCCTTGATTCGAGTCCTGCCTCGATTCCATCGGGACCGGCCTGCCGACTTCCTGAGCTTGGCTGCGCAAGAGTCAGCGTTCGTGGTGTTCTATCCCGTCAGTGCTGCGCTGACTCAAAGAGTCGTCACTCTCGTCGCCAACGCGCCCGTCCCGCCGCCGGCCCGGGACTTTCCGCTCTTCCGCGCCGGTGTCAAGGATTTCATCACCAAGCGCGTTGAAGCCTGGTGGTTATGGGATGGCAAGAAAAGTTGGCCTGTGGGCTTGCTCACGAGGGAGCAGCGCAAGTTGCCCGTCAGGATGCTGGTGAATCACACAGGCCTCGTTCACCTGATTGCCACCGAATGGACTCCGGAACGGGATACGTGGTAAGAATGAGCGAGGCGGTCCAATGTCCGAGTGGCGCCCCTCCTGGATGGCGTCGGGGTGGGACCAGGTCATTCTGCTCGCCCAGGCAGTAGAGGATGCCGCGGGGCATGCCAGGGTCGGCGAGTAGGACGGTGCTCCCTGCCACCTAGGGTGATTACCGGCTCTGGATTCCAGGCGTTTCGCCCGGAGGACGGGGCGGTCGGTCTCTGGGTGCGGGTACAATTCCCATCTGCCGAGCTCGACCGCTTTATCGAGGCGACAAGGGTCTCCGGGGTGATGATCGCCCCTTCCTGGAGCGAACCGGCTTCGGGGCTCGGTTTCCTCGCCCGCTTCAAGGATCAGCTTAGGGGTCTCACCGTCGCCGCGGAGGAGCTCAAGGACCTCTCGGTCGTGTCTCGACTGACCAACCTCGAAGTGCTCTCGCTTGAATGCCCGGCGGACGGACTCGATTTCTCGCAGTTGCTCCGCTTGCGGAAATGCTTCCTGGGCCGGCCGGCCTCGCTCGGCAATGTCGGATCGGCGACGGCGCTCGAGAGTCTGGCCCTACACGGACTGAAGACCGAGGAGTTGACGGAGCTCCGGACCTTGAAGGCTCTCCGGCACCTGCACCTCACTTCGCTCCCCCGCCTCCGATCCCTTGAGGAGCTGGAATCCCTTCAACTGGAGGAGTTGCGCCTCGCCTATTTGAGCCGACTCCGAACGATCGCATCCATCGGTCACTCGACCAGCCTCGAAGTGCTCGAGGTCATGAACTGTAAGCACATTCGCGATTTTGAGGTCGTCGGGACCCTAACCGCGCTCCGGGTCCTTCGGATCTGGCGCGGCCCGACGCTCCCTTCGTTTTATCCGCTCGGCCAGCTGTCCCGCCTGGTCGAGCTTGGCCTGTGGGCGACGGAGGTGATTCAGACGCCGACGAGCATCGCCCCCCTCACGCACCTCGTGAATTTGCGGGTGCTCAAGTTGTTGTCGGGCATCAAGAGGGCGACCGATCTCGAGCGTCTGGGCGAATTGCGGGCGTTGGTGTGTCTCATGCTGGGCCGAGGCCCGGTCCTGCCGTCCTTGTCGTTCCTCGGCGGCCTCGGGAACCTCGAGGAACTGGCGATCACCCGGACTCGGATCAGGGACGCCGATCGGAGCGAGCTCGCTGGACTCCCGAAGCTCCGGCGCGTGCATGGGCTTGGGCAGCCGGGCGTGTTCGACGGAGAAGCGGAGGCGCGTTGGGGCGACGACTTCGAGTCGGTCAGCGGTGTTGCAGACGCCGCGAAAGCCGAGGTGGAGCGCCAGGGGTTGAAGGGCCCGTTCGAGCTCCGGGTGGGCGTAGGCCGCAAATCGTTTGCCGTGATGGGCCGGGTCGTTCGGGGCAGGGTGAGAATCGAGATGGTCATCCCGACGGCCGGTGACGGATGAGCGAACCTCGACGCGCTCCCGGCGGTACGGGAGGGAAATGGCCCTCGGGCCCCGGGTTCTACATCAACCGCTCCAAGAGCGTCGCGATGGTTCGCAGATGGTCCCCGGAGCTTTCACGAGCGCTGACTGCGACCGGGGTCACGGCGATTCACATTCGGCACGGGTGGCCGGAACCCGGTCTGGATCTTCTGGTACCGCATGCCGACCAGCTCGAACGAGTGATCGTGGAGCTGGACCTCTCGGACCTGTCAGCTTTGGAGCATCTACCGAAGCTCAGCCATCTGTCCATCCGCGGAGGCGCGGAAACGCTCGACTTCTCGCGTTGCCCGCGGCTCGAGACCATGAGGATCTGGAGCGACAAGCCGGGCATCGGCAACCTGCACGCCTGTGCGGCGCTCAACAAGCTCAGCATCGGGAACTGCGGCCTCACGGACTTTGGCCCCCTGGCGGGACTCGGGCAGGTGCTCGACCTCGAGGTCGTCGAGGCCCCCTTCCGGAGCCTGGAGGGCATCACTGAGCTCGCTGCGCTCGAACGACTGTCGTTGTCCCAGGCACCGGCGGAATCCCTCGCGGGTATCGAACATGCCCCGGGCCTGCGGAGCGTCGGCCTGTTCGGGCTTGGGCGTTTGACCTCGATTGCGCCTCTCCTCCGTCTTCGCCGACTCCGCCTCCTCGAAATCGAAGCGTCGGCAAGGATTGGTGACGTGCACCGACTGGGAGAGATCGCAGGTCTGGAGGAGCTTCGCCTGGCGGGGTTGACCCTTACCGACGTCACGTTTCTGTCGCGTCTCCCAGCGCTCCGGAGCCTCACGCTTGGGAACGTCGGGAACATTCCGTCTCTAGCGTTCCTGCGTTCCCTGACCGCACTGGAGGGCCTCGGCCTTCTTGACAGCACGGTGATCGTGGACGGGGACCTGTCTCCGCTCCTCGGGCTCCCGGCGCTCAGCCGGGTCCAGTACACGGAACGCCGTCATTACCAACCGCGGAAGCGCGAGATCCAAGGCGCGCTCCGCTCGAACGCACAATCGTGAAAGGGCACCGTCATGGGTACTTGGGACTCGACAAGCTTCGGCAACGACACCGCTTGTGACTGGTCGTACGGGCTTGCCGAGGTGAATGACTTGACCTACGTGGAAGCGGCGCTCGATCGGGTGCTCGACGGGGGTGCGGGTACGCTCCTGGCGGCCGACGTTGCCGAGTGCGCCGTGGCCGCGTCGGAGGTTGTGGCCCGGCTCAGAGGGAACTGGGGAGACGAGAGTCCGTACACGGAGTCGGCCGACCAGTGGGTTCGGAGCCACTCCACCCGGCCTCCGGCTCCCCTCGTAGCGAAGGCGGTGGCGGCGCTTGATCGGGTGGTGACCGGTCCATCCGAGCTCCTCGACCTTTGGGCGGAATCGGGAGGCGAAGTGCAGTGGACTGGGGCCGTGTCCGAATTGAGGGAGCGGGTCCAGAGATGAAACAGTCGGCTATTCCCCATTCCTCGTCAAACTCAAGGGCAACGTTTGAGGAAATACTGGCCAACGTGCGCAAGAACATTGTCGGGAGGGATCGCGCGCACGTTCGCCGGACCCGTCGGTTCACCCTCCGGCTCGTCGATCCGGTGACGAGGCCCGACCGGACGTTCATCACTCCGGAAGCCTTCTTCGGCCCCTACGACCGCGCGATTCGGCCGCTCCTCGAGAAAGCGACACGCTGCCGGGTCTTCTTCCGCCCGGGCATCCGCGGCACCCTGGACCCGCGGTCTGCCAAAGCGATCGCCGAACGCGGCGAAGACCCGCAGCGCTGGGGCTCCTACCTCGACGCTTCAGCAGAGGGTGAAGTTCCTCTTCCACTCTCGAGGGCCGTCCTCGACGATCGACTTTTCTGGTGGTGGATGTTCGTTCGCCCGGCCGGGTGTTGGACGCCGTTCGTCGTCCCCGTTCGAGAGCTCGAACTGGGGACCTGCCTCCGCGAAACGTACGACCCGCATTTCTCGAGATGGTCGTTCGACGCGGACTCCGCCATCATGAGGGCGTTCACGTTTGCCAAGGGCGAGACATCGAGCGGCGCCTTCGTGACCTTCATCCCGATGCATCGGAACGGTTTGGAAGTCGTGGCCAAGGTGTCGGAAGCCGAGCGCCTATTTCGTGAAGCAAGTGCCAGTTGCCGGGTCAGTGAGCGTCTCCGGGCGCGCGGTTGACCGCCTCCCGAGGCGCTAGCCGAGGGCCTCGGCGATCACCTTCGCCACCTGCGTCGTGGTCCCCGTCCCGCCCAGGTCGGGAGTCCGTGCTCCCGCCGCCAGCGCTTTTTTCACCGCACCCTCGAGCTCCCGCGCCGCATCGGCGTGTCCCAGCTGCTCGAACATCAGCGCGCCGGTGAGCACTGACGCCACGGGGTTCGCTACGTTCTTCCCCTTCAGCGGCGGGGCCGAGCCGTGGACCGGCTCGAAAAGTCCGGCGCGGCCGGGGCGCAGATTCGCGGACGCCGAGATCCCCAGGCCGCCGATCAGGCCGGCGCCGAGGTCCGAGAGAATGTCGCCATAGAGATTGTTCGTGACGATGACCTGAAAGCGCTCGGGCTCCCGCACCATCTCCATCGCGAGCGCGTCCACGAACCGGTGCTCCGTGGTGATCCCGGGAAACTCCGCAGCCACCTGCTTGAACGTGGTCTGCCAGATCCGGTGGGCCGGGACGGCGTTCGACTTGTCCGACATGGTCACCCGGGTCTTCCCGTTGGTCTTGGCCCACATGAAGGCCGCCCGGATGATCCGCTCCACACCCTTCCCCGTGTTGATCTCTTCCGCCACATGCTCGTCGCCCTTGTCGTACCCCCGGGCGAGGTACACACCCTCCGTATTCTCGCGGAAGATCACGAATTCGATGGGTTTGCCGTTCTTGAGGGGCGTGAGGTCGGGGTGCAGGAGCTCGACCGGACGGAAATTAATGAAGAGATCGAGGCGAAACCGGAGGCCGAGCAGGATGTCGCGCGCGTGCTCGTTGCCGGGAACGCGGGGGTCGCCGATGGCGCCGAGGAAGATGGCCGCGACGTCGTTCTCCAGATGCTTGAAGGCGTGGTCGGGGAGCGTTTCACCCGTCGCCAGGTAGTGATCGGCCGAGTAGGGCAGATACTCCCAGGCGACGGTGAAGCCGTGACGCGTGGCGGCCTGGTCGAGAATGGGAATGGCCGCGTGGATGACCTCGGGGCCGATGCCGTCTCCGGCGATGACCGCGACCTGGTGCTTGATCACTCGAACCCCGTGGCCCGCCCGCAGGCGAGGCAGTACGCCCAGCCCACGTCCACCTCACTCCCGCACGCGGGACAGCGCAGCTCCCCGGAGGGCGGCTGGCCGCAGTGGGGGCAGAAATTCACCTTGCGGTCGCCGGGCAGGACGCCGCCGCAATAAGCGCACTGGGCACCGGGCCGGGTATCCCCTTCGATCTCGAACGCGGTGCCGGACACGACGGGGATGGGATTCTCGGAGGTGTAGTCGATCGGCTCCTCCTCGGCGTCGTCCGCAGACTCGGAGCCCGGGGCCGGCGGAGGCGCATAGATCGATTCGCCCCGCAGGAACCGCTCGGCGGCCAGGCGATTGATCATCACCTGGGAGTCGGGGAAGTTGCGGAAAATGGCGGGGTCCGGATTGACGTTCGTCACCTCGCGCTGAAATCCCTCGCGGATCTCGTCCGGCTCGAGGCGCACGTACCCCCGCTCTCCGGCGAGCAGCCGGAGCACCGTCATTTCGTAGTCCTGGTGCGTGGCGACCCGCAGGCGCGAGCGGTTGGACCGGTACGGTACCAGCCGCTCGTAGACGTCCGCCGCGGGAAAGGGCGTAGCCAGGCGCACGTCTTGCGCCAGGGCCTCCACCAGCTTGCCGAAGAGGAGGTCTAATTCGTCCATTCGCCCATCACTTCACCACCACCACACCCTTCATGAACGGATGCTGCGTGCAGTGATAGGCGTAGGTCCCGGGACGGTCGAACTTGAACTCGAACGATCCGTTCTGCGGGATATCGGCGGAGGTGCCGGACCCGTCGTCGAAGGTCACCGTGTGCAGTAGAGGGTCGCTGTTCGTCCAGCGCACGGCTTCCCCCGCGTTCACCGTCACCGTGTCGGCCCGGTAGTGGATGCCGTTCATCTTCACTTCCGCGGCGGCCGGTCCTTCCGCGGACGGAATCATCCGCATGGTGCCGGGCCGGGTGAACTCGTCGTGGTGGAACCAGGGGCGGAAGCGGGCCAGGTGCAGGGGAATGGTGAACTCGAAGCCGTAGAGCGGCTTCTTCCCGACGCTGAGCCCCTTGTGGGAGCTCCCCGCGATCGTGTTGACGTCGACGTTCGAGACCTGCAGGGAGAAGGTGTGCGGAGATCCAGGGATCACGAACACGATCCCGGCGCTCCAGGCCGCTGATTCACCGGGCCGGTGCGACAGGAGCGAGGCGACGTCGCCGGAGAGCCCGATATAGGAATTGAGATGCAGAACCGCGCCGCCTGCGAGGGCCATCCGCGCGGTATCGACCCCGTACAGCTTGGACATCCCCCGGACGGCGCCGATGAGCGTGACGGGTCCGCGGCTCCAGTCTACGCCGAGCTCGCCGTCCAGGCTCTTGGCCGCGGCGTTGTAGGCCGGCGTGACCGCGAGCGTGAGCCCCGAACCACCCAGCGCGTGCCGCCAGCGCCCGTAGAGCTCTACTTCATTCGACACCTTGCCCACGACGTCCGACTTCGTGGCGTAGTGCATGCCGAGCCCGAGGTTTGCGGGCAGGCCGAGGGCCAGGGTGAAGGTGGGGAAGTTGACGATGGTGTTGAACCCCGCCGACGGCGCGACGTAGAACCGGTGGAGGAAATTGAACTGGACCACCGCGGGGTCCGGTACCCAGGTCCCGGACAGATTCGGCGACCGGTACATGAGGGACTGCGCTGCCAGCGGGGCTGAGACAAAGAGCAGGCTGAACAATAGACGCTTCATTGGAATCCCCCTTCGCGATTGCGGATTTCGGATTGCCGATTGCGGATTCGGCGTGCGCGGGTCAATCCGCACTCCGCAATCCACAATGGACTCAACGCCACTCTTTAACCCAACGGTCATACGCCACCGGGACCACACCACCCTGCTGCAGCACTTCGATGCCCGACGGGTCCCGATATGCCTTTCGGTAGAACACGTGGGTCACGCCCGAGTTGATGATGAGCTTCGCGCACATCACGCAGGGCGACGCACTCACGAACACGACCTTGTCCCGGACGCTGCCGGGCGCCTTCACCAGCGCGTTCATCTCTGAGTGGATGCACCCGCAGCTGCCCGGCACCGTGGAATCGCACCGGTTGGGAAGACCGCGGGCGTTGCCGTTGTACCCGATGGCGAGCACGTTCTCGAGCGCCTGATTGGTCACCACCGTCCCCACCTGGAGGCGGACGCAGGTCGA
This sequence comes from Gemmatimonadales bacterium, assembly GCA_035279865.1. Classification (GTDB taxonomy): domain Bacteria; phylum Gemmatimonadota; class Gemmatimonadetes; order Gemmatimonadales; family GWC2-71-9; genus 40CM-2-70-7. Next base: position 3,205 of record DATEGY010000110.1, on the reverse strand, counting down.
GCGTTTCGCCAGCTCTTCCGCCATCCGCATGTAGACCTCGTAGAGCGGAATGCGGTCGGCGGTCGCGGCGGCGCCGCCGGTGAGCGCGTTGAGGTAGTGGGTGTTCCCCTCGACGCCGTCCTTAGGTGTGAACATGAAGATCCCGGTCGGGGTCGTAGTCGGCGTAGCGCCCGCGGGCGCGCTCCTGCGCCAGCCACGTGTCGAACCCCGACGGCACCAGGCCGTTGGAGCGCTCTTGCTGCTGCGCGGCGCGGGTGGCGAGGTAGTCGGCGTATTCGTTCTTCGCGTGCCCGTGATGGCCGCGGACCCAATGCCATTCGACGGCATGTCCGGCCGCGGCCTGCACCAGCTTCTGCCAGAGCGGAAGGTTCTCGATGGGCCCCGTCTTCCGCTTCCAGCCCCGCGCCTGCCATCCCGAGACCCACTCGTTCATGCCTTTGACCAGATACTCGGAGTCGGAGACGTACCGGATGTGCGCGCGTTGCCATTGCCGGTGGAGCCACTCGAGCGTGGCGATGGCGCCGGCGAGCGCCATCCGGTTGTTGGTCGTCTCGGGTGCGCACTCGTAGAGGTCCCACCGGGCCACCGAGTCACCGGCCCGCGCTTCGATCAGGGCCGCGTTCCCGCCCGGGTTCGGCGGCGTGGTCCCGTTGCCCAGGCAGCTCTCATCCGCGTGGACGACGATGAACGGCAGGTCGACGTCGGCCATCAGGGCTGGACGATGACCGGGAGATCGGTATGCCTCAGAATGTCTTCCGCGTGGGAGATCACCTGACTGGGGCGGTCGGTCGAGCGAGGGACGTGGGCCCCCGCGAACAGGCAGTCGGCTCCGGAGCGGCGTACGACCGCCGCCACTACCTCGCCCGGCTTTCCGATCTCGACGTGCGTCACGAAGCGGACTCCCTGTAATGAAAGAAGAGCCTCAGCCGCGCCGACCACCGTGAGGCCCTCCTGTTTGGATTTGGCCGCATGAATCAGATGCACCGTCCCGTCGCCCACGGAGGCGAACCGGGCCGCAAGATCGAGAGCGCGGCGGCTGGTGTCCCCGCCGTCGTAGGCTACCGCGCAGGCGTTCATCGGGGACGGCGCACTCCCGCAGACCACCACGCAGCGTTCGGCGATCCGGATGAGCGAGGCGACCGTGGGACCGAGGGCGCCCTCACCGGCGCCGCTCCCGCGCCGTCCCACCAGGACGGCGTCGACGCCCTTGGCCAGCTCGGCCAGCTCCACATCCGCGTCCCCGGTCCGCGACACCGCTTCCACCTTCAAGCCTCCGGCGGCCACGCGCTCGGCGGCCCGGGTCAGGAGGCCGGGATCGTCGCTCCCCACGGTCGCCACGACCAAGGTCGAGCCGAACCGGTGGCCGAGCTGGATGGCCTGTTCCAGCGCCTGGTCGGCGCGGGGACTGCCATCGAGTCCGATCAGGAGCCGGGTGAACACCGCCGTGCCCTCATCATGGAAGTATCGCGAACGTTTCGAGCTCGCGGAGCCGGAAGGAAAGCACCTCGCCGGTCATGGGGAGGCGCCCCTTGAGCGTCTCATCGCGATCTCCGGTCTCGAGCTCCTGAGCCACCACCACATATTCGGTACCCCGCCGCCGGAGCGCTACTCGCCGGTGCTCCCGAACCGCCCGCTCGAGGGCATCCAGGGAATCGGGCGTCAGGCCCCGGAACTCGGGGATCGTGGTCACCGCACCGAAATGGTTCCCGGTTCACCCGCCCGCACCCGCCCGATCACCGCGGCCGCCAGCGTGTGCTCCCGCTTGAGGGCCGCCACGAGCTGGTCGCGGCTCGACTCGGGGGCCGCGATGAGCAATCCGCCCGACGTCTGCGCGTCCGCCAGGATGATCCGGTCGATCTCTGCCATCGAGGGATCGAAGGTCACCGCCTGTGCCACGCTCGCGAAGTTTCGCCTGGTGCCGCTCGCGATGGCGCCCTTCAGCGCCATCTCGCGGACGCGAGGGAGCAGGGGGACGGTGCCGGCGTCGAGGTCGGCCGCCGCGCCGCTCGCGCGCAGCACGCTGTTGAGGTGCCCCAGAAGTCCGAACCCCGTGACGTCGGTCGCGGCATGCACGGGCGCGGCCCGGAGGGCCCGTCCGGCACCGGCGTTCAGCGTGGTCATGGAGCGGACCGCGGGGGCCAGCTCCGGTGCAGGCAGGAGATCGCGCTTCAGCGCTGTGGTCAGGACACCGGTGCCGATCGGCTTGGTGAGGATCAGGACGTCGCCGGGCTTCGCTCCCGCATTGGTCACGATCCGGTCGGGGTGGACCTCGCCGATGGCGACCATCCCGTACTTGGGCTCGGGGTCGTCCACCGAGTGGCCGCCGAGCACGAACGCGCCCGCTTCATGCGCGATCTCGGAGCCCCCCCGAAGAATTTCGCCGAGCAGCTCGAAGGGCAGTTTTTCCCGCGGCCACCCGACGAGGTTGAGCACCAGGAGGGGTGTGCCCCCCATGGCGTACACGTCGGAAAGGGCGTTGGCGGCGGCGACGCGGCCGAAGTCATAGGGGTCGTCCACCACCGGGGTGAAGAAATCGACGGTGGCGACGAGGGCGCGATCATCGGTGAGCTTGAAGACGGCGGCATCATCGCGGTTGGAGGCATCCACGAGCACGCGCGCGTCGGTGGCCATGGGGATGTGACTGAGCACTTGCGCCAGGTCGTTGGGACCCAGCTTGCAGGCACATCCCGCGCCGTGGGAATAACTGGTGAGACGGACCGGTGCGGTGGCAGTCATGGTCCGGAAAAGATACTCCGGGGACTACACCCTTGTGCCGGGGGGACGAATTCCGGACCTGCCTATCCCAATCTCCACACGAGGAGTGCCCCGGCGCCGAGGTACCGCACCAGGTCGATGAGGAACAGCAGGACGGCGGTCCGTCGCGGCGCCTGGGTGATGCCGGCGACGGCCACGAGCGCTCCAATGAGCGACATTGGCAACCACCACTCGCCTGCTCCGAGGGAGTCGAACCAGAGGGAAGCGAGCAAGGTGAGGAGCAGGGCCTCGACGCAGGCTCGTATCACGACGTTCGTGAGGGCACGCGTGATCAGGGCCAGATGACGGCTCAGCCACGCGGCTCCGGTGAACCACACTGCGACGGGCAGCCACGCGAGGACGAGCCGCCCGAGGGTCATCTCCCGCTCGTGGGCCGGTACCCCGGGCCGCGGAGACCGCGTCCCGGACGGGCCGCGGTCACCTGACCATG
>DATEGY010000109.1:0-2262 GCA_035279865.1 Gemmatimonadales bacterium | reverse complement strand
GACCGGCCGTGGTGGAGTGCCGCGCTCTGGGGTCTCGGATTGCTGAGCAAGGAAAGCGCGGGCGTGGCCCCCATTCTGGTCGGGCTCGCGTGGTGGGCGGGTGTCGGGGCGCCCCGGCCGTCGCTGAAGCGAGCCTGGCTTTTCGTGGGATCGTGGGGTGTGGCCGGCGCCGCGTGCCTGACCGCGGCCTTCCTGGTGCTGGCCGGCGCGACGGGGTCCGCGAGCACGGCACCCGTCTTTGTGGGGCATGGCCCGATCGCGGTTCGGCTGACGGCGTTTTCCGAGGTGACCGATCTGGTGCGGCTGCTCCTGGTCCCGCTCACCCTCAGGGTCGACTACTCGCCCGCAGAACGCACCATCGTGACGAGTGTGCTCGACGGCCGCTTCCTCGCGGGCCTGCTCCTGCTGGGCCTCTGGGTGGCGCTGGCGGTGATCGCCTGGCGCCGCGGCCGGCGGGTGGAAGTGGTGGGTTTGCTGTGGGTCGCCGTGGCATACCTTCCCGTTTCGAGCCTCATCGTGCCCATCGGGCTCCTGATGGCTGAGCGGACGCTCTACCTCGCCTCGGCCGGGGTGGTGCTCGCGCTGGCAGCCGCCGCGGTGCGGCTGCCCCTGCGACCTTCCGCCCTGGCCGCCGGCGCCGCCGGTGTCGTGGTCCTGGGGGCGCTCCGGACCGCCCTGCGCGTACCCATCTGGCACGACAACCTGCGGGTCGCGCTGAGCATCGTGGAGGATTCCCCGAAGTCGTACCAGGGTCCGATGGCGAGCGCGGGCATCTTTCTCGAGGCGGGAAGGCCGGTACAGGCGCTGGAATACGCCGACACGGCCTGGAGTGTCTTTCCCCTCGACCCCCGTCCGTACTTGATCGGGGCGCACGCAGCACTCAAACTTGGCCGGATGTCCACCGCCGACTCCCTGCTCGCGCTCGCCGATCGACATTGCCTGCCCTGCCGCGGCGTGTATGAGGCGGAGGCGGCGGTCGCACTCGCTATGGGGGATACGGCCATCGCCGACTCGCTGCGATCTCACCTGCGCCGGCGGGGGACCCGGTGACACTCACGCCCAAGCGGATCTACTGGACGGTCGCGCTCTGCGCCGTGATCGCCTATCTGGGGGCCCTGGCGAATCACTACGCGTGGGACGACACGCCCATCATCGTCAACAACGACCTGGTGCATTCCTGGAGCGGATTGTGGCGGTCGTTTGCGGCGCCGTACTGGCCGCCGTCCTGGGGCGGGCTCGTGTACCGTCCGCTCCTCCTGGCCACTTTCGTGGTCGACTGGAAGGCCGGCGGCACGGTGTTCCCTCACGCCATGAACCTTCTCTGGCATGCGGGTGCGGCGGTCCTGGTGGCGGCGATGGTGCGCCGCTGGGCGGGGGATGCCGCGGCCCTGGTCGGCGGGATTCTCTTTGCGGTGCATCCGGTGCACGTGGAAGCCGTCGCGAATGTGGTGGGGCGAGGGGAGCTGATGGCGGGCGCGTTCGTCATGCTCTCCGTCTACGCCGCCATCGTGCGCGGCAGTCCGGGGTGGAGCGCCTTCGCCTGGCTCCTGGGACTCTTGTGTAAGGAGAATGCCGCCGTGGCTCCGGTCTGGGTGGGTACGGCGTGGCTGCTCGGGTTTGACCGGCCCTCGCGCCGGCAGATCTGGTCCTTCGTGGGTGCCTGGGCCGTCGTCGCGGTGGTTTTCGGGGTGGCGCGAACGGTCGTCCTCCATCCGTATCCGCAGCATTACGACCGGGCCCCGGTATTCGCGCTGCAAAGCGCCTGGGAGGTCCGCCTGACCGGTGTGTCGGCACTGGCCGACGTGCTCCGGCTGCTCGTGTTTCCGTTGACGCTCCGGGCCGATTACTCGCCACAGGAGCGGCCCATCGTCAGCTCGCCGCTCGACTGGCGCTTCGGTGTGGGACTCCTGGCGCTCCTGTGCTGGGTGGCGATCCTGGTCATCGCCTGGAAGCGGGGCAACAAGCTGACCGTCATGGGCCTCCTGTGGATCGCCCTGGCCTATGGGCCCGTGGCGAACATTCTGTTCCCCGTGGGCGTCCTCGTGGCGGAGCGGACGCTCTATCTCCCGTCCATCGGATTGATTCTCGCGGTCGCGCCCTGGGCGGCCAAGCTCCAGGGCCGGCAGGTGTGGATCGCCGCCGGGCTGATCGCCGTGGCGGGCGGCGTCCGATCCGCCCTCCGCGTCCCGGTCTGGAAGAACGACCGGACGGTGATGATGAGCATCCTCAACGACTCGCCCATGTCGTACCGCGGTCCGATGG
>DATEGY010000108.1:0-2344 GCA_035279865.1 Gemmatimonadales bacterium | reverse complement strand
ATGAGTGATCTGCACCACCAACTTCCGGGATCCCCCTCGGAATGCTCGACCGAAGCGCTCGACCGGCTGCTCTCGGCGCCCTGGCCCGGGAACGTCCGGGAGATGCGCAACGTTCTGGAGCGGGCCATGATTCTGGCGCGGGGGCAGCCGCAGATCGCGCTTGAGCATCTGCCCGCGGAGCTCCGGCGGCCCACGGCGGGATCGCGGCATCAGCCGCAGAGTCTGGCGGACGTCGAAAAATCGCAGATCGAGCGGGCGTTGCGGCATCACGGCGGCAACCGCACGCGGGCCGCCAAGGAGCTCGGCATTTCGCGCGCGACGTTGATCAACAAGATTAAGGCGTACTCACTGGATCTCTGAGGTTCCAATGGCGGAGAAAGAAAAACTCAAAGAGCACGACGGGATGCGCTGTCGCGCGTGCCGGAACGAAGAGCGGGCGTCCGAGGGGTATCCGTGTCAGGACTGCGGGACCTTCATCTGCCTGATCTGCACCTTCCGGGGCGTGACGCGGTGCAAGGCCTGCCAGGAAAAGGCGGGCGCGGCGCACTAGAGTCCGCGCACCCGGATTTCCTTCCGCACTTCGTCTTCCGTCATCCCCAGCTCCTTCGCGAGGGTCCTGATCGCGGCCTCGGCCCCCGGCCAGTCGCCAGCCGCGGCCAGAGCGCCAAAGGCCACCTCCTCCAGCGCCGTCGTCCGTTCCTCGATCTCCTTGGTACGGACTTGCACTTCGCTCGCCAGCCACCGCTCCAGCTCCCGTCGTTCCATCTCCAGCTGCCGCCGGCGAAGGGCCGTCCGCATCGCCAGCTCCAGCTCGTCCAGATCGACCGGCTTGATGAGGTAGTCGTAGGCGCCGAGTTTCAGGCATTCGACGGCGGTGCGGGGCTCGTCGACCGCGGTGAGCATCAGGATCGCGACGTCGGGATCACGCTCGAGCACCCGGGGCACGAGCTCCACGCCGCTCACGCCGGGCATCCGGACGTCGCACAACATGAGCTCGAAACGGTTCTGCGCCACCCGCTCGAGAGCGGAGATGCCGTCCCGGGCCATGACGGCGCGGTACCCGAGGCGCGTGGCAAAGCGCTCCAGGGCCTGGCGGATGGAGTCCTCGTCGTCGACAACCAGGACGCTGGTCGGAGTCGCGGCGGCGGTCATGTGGCCACGAAGGTATTCAGCGCTATCTTCGGACGCAAATGAAAACCCCGTTTCTTCCAGCCTTGACGGCGGTTTCAGGGATCACCGTGGGCCATTGGACTCACCCTTCCGGGGGTACCGGCTGCACGGTCATCCTCTCCCCCAAGGGGGGGATGCGGGCCGCGGCCGCCATCCGGGGACGCGCGACGGGCACCCGCGAGTTCGACGCCCTGGCGCCCCGGCACCTGGTCCCGCACATCGACGCCGTACTCCTGACCGGTGGCTCGGCCTATGGTCTGGGGGCAGCCGACGGCGTGATGCGGTGGTTGCGGGAGCACGGGCGGGGCCTTCCGGTGTCTCCGACGCAGGTGGTCCCGATCGTTCCGGCAGCCGTGATCTTCGATCTCCCGGCCGACGGTGCGGCCCGGTGGCCCAGGGCCGATGACGCCTTCGCGGCGTGCGAGGCCGCGGGAACGGCGGTCGCCGAGGGATCGGTGGGTGCGGGCGCGGGAGCCACCGTCGGGAAGGTCACGGGACTCGAGCACGCGATGAAGGGCGGTCTGGGCACCTGGGCCGCGCGGGTGGGGGACGTGGTCGTGTCCGCGCTGGTCGTCGTGAACGCCCTCGGCGACGTGCGTGGGCCTGACGGGCGAATCCTCGCGGGCGCGCGCGGGGCCGATGGGAAACCTCGGGACGGTCAGGCTTACCTGGCCGAGGGTGGCGCGCTCTTCGGGCGGATGGCGCAGGCGGTGTCGAACACGACGCTGGCGGTGGTCGCGACCAATGTGGAGATGGATCGCGTGGCACTGGAGGAACTGGGGCGCGTGGGGTGTGACGCCCTGGCCCGCCGGATTACGCCCTATGGCACCCTGTTCGACGGCGATATCTGCTTCGGACTGAGCACCGCGGAGGTCCAGGCGAAGGCTCCCCTCCAGGTGGAATCTCTGGTGGCGACCGTCATGGCGACGGCACTCGAGCGGGCGGTGCGGATGGCGCGCGGTACCGCCGACGTACCGGGGCTCGCGGACCAAGCGCAGGCATGAGTCCCGACCGCTGGCAGCGGGACGTCGATGATCTCCGGCGCCGCCTGGTGCCGGACCATCGATTGGGCGTGTTCGACGTCGCGGTGGAGTCGGGGGCACTCCGTGGTGCGACCACCAATCCTGAGGCGCTTGCGGCCCTGCGGCGGCTCGCCGCCCAGGCAGGCCTCTCG
>DATEGY010000107.1:0-7584 GCA_035279865.1 Gemmatimonadales bacterium | reverse complement strand
CTCCACCGCGCGCGCGGCCGCCGATCCGGGAGCCTTGGCTACGGCGCGGGCCAGGAGCCGGGCGGCCAGCTCGTAGCGCCGCTCGGGGAGCGACAGGGTGATCTCCCCCGGGGCGCGGGCATAGACCTTGGCGGGGCGTCCCGCGCCGGGTCCGGTCCGTCCGCTCCGCCGCCGGTAGCTCGCGGTGAGCAGGCCCTCGCCCACCAGCCGATCGAGATGGAAGGCCGCGAGGGCCCGGGAGATCCGGGTAGCCCGGGCTGCCTCGTCCCGTCCGGCTTCCCCGTGCTCGATCACGTACTGATAGAGGGCCAGCCGGACCGGCTCCCCCAGGGCGGCAACCGCCCCAATGGCTTCCGCGTCCATGCCGCAGAATCTATAACAAGTGAGGGCTAGCGAAAAGCCCTGGAGGGGGAACATATTTTCTATTACTAGTAGTTACTAGTAATAGAACCCACACCTCCTGGAGGCCGTATGCCGTTCGGTGGCTTCATCAACGCGATTCCGATGCCGGTATTCCTCGTGATTCACCTGGCGGCCTTCGCCATTGGCGCGTTCTTCGCCAAGAAGGCGTTCGGCGGCGGCGCGTCCGAGTTCGGATGGGGCTTCACGCTCTTCGCGCTGGCCGAAATCAGCTACCTGACCTATCACCTCGACTGGACCGTGTTCCTCTTTGCACACACGATCTCCGAGGTGCTCGATCTCCTCGCCTTCATCATGATCTTCGCCGGCGCCGCCAAGTCGGTCCTGGCGCGCCGGTGAGCCGCACGGCAAGGCGGGGCGTCCGGGCGGGCGCGGTGGCGCTCCTCGTGATCGGAGTTGGTGGGGCCTGTCATCGGGCCCCACCCCCGCCTCCCGTCGCCACCACGCACGTCGATCTGCCGCCTTCCTACCTGTTCGATCCGGCGGACATCGTCGTGCCGGCGGGAGCCACAGTGGTCTGGACCAACCACGACCACTTCACGCATTCCATTCATCTCACGGATGACGGCGGGAGCTCGATGATGGTGCCTCCCGGGGACAGCGTCCGCTTCACGTTCGCACGGCCCGGACTCCATCACTACGACTGCTCACTGCACCCGCACGACATGCACGGCACCGTCCTGGTGCAGGCGGATTCCGGGAGATCGTCGTGAGCGCCGTGCTGAGTCCCCTGGGAGGGCATTCCAGCCGGCCGGTCCGGACCCTGGTCCATCGCCGCGCGCTGGTGGCCGCCCGCGTCCGGGACCTCCTTCTGGCGCTCAACCTGGACTTGTCGGATCCGAACCTCGCCGGCACGCCGGAGCGGATGAGCCGCTCGTTCGAAGAGCTGCTGTCGGGTCTCCGGGACGACAATGCGCCGGAGCTCACCACCTTCCCCCATGAGGGATCGGGGAATGAACCGGTCCTGGTCACAGGGATCGCGTTCCACTCGCTCTGCGCGCATCACCTGCTGCCGTTCTTCGGGGTCGCGCATGTGGCCTACCTGCCCGAAGCCCGTGTGGTGGGACTCTCCAAGCTCGCCCGCGTGGTGGAGTTTTTCGCGCGCCGGCCGCAGCTTCAGGAGCGCCTGACCGACCAGATCGCGGAGTACCTGGACGAGAAGCTGGGGCCCGGCGCCGTATACGTGACCATCGAGGCGCGGCACCTCTGCATGGAGATGCGCGGCGTAGCAAAGCCGGGGGCGCAGACCGTGACCACCGCGACCCGCGGCCCCCGCGTCGATGCATCTTTCCGGAGCCAGGTGTCAGCCCAGCTCACGCGCGCGAGCCAACGGGGAGTGCCATGAAACGCTTCCAGCATCTGATCGTGGGTGGCGGGATGACCGCCGCGGCGGCGGCGCGGGGCGCCCGGGAGCAGGCGCCCGGCGCGAGTATCGGCATGATCAGCGCCGAGCCTCACCCGCCGTACAACCGTCCGCCCCTCTCCAAGGCACTGTGGAAGGGCGACGCCGAGTCGACCGTCTGGCGGACCGACGACGTCCAGGGTGTGGAGGTGATCCTATCTCGGCGGGTGACGGGGATCGATGACGGCCGGAAGACGCTCACCGACGATCGGGGCGACACCTACGCCTACGACACACTGCTGCTCGCCACCGGCGGCGCTCCGCGACGGCTGGCCAGCGCTCCCGACTCCGTCATCTACTTCCGGACCCTCGACGACTATCGCACCCTGCATGCCGCAGCGGCACCGGGGAAACATTTCGTGGTCCTCGGCGGCGGCTTCATCGGTTCCGAGGTCGCGGCAGCCCTCAGGATGCAGGGAGCGGCGGTCACGATGGTCATTCCTGAAGCGGGGGTCGGCGCTCGGGTGTTTCCGGCCGCCCTGTCGCAGAACTTGGTCGACTATTACCGGACCAGGGGCGTGACCGTCCGTACCGGGGAAGGCGTCGCGACGGTATCCGAGAGCGCGGGCAAGGCTCTCGTGAAGACCACCACCGGCTTCGAGCTCCCCGCCGACGGCGTCGTCGCGGGTCTGGGGATCATCCCCGCCATCGAGCTCGCGCAGGCCGCGGGCTTGAAAACCGACAACGGCATCCTGGTGGACGAATATCTGCGGACGTCCAACCCGTCGATCTACGCCGCGGGCGACGTCGCGAATTTCCCCTCGAAGGCCCTGGGTCACCGCACCCGGGTGGAGCATGAGGACAACGCCAACGCGGCCGGTCGGCTGGCGGGGAAGAACCTTGCGGGCGCGAATGAGCGCTACGACCATCTGCCGTTCTTTTACGGCGACCTGTTCGACGTAGGGTACGAAGCGGTGGGTGACCTGGACGCGAGGCTCGAGACCGTCAGTGACTGGAAGACCCCCTTCCGCGAGGGTGTGGTCTACTACCTGGGGGAAGGCAGGGTCCGGGGCGTGCTGCTGTGGAACACCTGGGGCCAGGTCGACCACGCGCGCGCGCTCATCGCCGAGGGGGCTCCGGTGAACCCCGCCGACCTGCCCGGACGGCTTCCCGTCGCCTGAGCTAGAAGCGGTACCCGAACGCCAGATTCAGGTGGTTGACCCGCTCCTCGCCGGTGAGGTAGGTCGTCCGGATCTGGCGGAACTCGAATGCCACCACGACGGGGCCCGGCGGAGTCCATTGCAGGTGCCCCTCGCAAGCGAGATTCCTGAGTCGCCCGCCCTTCGTCAGATAGGTCGAATCCCCGGCCGTAAAGACGTCCGCGTCCTTGGGATCGTCGATTCCGCAGCCGACGCCGAACATCCAGTCCTTCACGGGGCGCGCGTTGAATTGCCCCCATCCGCCGCTGGTGTGCACCGCAGCGCCGTCGACCCCGAAATTCTGTCCCACTCCACCCCCGCCGAGGCCCGCGAGGGCTTTTCCGGTGAAGGCTTCGCCGACGAGCTCGAACGGCCCGAACACGACGCGGGCGTCGGCGGTGAGCGCCTGGGACACCTGAATCGAATCGCCGGACAGCGAGTCCAGGTTCTTCAGCCACCCCTGGTGCGCGCCGATGGCAAATTCGCTGGGGTTGTCGGTGGACCCCCAGCCGATCCGGAGGCGCCCTTCGAGCGACGGCCGGCCGGTCCGCTCGGCGGAATCGAGTGTCGTCGTGAACGCGGGCTGAGGAGTGCCGGCAGTGGGGGCCAGGATGGCCGCCTGCAGCGCCAGGCGGAGCGTGTACCCCGTTTCCACGGTCAGCCGCACCTGGGGGATCCAGAGCCACAGATTGCCGGACGACGAGAACTCGGGAAACCCGACGGCCGCGAGTGAACGCGGATTGCGAGGGGACACCAGCGGTTTCTCCTGGCCCACCATGAGCTGGACGTGGCTCCAGTCGAGGGTGCCGTTCACGCGCCGCAGCCGCAGGAGCGGCGAGGTCCGCCCGCTTCCGCTCGGCTGCTGTCCGCCGTAGAAGTCGGCGTCGATCTCGCCGGTGAAGGTGCCGCCCAGCACATCGGGATCATTCACGAGGACCCCGATGCGCGTCTGCCTGATGCTGGCGCCGCCACCTTTGATTCCCACGGAATCGGGGGCAGCCGCGAGAGGCAGGTCCGCATTCGCGACGGCCGAGCTGTTCCAGAACCCGTTCACGAGTACCATGCCGGTGAGCTGCACCGTGCGCTGGGGTGTGGACGTCGGGGCCGTCGCGGGCTGCGACTGCTGGGCCGCGGCGGGGAAGGGAGAGCCGAGTATCACGAGCGCGGCGAGAATGCGTTTCACGTATGTCTCCTGGCGGTTTCGGCGTCTCTAGAGTAAGCTGTGCGGCTACCGGCGCAATATTCGAAAGGTTGTACGCTGATGCGGCACTTGGGGTTGACCGCAGTGATCGGGGTATTGGCTGTGTCGGGGGTTGGATCACAAACCGTCTCCCCTGCGGCCGTCCCGGCCGTCCGCGTGGCGGGAACGGTGTCCATTCTCGAGAAGCGCAACAAGCCGTCCCCGGATATTGCGGATGCGGTGATCTATCTGACCGGGTCGACGGCCGCCCCGGCCGGCCGTGCGGTGACGGTAGATGTGACCATTTCCGACAAGCAGTTCGTCCCCGACATCCTGGTGGTCCCCGTTGGAGCGACGGTCCGGTTCCCCAACACCGATCCCTTCAGCCACAACGTCTTCTCGGCGTCGGAGTCCAACGGATTCGACCTCGGGCTGTACGGACGGGGGGAGGCGAAGGGTCACACCTTCGACCACCCGGGCCTGGTCTACATCTACTGTAATGTCCACGCCAGCATGGTCGCATACGTGCAGGTGATGGGGAGCCGCTGGTTCACCCAGGCCGGGGCGGACGGAGCCTTCACCATCCCCGGAGTGCCCCCTGGTCGCTACACCCTGCACGTCTGGCATCCGCGGGTGTCGCAGGAGGTGGTGCAGGACGTGGATGTCCCGGCCGCCGGATTGACCTTGGCGCAGCCGGTCCAGCTCGACGCGCGTGGCTTCAAGTCGCAACCTCACAAGAACAAGTTCGGGAAACCCTATCCGACGAATGCGGGACGCGAGCTCTACTGACCGGGGGCCGCGGGGCCCGCGTTTCGGCCTGGCCTGGAAGGTGTTCGCCGCCTCGGTGATTCTGATCGTGGCGGTGCTGGGCGCCACGCTGGTCTATACGTCCTGGCAGGCGAACCGCGCCGCCGACGTCTCCATCCGGAAAGCGCTCGTGAACACGCATCGGGCGGTGGATGCGCAGCTCGAGGCGCGCACGCAGGCCATGACCGCGGCGGCCCGGGCCGCCGCCAGCGTCCCCCAGTACCGCACCCGCCTGTTGCAAAGTCAAAAGCGCGAAGACGCGCGGGATCAGGCGGACGAGATCCGCCTGCTGGCCGGGGCCGCCTGGGCGATGGTGACCAACGCCGACGGGATTCTCATTGCCCGTACCGACAAGCCCGACGAAGCGAACATCGACTATTCCGGCAGCGCCCTGTTCGCCAACGCCCTGTCGGGCGATCCGACCGAGGGCGCGTTCGGGGACCTGCAGACCCATTCGCTGTATTACGCCGTCGCCATCCCGCTCCGCGCCGCCTCCAAGAGTGCGCCGCTGGGTGTGCTGGTGGTGGCGTATCCCTTCGACGACGCGCTCGCCCGGACCATCAAGGAGGCGACGCAGACCGACCTGGTCTTTTTCTCCCTGGACACGCTGGACCGGCCGTTTCCGGTCGGCGCGACCGTGCCCACCAGCGAGATCCTCCAGGCGCTGGCGGCGAACATCGGCAGGGACACCTCGGCCGACACCACCGGCATGGAGATGGCGGCCGAAATGTCCGGGAGCCACTACATCGGCCTGGAAGAGCGGATCCTGTCCGCCGGCGGTGCCCGGCTCGGCGGCTACGTCGCGCTCCGGTCCCGCGATCAGGAGATGGCGACCTTCCGCACGCTCCAGCGTGCACTGTACTACGCGTTCGGTGTCGGGTTTCTGCTGGCCTTGCTCGTGGCGTGGATCGGCGCGTCGAAGATCGCCGGACCGGTGCGGCGGCTGGCGGAGGCCACCCGAAAGGTGCGCGACGGGGACTACTCCGTGGACGTCGCCGTCTCATCGAGCGACGAAATCGGCATGCTGTCCCAGGACTTCAAGGGTCTGGTGGAGGATCTGAAGGAAAAGAGCGACCTGGTGGAGTACATGATGTCGACCTCCGGTGCGGCTGCAACCCAGCCGATTTCGGCGGTGCCGACCGCGGTCCGTGCCGCGGCGGCGGCGAGCTCCGGCACCATGCTCTCTCCGGGGACACTTTTTGCGGGCCGGTACGAAGTGAAAGAAGTGCTGGGGATGGGGGGAATGGGCGTCGTCTATCGCGCGTTCGACCGGGAGCTGCAGGAGCCGGTGGCCATCAAGACGCTCCGGACCGAAGCGATGTCCACCGACACGGTCGCCCTCGACCGCTTCAAGCAGGAGATCCGCCTCGCGCGGAAGATCGCCCACCGGAACGTCGTGCGGACGTACGATCTGGGTGAGGTGAACGGGACCTACTACCTCACCATGGAGTTCGTGGAGGGGAAGTCCCTCAAGTCCCTGATCGAAGGGCGTGGGCGTCTGCCCATTCCGGTGACCCTGACCATCGGCAAACAGCTCTGCCGCGCCCTGGAAGTGGCGCACGAGCAGGGGGTGATCCACCGGGATATCAAGCCGCAGAATATGGTGGTGGAGCCCAGCGGATTTCTGAAGGTGATGGACTTCGGCATCGCCCGTCTCGCGAATCCGCCGAAGGGCAAGGGACTGACCGAGGCGGGGATGTCCATCGGCACACCCGACTACATGTCTCCGGAGCAGCTGCAGGGGCTCGATCTGGATCCGCGCAGCGATCTCTACTCCGCGGGCGTCGTGCTCTTCGAGTGCGTCTCTGGCCGCGTGCCCTTCGAGGCGGATACGCCCTGGGCGCTGATTGCGAAGCACATCGAAGAGGAGGCGCCGGATCCGAGGACGCTCAATGCGGAGGTACCGGAAACACTGGCGGCGGTGATTCTCAAGGCGATGGGCAGGAAGCCGGAGGAGCGGTATCAGTCCGCCTCGGACATGTACGACGCTTTGGATCTGATAGGCTAGGACTTGCAACAACTAGACGCACAGACGCGCAGATGGTCGACAGACGAGAGGGAACAGGAGATTCGAACCTGTCCCCTCTTACTGGTTACGTCTGTGCGTCTACGCGTCTAGTCTTGCTTGTCCCCGTCTATATCCCGCCGAACCAGGGATATCCCTGGTCCTCCCAGTACCCGCCCGGCCTGTCAGCCGTGAAGTTCATGGCGGTGAGATATTTCGTCATCTTGTATCCCAGTTTGGTGGGCGAGTACAGTCGGAGGGGCGCTCCATGATCCGGTCCGAGTAACCGGTCGTTCATGGCGTACGCCAGGATGGTCTGCGGGTGCATCGCGCTCGCGAGATCCCACCCGTTCGAATACCCGGCGTCGAACGACTGAAAGTTGATGTAGCGCGCCGCGGGGGTCATGCCGCTCTGCTGCGCGATCGCGGATACCGGGACGCCCGTCCAGGTTGCGATCGCGGTCCACCCCTCCACGCAATGGTGCTTGATGGTGTACGTCACGCTGGGCATGCGCTTGAGGTCGTCCAGCGTGAGGCTCAAGGGCGTACGGACCATGCCGCCCACGGAGAGGCGCCACGATGCCGGGTCCTTCAGCATCGGGACGGTGTCGGAGATGAAGTACGCCGGGAG
>DATEGY010000106.1:0-4743 GCA_035279865.1 Gemmatimonadales bacterium | reverse complement strand
GGTCATCCCCGGGCTCGCTTGGTAACCCGGGGGCGCCTGGAACTCCGGGCTCGAGCCCCAAGGTCGTCCGGTAACCCCGGGCTCGCGCCCGGGGTCATGTAAAGCCGCGCAATAGCAGTAACGGCTTTCACGACCCCTGGCGCAAGCCAGGGGTGCCAGGGAGCTGGGACGCCGTCCCGTGTCCGCGCCGCACGCCGCACCGGTGCGCCGGGAGGCGCGCGACTCACGACGAAAGCGCGCACCGAATCGGTAACGCGACGGTAACGCACGTCCTGGAAACATCGGCATTTTCCGGTGGCTCCGAGCCCGGCCGCCTCCGGCACTCCCCTTGCCCCCCTCCCCACCGCACTTCAACGCACACAGGACAGGAGGTCCTATGCACGTGGTGAAGGGAACGGGGCTGGTCGCCGTTGCGGCTGCGCTCCTCGTGATCGCGGCCTGCGAACAGCCGAATGCGATCAATCTGCAGAAGGCAGGAGCGGTCACCCGGACCGGCGGGACGCCGGAGGGGTGGGTGGGATGTGACGCCGGCGGGAAGTTCACCGGTGGTGGCCGGGTCGATCCGGAGGGCGTGGGGAAGGTGACGTTCGGCTTCAATATCCATGCGGAAGCCTGCGATTCAGGAGCGATCAAGGGTCAGCTCCAGGTGGTCTACCATGCCACCCAGACCCTCATCCACTCGGAGACCATGGAGCACTTCGCGTCCTTCCCGAGCGACAAGGGCGGCTCCTGCGCCGAGTGGGACGGGACGGCACGGATGAAGGACGTGTTCGCGGGTTCGGGGTGGAGTGATCACCACTACACCATCCAGGTCTGCGACAACGGCGAGCCCGGCCACGGCGTCGACACGTTCATGTTCACGATCGACAACGCCGGCGACGGCACCCACAACAACGTGTTGCCCGCGGTGACGCTCACCGGCGGCAACATTCAAGCCCACAAGTCCTGAGCCCCAGGGAGACTCCCATGAACCGCAGCACGAAGATTCTCGGGGTCGGCCTCCTTCTGGCGGCCGTACCTCTCACAGCGCAGAAGATCGCGAGCCGTACCGTGACGGGCTCGAGCCTGGCCGTGTCGGTGAAGCACGCCGGCATGATGGAGCAGTTCGCCGTCGCCCTCTTACCGGCCGGTGGCGGGCAAGCCTCCGACGACGCGACCGGCGTATCGACCAACCAGCTGTCGTCGGCGTCCGCCGCGGCCGTTACCGCCGGTGAAGCCGATTCCGACGGCCTCGGCTCCCAGCAGAGCGTGGCCACGGCGTCGACGGTCAATCTGATGAACGGCATGATCACCGCCGACCGCGTGGTCGGGATCGCCTCCGTCACGGCGAGTGGCAGGCAGACCGCCGGAGACTTCGACGGCTCGGTGATCACCAATCTGACGGTGAACGGCACGCTCGTGTCGGCCGGTGACTACACGCCGGCGCCGAACACGCGCATGAACATCCCGGGCGGCTATGTCGTGCTCAATGAGCAGACGAGCAACGGCGGCCACGGCAACCGGGGGATGAGCATGGCGGTGAACATGATTCACGTCTACCTCACGACGGGAGATGAAATCGTCGTGGGTTCGGCGAGTTCGTCCATTCAGTAGGCGAGTTTCCTCGATCGGCTGACCCCGGGCCGGTGGCCCGGGGTCACGCCCCATCCCCACCCCGCTCCCGGCCTCCCTGGGAACACGCAACCAGGGGGTTGCGCTTTTCAGGCGCACCCGGTAGTATATGCAACATCACGGTTGCGCATACATCACCAGCCCCCGAGGGACAGCACGATGATCGCCATGGAGAAGGCCCAGAGCACCGATCGCATCGAAAAACACTTCGAAGTCCGCGCCCCGCGCTCCAAGGTGTGGCGCGCCATCGCGGACTCCCAGCAGTTCGGCACCTGGTTCGGGATCCGGGTGGAGGGAGCGTTCGAGGAAGGCAAGACGGTCAGAGGCTTCATCACCCACAAAGACTATGAACACTTCAAGATCTCGTTCCAGGTCGTGAAGATGGAGGCCGAGCGGTACTTCGCGTACCGGTGGCACCCCTACCCTTCGGATCCGAACTACGACTACTCGAAGGATCCCATGACGCTGGTGGAGTTCACCCTCGAAGAGACCGCCGGCGGGACGGCCGTCACCATCGTGGAGTCGGGGTTCGACCAGATCCCGCTCGCGCGGCGCGCCGAGGCCTTCCGGAACAACGATGGCGGCTGGAACGGCCAGGCGAAGAATCTCACGATGTATGTCGCGTAGCTCTGCCGCTCTTCAGCTGAAAGAGACCGAGGCCGTACCGGTGTTCGCCGCGCTGGCGGACGCCACACGGCTTCGGTTGCTGAAGCGGCTCTCAACGGAGGGGTCGCAATCCATCACGCGGCTCTCCGAGGGTGAGCACGTCACCCGGCAGGCCATCACCCGGCACCTCTACGCGCTCGGCAGCGCCGGCCTGGTGCGGCACCAGCGCCAGGGGCGCGAGCAGATCTGGGACCTCGATATGAAGCGATTGGAAAAAGCCCGTCAGTATCTCGACCACGTGGCCGCACAGTGGGATGCAGCGGCCGCACGACTCAAGGCCTTCGTGGAGGAGGGCTAGTGGAGGGGTCCCATGCCCCAGACCGAGATGACTCGCTCCTCCACGCTCGCCGAGGTGTTCCGCCGGACCATGCACTCGCCGGAGCGGCCGTCACCAAGGACGAGCCGGTACTTCTGGCCGGCGGTCATGGGCGTCCCGACGCTCGCGGAGACGGTCGCATACCATTCCGCCTTCCCACCCCGTTCGGTGGTCTCGAGAGACACCTTGGCGTTCTGGACGCAGACTTTGCCATCCGCATCGAAAATGGTGCCGAGGACAAACATCGGGACTCCGGGATTGGGGGGCGGCAGAAGATAGCCCCCGGCGCCTCAAGCCGCCGCGTCCTCGGCACCCTCCCGGATGGTGAGCCAGTCGGTGCGGACCCGGTCCCACTCCTGAATCACGAGGCCCTGCGAGGCGAAGAACTCCCGGATCTCCGGGGTCCCGAAGCCCACGATGTCCTGCAGGATGGGCACGAGAACGGAGAGCGCGTCGTCCGAGATCACGGTCCGCTTGGCGATGTGCGAGATCTCCCGCGCTTCCGAGGCCGCGATGGTGAAGCCGTCCCCCCGGTTCACGTGCAACATCACCGGGATGTCCGACTCTCCATCTCCCACATAGACCACCTGCTCCCGGGGGATGGAGAGTTTCTCGCGCAGCGACTCGACCGCGTCCACCTTGCCGAACCCGGCGGCGGCCCGAACGATGTTCCGGACCTCCTCGGCGCCGGCATCCCATTCGAACTGGGTGCCGATGATGTGATCAGGCGGGACGACGCCGTGCAGGGCCGAAAGGACCACCTCTTCGGGGGCGGCGGAGATCACGTAGAAGTCGAACTTGTGGCCGTCGATCCCGCCCGCGAGCAGGCGGGTCAGGAGCCTGACGTTTTTCTTGAGCCTGACGCGGCGGCCCACTTCGATCAGGTCGCCGCGCGTGACCCGGCGGAAGTCGGGATCATGTCTCAGCAAGTAGGCGAGCTCGGCGCCCTGTTGCACCAGGTTCTGGCGGGAGAGACCGCCCACCCGCTGGTCGTATCCCTCGACGCCGATCAGGTCGCTCAGGATCGACCCCGAGTCGTCGAAGGACAGGGTCTGGTCGAAATCGCTCGCCAATAAGTAGTGCTTCTTCACGTGCTGCTCCTCTAAAAAAGAAAACCCGCTCTTGGTGGGGAGCGGGTAGGTGTCATCCGACAGACTGCTGGTCGTTACACCGCGCCCCGCCTCCGGCCCTTGGCCTGGCAGTTCAGCTTCATGGCGAAGTGCATGTGCATGGTCATGTAAGGAAGAGTACCTGGCTGGTTAGTCGCAAAGCAACCCCGGATTGTCCTCGAACGTGGACAGCGGGGCTTCATCGCGGAGCGCGGCGGGCCCGGCACAAGCGTTGCCAACTGGAGTGCCATCTTGCTCTGCGAGGCACCATGCGGCCGTTCCTGGCAATGGCTCTCGGCGTGCTGTCGGCCTGCTCCTATCCTCACCCAAAGCCGCTGGCCGAGCCCCAGCTCTTCATCATTCACTCGCCGTACGATTCGGTCTTTCAGGCGAGTGTCGGAGCGCTGGTGAAGTGGAAATTCGTGATCACCTACGCCGACAAGTCCTCGGGAGTGATCGCGACCGCCGCGCGCGAAGTGCCGAGCGAGGATCCGCTGTCCAATGTGCTGTATCCCGCCACCAACTGCGGCATGCGACCCACCGGACCACTCGGCGTCATCGAGAACTATCGGGTCCAGCTGTCGATGGCGCTCCAGAACCTCGGTGACTCCACGGCGTTTCGCGTGGTCCTGGGGACCTCGGCAAAGTGGTTCGACATCCTGGAGCATGACGCCGACGACCGCCTGCCGAGTACCGTGTGCGCCTCCGCGGGGCCCTTCGAACGGACGCTCGCGGAGCAGATCCTGTTGGATTTGGGACGGTAGGCACCCTGGGGCACGGCGAGTCCCTTCGCTGCCTTCGGCGCCGAGCTACGTGTCCCGGAAAAGCAGGTCCTTCGCGCCTTCGGCGCTCAGGATGACAACCGTCGCTCGTTTTCAAGTAGACAAAAAAAGGGGGGTGTCATCCTGAGGGTAGGGGCCGAAGGCCCCGAGCGAAGGACCTGCTTCTCAATGGGCCCCCTCAGGCCACCCGCCTTTCAAGAAGGTGTCCACCGCCCCGAAGAACGCATCAGGGATTTCCAGATACAGGAAGTGGCCGGCA
>DATEGY010000105.1:0-7079 GCA_035279865.1 Gemmatimonadales bacterium | reverse complement strand
CGGGCCGCCGTCGACTTGTGCGCCGCCTGCGTCTTAGGTCCCTTTGTCCGCCGCCACGGGCTCGCGCCGCTTCTCGAAGACCACGGTGCCCTCGCGCGCGTCCAGGACGATCTCGTCCCCGGCGTGGAACTTTCCGCGCAGCATGTCGTCGGAGAGCGGATCCTCCACCAACCGCTGAATCGCCCGCCGGAGCGGCCGCGCCCCGTACTGCGGGTCGTACCCCTCGGTGGCCAGCAGGTCGCGCGCCCCGTCCGTGATCACGAGCGACATCCCCTGTCCTCGGATCTCTCGCTTCACGCGCTCCATCAAGATGTTCACGATCGACGTGATCTGCTCGCGCGTCAGCGGGCGGAAGACGATGATCTCGTCCACCCGGTTGAGGAATTCCGGCCGGAAGGTCCGGCGCAGCTCCTCCATCACCTGGGTCTTCATCCGGTCGTAGCTCCGGTCGGCCTCGAGCTGCTCGCTCTCCGTGCCGCGGAACCCGAACCCGGAGTCGCGCTGGATCTGCGGCGCGCCGACGTTGCTGGTCATGATGATCACGCAGTTCTTGAAGTCGACCGTCCGCCCCTGTGCGTCGGTGAGGCGGCCGTCCTCCAGGATCTGCAACAGCACGTTGAAGATCTCCGGATGCGCCTTCTCGATCTCATCGAGCAGGACGACCGAATAGGGGCGCCGACGGACCTGCTCGGTCAGCTGGCCGCCCTCTTCGTAGCCGACGTAACCCGGGGGCGCCCCGACGAGCCGGGAGACGGTGTGCCGCTCGGTGTACTCCGACATGTCGATCCGGATCACCGCCCCCTCGTCCCCGAAGAGGAACTCGGCCAGCGCCAGCGTGAGTTCGGTCTTCCCCACGCCGGTGGGTCCGAGGAAAACGAACGAGCCGATCGGCCGCCGGGCGTCCTTCAGGCCCGCGCGCGCCCGACGAACCGCACGGGACACGGCGTGCACCGCCTCGTCTTGGCCGACGATCCGGTGGTGCAGCGAGTCCTCCATCCGCAGGAGCTTCTCGGTCTCCTCTTCGACCAGGCGCATCACCGGGATGCCGGTCCAGCTGGACACGATGTCCGCGATATCGTCGGCGGAGACGGTGGTAATGTCGCGGCCCTTGTCGGTCTTCCAGGAGCTCTCCAGCTCCTCGAGCTTCTGCCGCAGGACCTTCTCCTTGTCCCGCAGGCTCGCCGCCTTCTCGAAATCCTGGCCCTTGATCGCCTCTTCCTTTTCGCGCCGCACCCGCTCCGCCTTGTCCAGCGCCTGGCGGACCTCTTGGGGAAGGAAGCTGGCCTGCAGGCGGATCTTGCTCGCCGCCTCGTCCATCAGATCGATCGCCTTATCCGGCAGGAACCGGTCCGAGATGTACTTGTCGGCGAGCACCGAAGCCGCGACGAGCGCCTCGTCGCTGATCTTTACCCCGTGGTGCGCTTCGTACCGCTCGCGCAGGCCGCGCAGGATCTCCACCGTCTGGTCGACGTTGGGCTCGGCCACCAGGATCGGCGCAAACCGCCGCTCCAGCGCCGCGTCCCGCTCGACGTATTTTCGGTACTCGTCGAGAGTGGTCGCCCCGATGCACTGCAGTTCGCCCCGCGACAGCGACGGCTTGAGGATGTTGCTCGCATCGATCGCGCCCTCCGCCGCCCCCGCGCCGACAAGGGTGTGCAGCTCGTCCACGAAGAGCACGACCTCGCCCTGGGCCTTGCGGATCTCCTCCATCACCTTCTTCATCCGCTCCTCGAACTCGCCGCGGTACTTGGTGCCGGCGACGAGGGCGGCCAGATCGAGCTGCACGACGCGCTTGTTCCGGAGGACCTCGGGCACGTCGCCGCGGACGATCCGCTGCGCGAGCCCCTCGGTGATCGCCGTCTTGCCGACGCCGGGCTCGCCGATCAGCGCGGGGTTGTTCTTGGTGCGGCGGGAGAGCACCTGGATCACCCGCTCGATCTCCCGCTCCCGGCCGATCACCGGATCCAGCTTGTTCTCGCGCGCCAGCTTGGTGAGATCGCGCCCGAACTCGTCCAGCGTCGGGGTCTTGCTGGCCTGTTTGGTGTAGGAGGCGGTCCCCTCCTCGCCGAGAAGGTACACCACCTGCGACCGCACGCGCTCCAGATCGGCGCCCATCGCCTCGAGCACCCGTGCGGCGACACCCTCGCCTTCGCGGATCAGACCGAGCAGCAGATGCTCCGTCCCAATGTAGTTGTGGCCGAGCCGGCGCGCCTCATCAAGCGCCAGCTCCAGGACCTTCTTGGCGCGCGGGGTGAACGTCACTTCCTCGTGCGGGGTCCGCTCGCCGCGGCCGATCGCGCTCTCGATCTCGGCGCGCACGCGCTCGGGGCTGATGTTCAGGGACTCCAGGACCTTGCTGGCAACCCCTTCCCCTTCGCGGACGATGCCGAGCAGGATGTGCTCCGTCCCAACCGCGCTGTGGTTCAGCCGCTTCGCTTCCTCTTGCGCGAGGATGATGACGCGGCGGGCCCGCTCCGTAAACCGTTCAAACATCTCGCGGCTGACCTCCTCCCTGCCAGGCTCTGTGCGACGCGATCCGGTGATACCGACTACCTTCTGCTTCTACGAATCCAGCCACCCGACTGTTCTCATCCCCGGAGGTCCCGGGGGCCCGGCAGAGCGTGAAGGAATGTGTCCTTCAACGGAACCGACGTCGCTGGCTACTAGGAAATACGTTGGCCCCTCCCCCGACCATTCCCACCGCCAGTCCGCAGGCCGCGTCGGCCCGTGTGGTTCTTTTCTTCGTGCCCGTTCCGACTCCTGCAGGAAACGGCGGCGGGACGCCATGCGCCTCACAATCTTGAGTATTCCCATCGCCCCGGGAGCCCGGACACCGATAGATCCTATCTTCCGATAGCGAAAGTCAACCCTTCGATATGGGGTGCGGCGGCGGAGCGGACGGAAATGCCGGGAGGGTGGAGCGTCGGTCAGCGCTTGATCGCTTTGATCGTGTAACGTATCGTCCCGGCCGGGGCCTTCACCGTGACCGTGTCCCCCCGGCGGCGGCCGAGGAGCGCCCGCCCCACCGGGGATTCGTTGCTGATCCGATCGTGCAGGGGGTCGGCCTCGGGGGACCCCACGATCGTGTAGGTGAGGTCCTCTCCGCCCTCGTCGGTCAACCGGACGGTGCTCCCCACCGTGACCACGTCGGAGCGGACCTCGTGATTGTCGATGACCTTGGCGTTCCGGAGCATGCCTTCCAGGGTGAGGACGCGGCCTTCGATGAACGCCTGCTCGTTCTTGGCGTCCTCGTACTCGGAGTTTTCCATCAGGTCGCCGAACTCTTTCGACTGCTTGATTCGCTCGGCGACTTCCTTGCGCTTGACCGTCTTGAGGAATTCGAGCTCGTCTTCAAGCTTGCGGAGCCCTTCGGGGGTTAGGATGGTTTCCTTCTCGCCCATGCCGGTCGGTCCACCTCGGAGGAGATCGCGTCCCTTTGAAGAGGGGACGAGACTGAGGGAACCCCCTCAGTCTCGGCATCGTGTACGACGCCAGGAAGTATAGCGGAAGCGGATACGGTTGTCAAAGTCCGAGCGGGACCGTCCCCGCGGCGGGCGCCGCGCGCGCCGCGTGGCGGATCGCGTCGACTTCATCGTCGGAGATCCTTCGCTCAAACCGCCGGAACCCCGAGAGCCGGAACCCGTGCCGGCGCATGAGGGCATGGATCTCGTCGACCTTGTCCAGCGCCACATCCGCGCCCAGCGTGTAGTCCTCGTAGTGCCGCTCCAGGGCGAGGAGGATCGTCTCGGCCATGCACGCCTCGCACGACCGCGGCGGGAACCCGAAGTCGAGGCCGAACTCGACTGGCCCCGGGACCTCGATCACCCCCCCGTCGATGACCAGCACGTCGCCGCGGCGCTCGTAGACGAGCCGGGAGACGTTTCGCGGGCGCGCGACGTCGCAGACCACGGCCCCCGGGCGGAGGTCCTCCGGCTCGATGAGGACGTCGGTAGCGGTGCTCACCGTGATCACGAGATCGGCCACCCCCACCGCCCGGCGGACGTCGGTGGTCACCCGGACCCGGCCACGCCCCGCCCCGCGGAGGCGCTCGGCCAGCGCGTCCAGCCGGGTGCGCGTGCGCGCGGCGAGGATGAGCCCGCCCACCTGCCGCGCGAGGATCCGGCAGCAGGCGGTGCCGATCGACCCGGTCGCGCCGATCACGGCCACCTCCGCCGACGGGATGTCGATCCCCATTCGCTCCGCGCCGAGGAGCGCTCCCTCGATGGCGGTGGCGACGGTGAGGCTGTTCCCCGTGGTGACGGCGATCTCGAGGGCGTTCGCCACCGTGACGCCCCGGTCGCCGACCACCTTCGTGAAGGCTCCCAGCCCGACGATGCCGGCCCCCAGGCGTTCGGCGATGTGCCCGGCCTGGATCAGGCGGCGGTAGACAAGCGGCGGTGGGGCGGCCAGCAGCACGCGCGGCGTCCACGGGAGGGCGATGAACCACCCCTCCGCCTGCGCCCCCGTGCTCGACACGATCCCGGTGATGTGGGAGGCCTCGAACGGGGGGACGACGCGGAAGACGGCCTCCACCAGGCGGTCGGGCAGGAACCGGGTGATCGGAAATTTTTGGGCGTACTGGGAGACGTAGAGCGGATGCAGGATGAAGGCGAACCGTCCGCGGGGACCCGTCATGCGCCGTCCGCCGCGTGCGCGCCGCTCATCGCGGCTTCACCCCCGCGCCTCCGCCGCTGTCAGCGATGCGATCCGCGGCCGGAACCCGGCGCGCAGGAGCCACGTCACATAGTCCTCGGGCCGGAGCTCCTCGCTCCGCCGTCCCGACAGCGCCAGGACGATCCCCTCCAGGACGTTCGTGGCAAACGACCGCCCCTCCATCTCGGGGGACACCGTGATCAGCGTCCGGACCCGGCGGCGGCGCAACTCCTCGGTGTCCTCCTGAGTCACCGTCTGGGTCAGGATGGTCTTGCCCGCCAGGTCGGCCGGCATGTACCGCCGGATGAAGTGAAAGTCCCCCGCGAGAACCTCGGCCCACTGAAAGAGCCGCGGGTAGCGGGGGGTGTTCCGCTCCTGCTTCTCCCCGGTCGGGTAGAGCATCTGAAACGGCAGCTTGGTCAGGATCGGCAGCAGACACGCGGCCAGCAGCCGCACCGTCCCCAGCGTGCGCATCGGGATTGGGAGCCCGAGCGCGAAGTAGAAATCCCCGAAGAGCGTCACGGCCCCGGCCTGGGCGAACGCCTCGGCCATGCCGTACCGATCGACGCTACTGACCAGCAGCACCCGGCGGCCGGCGAAGGAGACCCCCGCTTCGCTGGGAAGGTATTCGAGGATCAGATACTTCTCCCACGAGTTTTTGATGCCGCCGCCGTCCACCACCGGCGTGTGGCTCACGCCCCGAATCAACCGGGCGGCGTCGCGGATCTGGTACCGCGCCCCGCCCGCACGGAGAAAGAGGTCGATGCCCCCCATGCCGATCGCATCGACCTGCCCGTCCAGTTCCCGCACCAGCGTCCGGAAGCGGGCGGTGTCGCCGTCGGTGCCGATCCGCTCGATGATGAAGCGCTCGCCCAGGATGTCCGTTTCGACCCGCTTGTCCCGAGTGCTGCTCCCCAAGCTCACGCTGACCACGTGCTTCATCCCGACGACTGTTAGACTCGCCCTCTCGCCTCTCCTGCCCCCTCCGCGCCCGCGTTGCGCTCCGATAAGATGCGCAGGCCGTCGAGGGCCAACAGCGGATCGACGTGGGCGATCGAGGGCGTCTCCGAGGCGATCAGCGCCGCGTAGCCGCCCGTCGCCACGACGGTGGCCCGTCCCCCCAACTCCTGGCGCATCCGGGCGACCATCCCGTCGACTTGGCCGGCGAAGCCGTACAGCACCCCGGACTGGATCGCCGCGATGGTGTTCCGGGCGATGATCGACGGCGGCCGGATGATCTCGACCTTGCGCAGCTGCGCGGCATGCTGGACGAGGGCGTCGAGCGAAATGCCGATCCCGGGACAGATCGCCCCGCCCAGGAAGTCGCCGTCTGGGGAGATCGCCGTGAAGGTCGTCGCGGTGCCGAAGTCGACGATGATCGTGGGGCCGCCGTAGGCCGCGTAGGCGGCGATGGCGTTGGCGATGCGGTCCGCGCCGACCTCGCGCGGATTGTCGTAGAGAATCCGCATCCCGGTCCGGATGCCCGGGCCGACCTCCAGCGGGACGCACCCGAGATAGGTCTGGCAGAGCTGCCGGAACGTCGCCGCGAGCGGGGGAACCACGCTCGCGATCGCCACCGCGCTGATATCCGGAAATTCGACGCTGGCGTGCCGGCACAGTTGCTGCCAGAGCATGGCGTACTCGTCGGCGGTGCGACCCCGATCGGTGGCGATGGTCCAGTTCGCCACGCGTCCGTGGTCGCGGTAGAGCGCGAGCTTGATCTGGGTGTTCCCGACATCGACGGCGAGCAACATGCGGAACTCCTCCGTTCCAGTCTGCAGGGCAGTACCGGACAGAGACTGCGGCAGACTCGGGGGTCCGGCTCCCCCGGGGGATGCCGGCCACCCCGTAGCGTAGCCCTTGGCCGCGGCCGCGTCAAAGGCGGCCGCCCACCTCCCGGGGGGCCCGCGCCCCCCGGCTCCCGGACATGATCGTGGGGGGCGACGCTAGCCGGCGAGACCGGGGACACCGCCGAGCGTCCGCGCGGTCGTGACCGAGCGCATCACCGCCTCCGCGACGACCTCGGGGACCGCGGCCTGCACGGCCAGCCAGTCGGCCTCGGCGTCCCCCTTGCTCAGGACGAAGAACGCGTCGCCGTCGAGCGAGGTGTGGGACGGCGAGACGGCGCGGGCGAGGCCGGTGTGGGCGAGGAGCGCGAGGCGCGTGGCCTGGGCCTTCGTCAATGCGGCGTCCGTCGCCACCACCCCCAGGGTGGTGTGGGTGCCGGATCCGCCCCCGAGGCCGTGGGCCATGAGATACGCGGTCGTTCCGGCAAACCCCCCGCGGCCGGGATCCCGGGCCCCGGCCAGGATCCGCCCGGTATGGACGTCCACGACATCGCCGAACGCATTGGTCACCACGATCGCGGCGACGATCGCCCCTCCGGCGACCCGGGTGCCCCACGTCCCGATGCCGGACTTCATCGC
>DATEGY010000104.1:0-2235 GCA_035279865.1 Gemmatimonadales bacterium | reverse complement strand
CGACCTTGCCGCCCGAGTTCTCCCCCCACCCTCGACGAGGCCGTGAAAGTCGGCGGGGCGGCTGAGGGAATGGGGGGAGGTAGCCGCTGCCCGGTGACGGGGCTTGCGAGGGGTAAGAGCCCAAAGAGTAGAATGGTGAGTCGCCTCATGCAGTGCCTCGCATCAAGAGTCAGAAGCCGCGAGCCCAAAGAATGTCGCTGTAGTCGGTCGATTGGTCTCCGCCGATGCTGTCTGGCACCCACCCCCGGAAAGGCTTGATGGTCCAGTAGCACTCAACGCGTCCGCCAGCGTAATACTCGTAGGACGGGTTGTTGCTCACCATGCAATCCTGGGAGGAGGTATGGTGGGAGCGGCTGCCGAGGTTGGCGGTCGAGCTAACCTGAAACCGGGCGGCTTGAGAGTTGTCCACGCACGTATCAACCCCCAAGAACCCGCCGCTATTGCACGATGACTGGTTCTCATAGTTGGCGTGCTTGCCTTCAGAAACCCAGGACCGAGGGTAAGCCCCCGGATGGGAGGGATAGGATACTTGGGGGGGGTACGAGTAGGTCGTTCCGAGTACCGTGCGGCCAAAACTCACCAAGGTGCCATGTTGCGAATACTGAGCTTCTTTGAGCACCCAGTGCTCGGTATCGAAATGCTTTGGCCCCCGTGTGGTTACAGCCCTTCAACCTCAAGGCGGCACCAGCTTCCAAGAAACGCCCCAAGTCGAAGGAGCGTGCTGGACGTTCGAAAAGTAAGTAACTCTACTTCTTCAAATTGATCGCGGTCGAGAGATCGCCCCGGAGGAGCGCCTCGCGGACGGCGGTGCAGATCTCGATAGCCACCCGCTTCTGCGCCTCCGACGTCGACGCCGCGAGGTGCGGCGTCAGGAGCACGCGCTCGAGTCCCCGCAGGGGAGAGTCCTTCGGCAATGGCTCCTCCGCGAAGACGTCGATCGCCGCGCCCGCGATTCGCTTCTCCTTCACCGCCGCCACCAGGGCCAGTTCGTCCACCAGCTCTCCCCGTGCGGTGTTCACCAGGAAAGCCGTGGGCTTCATGAGCTTGAGGCGCTGGGCGTTGAGCAGATGGCGGGTTTCGTCGGTGAGGGCCACGTGCAGCGTGATGATGTCCGCCTCGGCCAAGAGCTGCTCGATCGGAAGAAGACGGGCCTGCAGCTCCACGGCCCGCTGGGGCGCCACGAAGGGGTCATACGCGATGATCGTCATCCCGAACGCGTGGGCCACCTGCGCCACGTAGCCCCCGATCCGCCCGAGTCCCACCACGCCCAGCGTCTTGCCACGCAGCTCACTCCCTTCAAAACGCTTCCGGTCCCACCCGCCCTGCTTCATGGTCTCGGCGGCCTCCGGGATATGCCGGAGGAGCGAGAGCAGGAGCGCGATGGCGTGCTCCGCGGCCGATACGGTGTTGGCGCCGGGGGCGTTCATCACCGCGATTCCCCGCTTGGTGGCGGCCGCCACGTCGATCGTGTCGACGCCGATCCCGGCGCGCGCCACGACCTTCAGGTTCGGCGCCTTCGCGATCATCTCCGCCGTCACCTTCGTTTCGCTGCGGACGATGAGCGCCTCGGCCGTCGTCAGCGCGGCCTCGAGCTCCTCGCGTGACTTCCCCGCGAGGTTCACGACGTGGATTTCCGGCGACGACGCCAGCAGGGCGATCCCCGCGTCGCCGAGCTTGTCGGCGATGACGACCCGAATGCTCATCCCAGGATCCGTTGAATGAGGGCCAGAAGGCTCTCGAGGGACGCCACGGAGTGGTCACCCATGTGCCCGATGCGGAAAGTCGAATCCTTGACCCCGCCGTAGCCGGTGCCGATGACCCACCCTTCCTTTTTCACCGCCGCGACCAGGTCCTTCGAAATCTTGCCGTTCGGCATCTTGATGCACGAGACGGTCCAGCTCCGGCGGCCTGCGGGAGGCAGATAGGAGAGACCGGTCTTGTCGACCCACTTCTCGGTCGTCTTGCGCATGTCGTCATGCCGCTTCCACCGCGCCTCGATGCCTCCCTCGGCGTCGATGCGCGCGAGCTGGACGTCCAGCGCGAAAAAGAGCGACAGGGCAGGCGTGTTGGTCGGCGAGTACTTGGCGCTCGCCTTTTCGAAAGTGACCAGGTCGAAGTAGAGCCCGCGCGACGGCAGGGTCTTGGCACGCTCCAGCATCCGCGGCGAGGCGACGCCGAACGCGAGCCCCGGAGGCAGGGCGAGCGCCTTCTGAGACCCCGTGAAGACGTAGTCCA
>DATEGY010000103.1:0-3506 GCA_035279865.1 Gemmatimonadales bacterium | reverse complement strand
CAACTGGTTTGTGGGGGCGTCGATCTTCGGAAGGGAGGGGATCGCGTTGAAGGTCTTCGTCTCCGTCGATATGGAGGGCATTTCGGGGGTTACCGACCCGGAGGATGTCCTGCCGACCGGCTCCGAGTACCAGACCTGCCGGCGGTACATGACCAGCGATGCCAACGCCGCCATTGCGGGAGCCTATGACGCCGGCGCCGAGGCGGTCCTGGTCAATGACTCCCACTGGATCATGCGCAACCTTCTAATACACGACCTGGACAAGCGGGCGAAGGTGATCAAGGGGTTCCACAAGCCGCTCTGCATGCTCCAGGGGCTGGACGGCAGCTACGGGGCGGCGGTCTTCGTTGGCTACCACTCCTGCGCCGGGACGGAGGGCGGCGTGCTGAACCACACCATGCTGGGCAAGGAGGTCCAGAACATCTTCCTGAACGGCGAGGCGACGGGCGAAACGCGCCTGAATGCTGGGCTCGCTGGACACTACGGGGTCCCGGTGGCGCTGGTCGCCGGGGATGTTGCGGTCTGCGAGGAGGCCAAGCGCGTGCTGCCCTGGGTGGAGACGGTCGCGGTCAAGGACGGGATCGACAAGTACGCGGCCGTCCTCAAACACCCGGAGGTCGCGGCCGAGGAGATCCGGCAGGGGACCGCAAGGGCGCTGAAGAACAACGCGTTCAAGCCCTATGTGCTCAAGCCACCGATCACGATCGGGATCGAATGGAACTCCACGACGATCGCCGAGACCTGCAGCCTAATCCCGGATGTGAAGAAGACCAACTCGAGATCGACTGAGTACAAGACGGACGACTGGCCGGACGCCATGAAGGTGTTGGTTGTCCAACTGCTCCTGGCGCTCGAAGTCAGCGGCGGCAAGGGCATCTACCAGTAGGGAGGCAGGCATATGATCGAGACCATCGACGTCAAGCGGATCGTCCCGACCGAAAAGCAATACGCCTGGACTTTCGGCGGCGTCGAGCCGATCGCCCGGATCAAGCCGGGCGACGTCCTCGACCTCTATACCGAGGACTGCTTCGCCGGCCGGATCCGCTCCGAAAAGGACCTGCCCAGCAAGTCAATCGAGTACCCCTTCATCAATCCGCAGACCGGGCCGTTCTACGTCGATGGCGCTGAGCCGGGCGACACGCTGGCGATTCACCTGATCGACGTCCAGCCGGCACGCGACTGGGCGGCCAGTTGCACCGTTTCGCTTTTCGGGGCCCTGACCGGCACGCACTTCACCGCAACCTTGCAGGAGCCGCTCCCGGAGCGGGT
Organism: Gemmatimonadales bacterium; assembly: GCA_035279865.1. GTDB lineage: Bacteria > Gemmatimonadota > Gemmatimonadetes > Gemmatimonadales > GWC2-71-9 > 40CM-2-70-7. The sequence goes on along the minus strand of DATEGY010000103.1, from coordinate 2,237 downwards.
CTGGATGTACAAGGTCGACAAGGCGGCGGGCAACGTCTTGTTCCGGGCGCTCGATTCCGACTACGGGACCACCTTTCCGCTCGAGCCATTCCACGGCACGATCGGCGTCGCGCCGGCAGCCTACGAGGTTCGCAACGTCCTGGTGCCGGAAATGTTCGGCGGCAACATGGACACACCAGAGGCGAAGGCCGGGGCAACCATCTACCTCGGCGTGAATGTCCCTGGCGCCTTGTTCTCCCTTGGAGATGGCCATTACACGATGGGGGAGGGAGAGGCCTGCGGTGTCGCCGTCGAGGGCGCGATGAACACCGTCCTTACCGTCGAGGTGGTCAAAGGCGTCTTCAGCGAGTGGCCCCGGCTGGAGAACGATGACTCCCTGATGGTGGCCGGCTCCTACCGGCCGCTCGAGGACGCCTATCGGATTGCGCACACGCAGATCATTCAGTGGCTCGCGAAGGACACGGGACTCTCGATCATGGACACCTACCAGCTCGTATCGCAGGCGGCTCGTTCACGGATCGCCAACGTCTGCGACGCGAATTACACCGTCGTGGCCAAGGTCCCGAAGCAGTTCCTCCCCAAGGACATCCCCTGGATGGACGGCGTGCACCAGAAGATGCGGGCCCGGGCCAAGGCCGTTATGGCGGCGAGGGCTCGCTAGACCTGAATCAGCTCGTGGTCCAGCCGACGACGAGGAGCAATCCGCCGTCCGCGCGCGACGCAAAGGTCGTGGCCGGCCCGCCCGCGATTGGTCCGAGCACCAGCGAGTAGGAGGGAGGCTTTGCGGCGCCGCTGACCTGGAACGCGTAAAGGCTGGCATCCCGGGAAACAGTCGCCCAGGGGGCCTGGCTGTAGACGGCGAATTGACCCTGCTGACCGGCTGACGATGCCAGCAGCCGCGTGAGTCCCGAGCCGTCGGTATTGACTCTCCAGAGTCCGTTCATGCTGGTCGCCGAGCTATTGCCCGGTTCCTGGTTGCCAACGCTCAGAAGGAGCTGGTTCGACCCAGCTGCCCGTAGTCCGGTGACGGCCAGCTTCGGATGGGTGAACACCACCTGTTTCTGTCCATCGGTGGCTGGTTGGGCGCTGATGGTGCTCGGGCCGCGCATCGTCCCGCCGCCGACATCGCTAAAGGCACCCTTGCATTCGCTGATGTAGATGGTGGCTCCCGCGTTGTCCGCGTCCCAGCATTGGGCCGCCGAGGTGACCAGCAAGGCCAGGTCGGAAGCTTGCTGGTTAGCGCCCCGGCTGACGTCGAGTACTCGAAGCTCACGTCCGGGCTCAGGTCCAAGCGGTCGGCCGACGACGAGCAAGCGGCTCCCATCGAGCCAGGACACCGGCGCGTAGTCAAGACTGAGGCTATTGTTGCGGACTTCCGTCTGCAACTTGCCGCTGCGGAGATCGAGCAGATAGATCGGCGGCGCCCCGGAGCCGCTGCTCGCGGAGAACAGCAGCGACTTCTGGTCCGGTGACCACACGATCCCGCGAACGCTCCCGTTCGTCGGAGCGCAGAGCAGCGTTTGCAAGTACTTGCCGTCGGTCCGTACGAGCTGGAGGGCGGCGTGACCGTCCACTTGTGTCGCGAGCGCAATCCACTGGCCATTCGGCGACACTTGAGCCTCGCTCATCACCGTCTTCAGGATCTCGGTCTTCGATGCAGTGGTCACGTCGTATCGGACCAGGCTGTCCGCGACCGGTCCGCCGTTTGCCGCCGGCTCATCCGTATAGAAAATCGTCGGATGGGTGCCGAGAGTCGCTGCTGGAAGCACAGCTGCTGAGGCCTTCCCGACGGCCGGGCACGCGGTTGATGCGGCGACCGGGGTGGCGCTCGGCGTCGGAGACGTACTGGACGTCGGCCCGTTGCAGGCTGCCAATAGCAGCACCAACGCGAGAGTTGCCAACGCTTTCATCAATCTTTGGAAACTACGGAAGGGCTCGAACGGTTATGGTCGAACTCGAGTAGAGTCGGGTGAATGAAGCCGGGCCCCGAGGTCGAGCGCTGGTTCGCGGAGAAGAAACCTCCCATGGAGCCAACCATCCGGCGCGTTCGGGAGATCATCTTGCGAGCCGACCGCCGGATGACCGAGTTCGTGAAATACGGCACGCTCACCTTCGGCTACGACGGCGACTTTGCGACCTTCGTCCAGGTGAGCGACAAGAAGCAGGTGTCGTTGATGTTCAATCGCGGTGCGCGAATTCCGGGGAAGTTCCCTCACCTCGAAGGGTCGCACCCGAGT
>DATEGY010000102.1:0-3729 GCA_035279865.1 Gemmatimonadales bacterium | reverse complement strand
GTACGGACCGCCCCGTCTCTTCCGGCTCGGTGTCGAGCTGGAGTTCTAGTGCCGTTCCAACGTTGTGGCGGGGCTGTTGACGCGCGCCAGGCGAACACGGAGGAACGGTACTAGTCCCGGGCTTCACTCCGGTAGCTGGTGGCCACGCCGCCGACCACGAGCAAGAGCCCGAGCCAGCCGAGGGCGGAGAGATGCTGGCTGAAGAGCACCAGCGCCAGGAGCGTGCCGACGACCGGTTCGACGGTGGCGGCCACGGCGGTGGGGGCGGCGTCGATCCGCCGGACCCCGGCGAAGAAGAGGAAGTTGGCGCCCACCACCGGCCCCACGGCCTGCGCGAGGCAGAACGCCCACGCCGCCGCGCCTTCCGGCCGCGCGCTGTAGGTGAAGGGAGTGCGGTGGAAGATGGTGAGGAAGATCGCCATCATCACGACGCCGCCTGCGAGCTCCAGAAACAGTGACCGGATGCTTCCATAGCGCGGCACCGACCAGCGGGCGAGCAGCGTGGTCCCCGCGTACGAGAACATCGCGATGAGCCCCCCCAGGACTCCGGTCTTGAAGCCGGGGCCCCCCGAGAGCACCGCCCCGACATCTCCGCCGCTCACCGTCAGGCCCACTCCGATCATGACCAGCACCGCGAGAAACATCCGCAAGGGCGTCAGCGCCTCACCGAGGATGAACCGCGCGAGTACGGCGACGACGACCGGTGCGAGGTAGAGAAGGGCGGCCGCGCCGGCGACGCTGACGCCGGTGATGGCGTAGGGGTAGGCCACCTCGAACACCGCGACGAGGAACCCACCGCCGCCGAACACGACGAGCCAGCCCTTCAAGTCGACCTTGAACAGATCGGGATGGAAGAGTCCGTAGACCAGGAGACCGAGCACGCCCACGGACACGCGCCAGAAGCCGATCCCCGTGATATCCTGGCCGCCGTGGAAAAGCGCGGTGGACAGGACGCCGGTGGTGCCCCAGGTAGCGCCGGCGCCGAGGGCGAAGAGATATCCCGCGATCCGCGTCTTGTTCACACCAGCTCTCCTTTGAGGACGGTGACGGCTTGGCCACCCAATTTCACGCGGTCACCGGCAACCCGGACCCGGACGGTGCCGCCTCGTGCCGACGCCTGGTACCCGACCATTTCGTCTTTGCCCAGCCGCGGGGCCCAGTGTGGCGCGAGGGCGCAGTGCGCGGAGCCCGTCACGGGGTCTTCGTCGACGCCGACCCCCGGTGCGAAGAACCGCGAGACGAAGTCGGCACCCGGGGTGGCGGAGCGGCTGGTGACGATCACGCCGCGGATGGGGAGGTCGCGGAACTTGCCGAAGTCCGGTGCGAGGCCGCGCACGTCCTGTTCACCGGCGACCTCGATGAGGAAGTCCGTCTTGTTCTTCCCGACAAACTGGGGACGGACGCCGAGGGCGGCGAGCAACCCCGGCGGGGGGTCGTGAGGCGCGGCAGTCTGGGCGGGGAAATCGAGCTCGATCCAGTCACCCCGCCGGTCGGCGGTGAGCAGGCCGGACCTGCTATGGAAGCGCGCGGTCGCCTCGGTCGGAAGATGCCCGTCAGACCAGAGCACGTGCGCCGTGGCGAGCGTCGCGTGGCCGCACAGATCGACTTCGGCTGCCGGCGTGAACCAGCGCAGGTTGAAACTGTCGGGGCGTCCCGAAAGGAAGGCGGTCTCCGATAGATTCATCTCACGGGCCACGGACTGCATCCATTGCGGTTCCCGGGGCGCGTTCAAGATGCAGACGGCGGCGGGGTTCCCGGCAAACGGCCGGTCGGTGAACGCATCTACCTGCACGATTTTCAACCCCATGCGCTGACTCCCGGAGTGGCAAGATGATCGTTCAAAACTGGTGGTACACGACTCTTCTCGGCATCCAGAACCCGCTCCAGGCGCCGCTCACCGATCACGTCCGAACGGACGTCCTGGTGGTTGGCGCGGGCATGTCCGGACTCACGGCCGCGTGGCGGCTGGCACTCGCGGGCCGCAAAGTCGTCCTGCTCGACCGCAACATCTGCGGGGGCTCCTCGACGGGGCGCAGTGCCGGCTTCCTGACTCCGGACTCGGAGCTCGAGCTCTCCCAGATCCTGCGCCGGTACGGCCCCGAGCGGGCTCGGGACCTCTGGGACGCCCCGGTCCGCGGGATCGAGCTCATCACCGAGGCGGTGAAGCAGCACGGCATCCCGTGCGATCTCCTCAGCCAGGACAGCCTCTTCGTCGGTTCCGACGCGCGCGGCTGGGATGATGCCAACGCCGAAGTAGAGGCCCGGAAAACGCTGGGGTATCCGCAGACGCTCTACCCGCGCGACCAGCTCCCATCCGTCCTCGGCACCACCGAATACTATGGCGGCATCCGGTATCCGGGTACGTACGGCATCAATCCGTTGCTCTACGCGCAGGGGCTGAAACGCGTCCTGCTCGAGCTGGGTGTTCGGATCCATGAGAGCACGGAAGCGCGTTCCTGGGACGATCACACGGTCCGGACGCACCTGGGATCGGTCACCGCCGATCAGATCATTTTCTGCATCGACAAGCCGGACCGGTCGCTAACACCCCTCGAGCGCAACGTCTTCCACGCCCAGACGTTTCTCGCCATCTCGGAGCCCCTGGGCTCGGCCGGCTTGCGACAGCTCTTTCCGTCCGGCGCGCGGCTGCAGTGCTGGGATTCCGACCTCGTCTACACGTACTACCGTCTCACGGGCGACGATCGCCTGCTGGTCGGCGGAGGCAGTGCGCTGACGACGTTTGCGCTGCACGCCATCAACACGCCGGGCGTCATGACCCACGTGCTGAACGGATTTCACAAGAAGTTTCCGTTCCTCGATCGCCTCCGGTTCATTCAGTACTGGCCAGGCCTGATCGATACGACCCGGGATCTCCTCCCGACCATCGTTCGCGATCCCGACGCGCCCTGGGTGCAATGGGTGCTCGGATGTGTTGGACTGCCCTGGGCGGCGTTCTGCGGTGATTTTGTGGCGCGGCAGGCTGCGGGAACAGGGGCGGCCAACGCCGAGCGGTACTATCGGTACTTCGAGGCGGCACGGCCCTTTCTGATGCCGACGTGGCTCGAGCGGTTGATCGGCAAGCCGCTGGTCTTCGCGCTCAACAACGCCTGGGCCAAATACGTTCAGGTGGACCGGGGCAAACGGATCCTGGACCGCGCCAACAGTCTGTAACCGCTACCAGCCGCCCCGTTCGCCCGCGTCGCCGATGGCGCGGGAAAGCCGTTCCGCCGCATGCCGCCAGTTGGTCTGCACCGCCCGCTCGGCGGCGGGGGCGTCTCCCGCCCGGATTGCCGAGATGATCGCCTGGTGCTCACCAGCGGAAACGGGTGCCTCTCCCGCCAGGAGACTCACGTACATCCGGATGTACCGCTCGGCCTGCGGCTTGACCGCTTCGTGGAGCGCGCGGAGCCGAGGTCCGGCGCCTGCCTCGACGTACTTCCGGTGGAACTCTTCATCTGTCTCGTAGAGCCGGTTGAAGTCCGCGCGCTTCTTGGCGGCGCGCAAAAAGGTCTCGTTGATCCGGGTCAGGGACTTGAGCAGGGCGCGGCGCGGCGCGGGAGCGAGGAGCGCGGCGCGGCGGGCCGCCAGTCCCTCCAGGTCGCCCACGATGTAGAGGAGCTCCGAGACGTCGTCCTTGGTGAGCGGAGCGACCATGGGACGGGCGCGCTTGCCGGAGGGCGTGGCCACGTAGCCTTCGCGCTCGAGGCGGGTCAGGGCTTCCCGGACGGG
>DATEGY010000101.1:0-2251 GCA_035279865.1 Gemmatimonadales bacterium | reverse complement strand
CCCGCCCCGTTGGGTCCCAGCAGGCCGACGATTTCCCCCTGCTGCACCGCGAGCGAGACGTCGTTCACCACCCGTCGCCCCTTGTACGTCTTCATCAAGTTACTGGCTTCGAGCTTCGAGCCCCCGGGCGCGGCCGGATGGGGTCCCGACGGCGACTCCACGGACTTGAGCGCGCGCTCGGCGCTTTGCCGCAGCCGCGCCGCGTTCTCCGCCGCATCCGCCGAGAGCTCCCGCCACACCACCGGCACGAACGTGACCGGGCTGTCACCATGGAGCTCGCCCTTCGGCACGGTGATGACTCCCAGCAGGGCGAGGCGGGGCAGCACGGAGGCGCTCAGGTTGTGGCGCGCGTCGTCCACCGAGAGGGTGCCCGTCTCGCCCGTTTCGCCGGCGGTGGCGGCGCGGGCGTGCAGGTAGGCGTCCCGGTACGCCACCGCGAGCGGTCCGAAATATCCGGTGCCGTCTTCTTCGGCCGTCGTCAGCAACGCGACGACCGCGAGGGGCACGGAGGGGTCTCGGCTGGCCAGCAGCTCGTCGATCATGGCTTCTTCACCGGGGGACGCGGACGCGGCTTCGACGCGGAGTCGGCCTTGGTGGTGTCCTTCACGGGGACGGGGTCGAGGTGGAAGCCGTTGATATGGCCTTGCGCCGTCACCTGGGTGACCTGCCCCTTCGCCAGATCCACCGTGATCAGGTCGGCGGTGGTGTAGTCGATGGACGGGCGATGGTCGACCACCGTGTCCGTCCTCACGGAATCCACGTGCTGGATCAACTTGGGGCGCGTGCTGTCGGGCTTGGCGGGATAGCTATGCGTGAACGCCTTGCCGGTTCCGCGCGCCACGACCTTGTTCAAGGTCGAGCGTTGCTTCCCCGTCGAATCGGGCGTCTGGATCCAATGCGCCAGCAGCGTGTCTCCGGACATCCAATCCGCCAGCGAGTCGGCCATGGTCGAGTCACGCTTCGAGGTCGAGTGCGCGTGCCGGTAACTCCGGACCTCGGAAATGGTCTGGTTCGGAGTGTCCATCGCGAGCGAGTCTCCGACCATCGTCGTGGTCGAAGAAACCGCCCGGGCGCGAACGGAGTCCTTCGGACCAAACGCGAACGCCTGCTGGAGCTTCCGGTCGGCCAGTTTCATGTGGATGGTGTCCGCGGTCAGGGTCCAGTCGGTGCCCGCGGCCCGCCCGTTCCCCAGCGCACGGATCGCGTTCATCTCCCGGCCGGAGAAACCCATCTCGATTCTGGTCCCGGTCAGCGTGTAGGCCTGGGTGCCTTTGCCCGTGACCGTCGGATGTCCCAGCAGGACACCGAGGCCCGCGGTCTGGTCCATGCTCATCGAATCGCCGCGGGCCGCGAGGTCCGAGCGGTCGACGGTGACGGTGCCTCCCCACCACATGCGGTCGTCGCCTTTGGAGCGGAAGCGGTCGGCCACGATCACGTACGGCTCGCTCGTGTCGCTCGCGGCCGCGCCCCGGTAGTCGATGACCGGCCGTTGGGTGGCATAGGTCTCGGTCGTGTCCCGGACGCCCTGGACCGGCCGGTAATAAGTGAGGTTCGGCCCGCGCAGGGTGGAATGGTTCCCCCGGTTCACCGCGACGACGTTGTTGTGCGCGTCGAGCCGCCCCTGCCGGAGATAGTAGATGATCAGGTTTGCGTCGAGCGTCAGTGAGGTGTCCACCACGTGCGCGCGACCCACCATGTCCCACCGCTTCAGGCCGCCGTAATACGCCGCGCTGTCGGACCGGAAGGTGGTCCCGGTTCCCTTGCAGTGGGCCAGGACACCGCCGGCCATGTAGACGTTCGTGTCGGCTCCGGAGGCGAGCTGGTGAACGCTAGCCAGGGAGTCGATCTCGAGCACGCACGGTCTCCCGGCCGCGGTGTCCCGCGGCGGGGATCCCGCCGCCGGCTGCTGAAGCGTAAGGAGCGCGAGAGTCGCCACGATCATTGGTTGGGGAGCACGAACTTGCCCCCGGTTCCGGTGACATGCTGCGCCTTCAGGTCTTTGAAGTCGGGATCGGACGTGAATCCCACGCCCTTCAGGTGCTGCTGCGGCGTATCGAAGGTGAAGGGCTGGTCGGAGCTGACCTGATTCGAGCGCTGGTTGAACTGGATCTTCTCGGTGCGCAGCGTGCCGTCATCCGACGCCCGGACCACCACGACGTTGCCCCGCCCCTCCATGTCCCCCGCCCCGTGCATCGTCCCCTCACGGGAGGTCAGTGTGGAGGTCTCCCGGCCATCCAGGTCGTAGAACGTG
>DATEGY010000100.1:0-7278 GCA_035279865.1 Gemmatimonadales bacterium | reverse complement strand
TCGCCCGGATTCCGAAGACCAGCCGGGGCGACTCCGCGCCGCCCTGGCCGGCCGCTACGACCTCGAACACGAGCTGGGGCGGGGCGGTATGGCCACGGTCCACCTCGCCCGCGACGTACGGCACGACCGTCGCGTGGCCATCAAGGTGCTGCGCGCCGAGCTCGCCGCCGTGCTCGGCATGGACCGGTTCCTCCAGGAGATCCGGGTCGCCGCGCAGCTGACTCACCCCCACATCGTGGCGCTCTACGACTCCGGCGAAGCCGACGGCGTGCTCTATTACGTCATGCCCAGCCTCGAGGGTGAGTCCCTGCGCGCGCACATTGAGCGTGACGGCCGGATGGTGGTAGGCCGCGCAGTGGAGATCGCGCGGAGTGTGGCGGCCGCGCTCGATTACGCGCATCGCAAGGGCATCGTGCACCGGGACATCAAGCCGGAGAACATCCTGCTGCACGAGGGACAGCCGATGGTCCTGGACTTCGGGATCGCCCTCGCCGTGACCCAGGCGGGAGGGAACCGCCTGACCGAGCCGGGCATCGCGCTGGGGACGCCGGCCTACATGAGTCCGGAGCAGGCGGTCGGCGATCCGGACGTGGATCATCGGGCCGACATTTACGCCCTCGGGTGTGTGTTGTTCGAGATGCTCGCCGGCGAGCCGCCGTTCACGGCGCCCAACGTGCAGGGATTGATCGCGAAGATCGTGGCCGATCCCCCGACCCGGTTGGCCCGCCGCCGCCCCGACGTACCCGCGCACGTCGAACAGGCCGTCCACCGCGCCATCGCCAAGACGCCCGCCGACCGGTTCGACTCGGCAGGGGCGTTCGCCGCCGCGCTCGAGGCCCGGCCCACGGCCTGAAGGATTACCCGCCGGGGTCTACCGCCGGCGAGTGTACGTGGCATCGAACAACACCCGCCAGGTTTTTCCTCCGTCGGTGGATTTTTCCCCGATGAAATGGACGTGGTCCGCGTCCGTGGGCCGGTAGGTCTCGCGGTCGCCCGGCGTCTCGTAGAACGCAATACTCCCGTCGGCGGCGAAGACTCCGGTCGAGCGGTACGTCCGGAAGGGGTCGACGACCACGCGCTGCCAGCGATGCGCCGTGGCGTCGTACTGGATCGTCGTGTGTTGACGCTGCTGGTGGATGTCCACGAACACCTCCGTGAACGTGCATCCATCGTCGCTGACCGTCACCGTCGACACGGCGGGATCGTAGCCGGGGGTCGCATAGTCCCAGGTGCCGGGCCACCAGTGAAACGCGGCGGCCGGTGCGCCCGGGCAGGTGGTGTGCGGAGCGAAGATCAGCGTCTGCCCGGGGTGCGGGGCCGCGCTTCCAATCATGGCAAAGAGGACGAGGTTCAGGATGCTCACGACAAGAGGTACGGCCGTGGGCTCGGCGGAGTTTCCCGCCGTTCAGCGCGAGAAATTGATGGAGGCAGGAGGCTTGCCGCCGCAGGTCATGGTGCCAACCATCGTGACGCCGGGGTCTTGGAGTGTCGCGATGTAGCTGCAGGCCTGCGAGCCGGTGTACACGAACTGCAGAATAACCAGCGGGGGCGTGTACGTGCCCTGAACCTGAAACGAATCGGTCCCGAACGCGTTCCTGAACCGGGTCCCCTCGCCGGTGATTGCGCCATCCTGCTGTGTCACCTGCATCACGCTCCCGGCATCGACGACGTTGTAGGCCCACCGGCCATCGATATCGAATGTCGGCGGCGTGATGGCCTCGTTGCACGCCAGCATTGTGGCAAGGAGCAGCAGGTGCCTACCCTTCATGGGGACCGCTCACGACTTTGATCGTGAACGCGCAGGGGGTACGAGTCCGCCACGGCCCACATCGCGGCCCCGATCACCCACGTCCCCAGGAGCTCGGTCCAGTAGAAGTGCATCCCCGGGCTCGTGCTCACCTTGGGGATCCAGACCAGCACGGCGAACGCCATCAGCATCCCCGCTTCCATCAGGGCCGCCAGGCGCGGGACCACGCCGAACAGCACCGCGACCCCCGCCGCGATGTGCCCGGCCCCCGCCAGATACACCCAGACCACCCGCACCGGCATCCACGTCGGGACGAGGTTCAGCGTCGTCTGTAAATAGAAAAAATGAGAGAGCCCGACGGGAATCAGCGACAGTCCCACGATCGTGCGGGCCGCCCGAAGGCGCGTCGTCCCCGTCAGGAGCCAGGCTGCGACCAGAACGATGGTCATCATGCCGAGCACCAGCCAGGTGACCTCAACTCGCGGGGACTCCACTACGGGAGGAATGCCGATCACCACGTCCCAAACGAGCAGGAAGGCGACCAGCACCCTGACCGCCTCGTTTCGGAGGCGGCCGGAAAGAATTCCGACGCCCACCGCGATCAACAACAGCCCCGACGCGACCGACCAGACTGCCGGGGCGGGGGCGCCCTTCGGCAGAACCTTCCACATCACTGTGTCGCGAAAGACCAGATCCAGAATGCCCAACGCGGCGAGGCCCACGCCGAACAGGGGACGGCCCGGCTGCCCCTTCACGGCCTGGCTGCCGGCGGGTCGAGCCTCGACCAGTCGTTCTTCGGCACCCAGAAATACATCTCGTTCCCATCGGGGTCCTTGATCACCATCGTCGGCCGCCCCCATTCCCGGCGCTCCGGATGTACCGCCAACGCCTGCAGGTGCTTGAGCAGCGGTTCGCCCTGCTCGTCCTCGAGGCCGATGAAGAGCCGCCCCTGTCCCGCCTGGGAGCGGTTGTCGTCGTCGGTCTGGTTCAGAATCAGCTTGAAGCCGAGCAGGCTGACCTGGCATACATAAGTCCGCCCGCCCTCCGGGTAACTCCAATCCTGCGCGAATCCAAGCTCTTCCTTATAGAAGCGCAACGCACGCTCGGCGTCGGACACGAAAAAGACGGTTCTGGCGTAGAGGCTGCTCACCGCGCGTCCGCCAGCGCGTCGGCCATGACCCACGCGGCTGCCCCGATGAGCAGCGTTCCCAGCATCTCGGTCCAGTTGAACTGGGCGGAGGGTTTCGCGATCACCCGCGGCAGCCACACGAGCACGGCGAACACGATTAGTTGTCCCGCTTCGAGCAGCGCGGCCAGCCGCGGGAGGATTCCGAAGAGCACGCCGAGGCCGGCTGCGATGTGGGCGACGCCGACCAATGCGACCCACACGGACGGCACAGGCATCCAGGGCGGCACCAGGCCCAGGGTGATCTGCCAGAAGAAGAAGTGCGAGAGTCCCACCGGGATCAGGGCGAGTCCGAAAATCGTCCTCGCGGCCCGAAGGCGGGTGGTGCCGGTGAGCAGCCACGCCGCCACCACGACCATGGTGGCCATCCCGACTTCGAGCCAGGAGTCCTCGTTCCGCGGCGCGGTGAAGAGTCCTGGAACATTGAGGACCAGATCCCACAGGGCCAGCACGATGAGTGCCACGACGGACGCGGGGGACCTGAATCGCGTCAGGAGTCCGAGTCCGGCCGCCACGAGCAGCACGCCGGCGACGATGGCGGTGACGGTGTGGAGCGGAGACGAAGCGGGGAACGTCTCATACACGATGACGTTCCGGAGGACGAGTCCCGCCGCGCCGCAGCCGGCCAGACTGGCCGCGAACAGGGGACGCCCCACGTGCTTGACGGTCATGGCCCACAAGTTTCGGCCGGGATGACGCCGGGTGCAACCGGCGTGCGGCGAGCGGTCTACCCGGCGCGGCGAGTGGCTCTCAGGACGTCCCGCGGCGACCCGCCCCAGTGCCGGCTCCACGCCCGCCGCATCTGCAGGGCCGACCGGAATCCGCTGAACTCGGCGGCCCGGGTGACGCTCGCGCCATACTCGAGGGCCTGGCGCGCCCGCTCGAGCCGGATGGCCTGGAGGTAGTGGAGAGGGGACACGCGGGCGTGCTCGAGAAAGAGCCGCAACAGGTGCCGCTCCGTCGTGTTCCCGACTCCCGCGAGCGCGGCCATGTCCCAGTCCCGCTCGGGCGCGTTCACGATCGCATCCTGCACCCGGTGCACGGTCGTGTGCAGATGGCCGCGCGCGCCCCGGTACGGGGACTGCTCCGGGTCGCGGTCCGAACGGCGGAGGTACACCACCATATCCTCGGCCACACTGGCCGCGAGCGCGTCGCCGCACTCTTCGCCGATCAGGTGCAGGGCGACGTCGATCCCCGCCGTGATTCCGGCACTCGACGCCAGCGGGCCATCCACCACGAAGACGCGGTTGTCCATCACCCGTGCGCGCGGCGCCAGGGCGCGCAGCGCTCCTAACAGCTCGTGGTGTGTGGTACAACGCCTGCTGCCGAGCAGGTCCGCGCGCGCCGCGAGGAGTGTGCCGGAGCAGATCGTCACCAGCCGGTGGTCACCCAGGTCGCGCCGCAGACTCTCACCCAGGTAGCGGTTCAACCAACGGGCCGTCGTCACCACCGCGGGGGTCACCTCCCCCAGGTGCTCACTCGGCTGTCCGACGACTACCACCCAGGTGTGAGGGCTGAGCACCTGAGGGAGCGGCTCGAGATTCGCGATCGCGAGCCCGACCGAGGTGTCCTGGAGTCCGGCCGGGGCGGCGTAGCGGAGCCGGAAGCGCGGCGGCAGCCCTGAGAGCCCCCGGTGCTGATTGGCCAGCCGGAACGCCTCGGCGGGACCCGCGATGTCGAGGAGCAGGGAGTGGGGCAGGATGACGAAGAGGACGTCGATGAGCTGCGCGCGAGTCATCATGTCTGAAAGTGATCCAAAGTTGTCGGTCCGCGCCGCGCCCCCGCTTGGAGGCGCCGGTAGCTTCGCGAAAGAATCCAAACCGCGAGGCACGTATTCGCACCACGAGGATCGCACTGCTGGCCCTGGTCGTCTGGCCGTTTCTGGCCGCCGAATCCCGGGCGCAGGGGAAGCTGGAGAGCACGGTCAGTCCGACGGTGAAGCCGGGGGACGACTTCTACGCCTACGCCAACGGGGCCTGGCTCGCGCGGGCCGTCATCCCCGCCGGCCGGGACCGCTGGGCCGTCCGTGACGAGCTCAATGAGCGGACGCGCATTCAGGTTCTGGCCGTCCTCGACGACGCGCGCAACGCCACTCCGGGCACCCTCGCACGCAAGGTTGCGGACTTCCGGTCCGCGCTCCTCAACGAGGCGGCCATCGAGCGGCGCGGGATCGCCCCGCTCCAGCCGATCTTCGCCCGGATCGACAGTGCCGGTGACAAAGTCGCGCTGACCCGGCTGCTCGGGAGCACGATGCAGGCCGACGTGGACCCCCTGAACTTCGGCGTCTACGCATCCGGACTGGTACTCGGTCTGTCGGTGGAACACAGCATCCACGGTGAAAAGGCCTACGGGGCCTTCCTGGTGCAGGGAGGCCTGGGACTCGGAGACCGCGACCGGTACGTGAGCCAGGACTCTCAAGCCGTTTCCCGTCGCGTCCGTTACCGCCGGTACCTCGCGCACGTGCTCGCGCTCGCGGGGTTCGACCATGCGGAGCGGCGCGCGGACTCGGTCCTGGCGCTCGAGACCGCCATTGCGGAGAGCCAGGCGACGCTCGACGCCTCGGCGGTGGACCGCAATGCCGATCATCAGTGGTCCCGTGCCGATTTCGCCCGTGAGGCACCGGGCCTGGATTGGAACGCCTTCTTCGACGCGGCGGGGCTGTCGCATCAACCGGTCGTCGTGGCCTGGCAGCCGTCGGCTGTGAAGGGTGTCGCCAGCCTCGTCGCGTCGCGCTCCCTGGAGTCCTGGAAAGACTATCTCCGTGCCCGCATGATCGACCAGTACGCCGACGTATTGCCGCGGGCGTTCGCGGAGGCCGCCCTCGCGCTCCACGACGACGCGCGTCCCCGGGAGGCGCGGGCCCTGGCGACGACCCAGGCCGCCCTGTCCGGCGCGGTGGGTCAGCTGTACGCCGAGCGGTATTTCTCACCGGGGCAGAAGGCGCGGGTGCGGGGGGTCATCGAGAACGTGGCCCTCGCGTTCCGGAAACATGTGGCGAACGCGACCTGGCTGTCCCCGGGCAGCCGGTCCATCGCGCTCGCCAAACTGGACGGGTTGTATGTGGGGCTCGGTTACCCGGAACAGTGGGAGAGCTGGAACGACCTCGTGGTGGACCCCGCCGACGCCTTCGGCAACGCCCGGCGCGTCGCGGAGCGGAGCTACCGGCGCGCGCTGGCCCGTCTCGATCAGCCGTACGACCAGCACGAGTGGGTCCTGCCGCTTCAGATTCCGGGCGGCGTGCTGATCTTCCAGCAAAACGCCTACGAGTTCGCGGCGGCACTGCTGCAGCCTCCGAAGTACGACTCGACGGCGTCCGACGCCGCCATGTACGGTGCCATCGGGGCCGTCATCGGGCATGACATCAGCCACTTCGTGGACGTGCTGGGCGCCGACTATCAACCGGACGGCGAGATGCACCGGTGGTGGACCACCGAAGACTCCGCCGCGTTCGAGGCGGCGGCTGAACCGATCGTGAAGCAGTTCTCCGCCTACGAACCGATCCCGGGACTCCACGTGGACGGTCGCCTCACCCGCACCGAGAACGTCGCGGACCTGGCCGGGCTGACGGCGGCCTTCGAGGCGTATCGCGCGTCTCCCCGCACCAGGGCCGAAGACCGGCAGTTCTTCATCGCCTTCGCGCAGGCGTTTCCCGCCAAGCTCAGCGAGGCGGCGCTGCGGGCGCAATTGCGGAACGATCACGCGCCGGAGATGTACCGCATGAACACGGTGCGGAACCTGGACGCGTGGTACGATGCGTTCGACGTGGTACCGGGGGAGCGGCTCTACCTTGCTCCCGCCGACCGCGTACGGATCTGGTGAGCGGGATGCGCGTCACCGTCTGTGAGCTCCCCCATGAGAGCCGCGCGCTGGCCATGGCCTGGCTCGCGCTCTGCGAGCACACGGCGTCCAGCGGATCTCAGCTGGTGCTGCTGCCGGAGTTCGCGGGAGTCGAGCCGGTGTGGGAATCACAGCACCTGGATCCGGTGCGCTGGAGTGCCATCGAGGAGCACAGTGACGAGCTCCTCCGCCATCTCCCGGAGCTGGGTGCCGGGTTCGTCGTGGGGACGAGGCCGGTGTGCGAGCATGGGCGGCGGTTGAATCAGGGGTACCTCTGGTCGGCGGCCGACGGACTCCGGCCCCTGCGGAGCAAGTACTACCTGCCGGAGGAGGCGTGGAGCTGGGAGGCGACCTGGTGTGACCGGGGCGATCCGGCGTTTCCGGTCTATCATGCCGGTCCGGTGTCCTTCGGCCTCAATATCTGCACCGAGCTGTGGGCGCTGGAAACGTACGCATCGTATGCGGCACTCGGAGCCGACCTGGTGCTGTCCCCGCGCGCGACCGCCTA
>DATEGY010000099.1:0-3466 GCA_035279865.1 Gemmatimonadales bacterium | reverse complement strand
ATCGTGAGCACATCCGGAGTGACGCCAACTGCTTCCGCCGCGGTAAAAGCGCCGCAGCGGCCGACCCCGCATTGCACCTCGTCGAAGATGAGGAGCGCGCCGCGAAAGGTGCAGGCCGCGCGTGCCGCCGCGAGGAACTCACGGGAGAGGGCCCTGGCGCCGCCCATGCCCTGCACCGGTTCCACGATGACGGCCGCGACCGTCTCGTCCACCGCCGCCTCGAGCGCCCCGGCGTCGTTGAACGGGATCACGGTCGAGAGCGGCATTCCGGCCAGCCGGGCGCCGTTGCGGTACTTCTCCCCGTCGGTGACGGCGAGTGTGGCGACCGTCCGGCCATGCCAGCCGCCACCAACCGAGATGATCTGCTGCCGGCCGGTGTGCTTCCGGGCCAGGTGCAGCGCGTTCTCGTTCGCTTCCGCGCCGGAATTGCAGAAGAAGGCGCGGTCGAGCGGCGCCGGGCACCGTTTCGCCAGCTCCGCCGCCAGCCGCTCGCGATTGGGGTGCGGTACCGCCGTCGAGTAGAAGAGGAGCTGCGCCGCCTGCCTGGCAATCGCGTCCACCACCTGCGGGTGGCTGTGGCCCGTGTTGGCGACCGCGTGCCCTCCGTAGGCATCGAGCCAGCGGTGACCCTCTTCATCGATGAGCCAGGAGCCGGTGCCGCGAACCGGACGGACAGGGAACTGGGCGTAGACCGGGAGCAATGCAGAACGATGGTCAGGACTGTCAGGACGGTCAGGACGGCTGGTCCCTGACGAATGCGTGTCCGTCCTGTCCGTCCTGTTCCTCAGCATGGAAACGGCGCCAGCGTGAGAAGCCCGGCCGTTTCGGGAAGCCCGAGAGCAAGATTCATCGCCTGCACCGCCTGCCCCCCCGCGCCTTTGACGAGGTTGTCGATCGCCACCATGACCTGGAGCTCCCGGCCATCCTCGCTCGCGGCGGCGTGGATCAGCGCGTAGTTGGTGCCCACGACGTGAGTCAGCTCCGGCGGCTGGTCGAGAATGCGGACGAATGGCCGACCCTCGAATCTCTCTTTGTACCGGGCGACCAATTCGTGGCCGTCGGGCCGTCGGAGCGTCGGACCGTCGGATGTACTGCCCCCCCCTGCCCCCCCAATTCTCGCATGCAACGTCAGGTAGATCCCGCGCACGAACGGCCCCGAGTGCGTCATCAACCTCGCTTCGGCCTTGTCACTCCCGTTCCACTCATGCCAGCGCTGCAGCACCTCGGCTTCGTGACGGTGTCCGAGGACGGAATAGGCGAAGACATTGTGCGCCCGGGCCGGGTGATGGGTCGTCGGCTTGGGCAGTACACCGCTGCCGCTCGAACCAGTCACGGCAAAGAGCGCCGGCGACAACCCCGCACCTGCCAGCGGCCAGAGCGCGAGTTCCGCCGCGGTGGCAAAGCACCCGGGAGCGGCGAGGGCCCGCTTGCCAGCGAGTTCGGCGCCCAGCACGTCGGCCAGCGCGTAGGTGAACCGCCCCACCAGTTCGGGGCGCTGGTGCTCGCCGTAATACCTGCGGTAGAGCGACAGGTCGCTGGTGCGGAAGTCGGCGGCCAGGTCCACGATGAGTCCGGGCCCCGCGTCGAAGACCGCGTCCGCCACCTTCGATGACTCCCCGTGCTCGAGGGCCAGGAACGCCACGTCGGCGCCCCGGGCCGCCTCGCCGGGTTCGAGGCCGGCAAAGCGGGCGTCGGTGGCCGTGGCCAGCGACGGATGCACGCTGCCGAGCGGCTTTCCCGCCTGGCTCCGGCTGGTGGCGATGACCTCCGTCACCTCCGGGTGCTGGAGCAGGATCCGGAGCAGCTCCCCAGCGGCGTAACCTGCAGCTCCGATGACTGCTACTCGCATTGCGCAGCAACCGCTAACGCGGAGACGCGGAGGTCGCGAAGAATCGCGGAGATTTCAGACTTGAAGTTCACCAAGGCAATTCCTCCGTACTCCAGCCGCCCTCCGCGTGTCTCCGCGTTCTCCGCGCCTCTGCGTTTCCAGTTCCCGCTCATCAGGCGGAAACCGAAGCCAGAATAGGTGCAGAGTGGGCCGCCAGAGAAAGGACCACGGTCTCGACGAGGCCGCCGGCGTCGCGCAGCGCGTTGTGCGCCGGCAGCCGGAGGGCGGCGGTGATGTAGTCGCGTCCCACTTCATTGTCGGTGGCGGGGCCGGTGATCACGGTGACTTCGAGACCGAAGGTCCGGCGCATCAGCTCGACGGAGCCCCAGCACCCCACCGGGTCCGGCGCGGCCATGACCCAGGCGCCGGCCACGCCGGTCAGCTCGCTGTCGTGCAGGATGTCCTGCACGCCGTATTCACCCAGGATTCCGTCGCCCAGTTCGGCCACGATCACGTCGGGACGGGCCTGCGCCAGGCGGTTGAAGATTCCCTTGGCCGTGGACACGGTGACGCCGGCATGCGTCGTCGCAATACCGACGTCGTTGAAGGTGAGCACCGCGATCGCACCGGCATCGAGCATCGAGAGGGAGTCCCGCATCAGCGACACCCCGGTGAGCTTGGCCGCCGCCACCTTGCGGCCGGCCCGGGTCAGCCCCCGCACCAGCTCGGTGGCCGCCACGGTCTTGCCCGCGTTCATGCAGGTGCCGGCCACGTACACCACGGGCACGCGCGATTCGAGCGCCTCCGCGCCCGGCACGGCGTGGTCGCGGATGTGCGCCGGGCGGCCCACCCGGTCGCCCAGCTCGGGAAAGCTCAGGATGGCCCCCAGCACTTCCGCCTTGAACGGCGGCCCGATCTCGGGGTTGGCGCTGGTGCACTGGCCCAGGATTCCGCCGAGGTTGAGCACTTCGATCGTGTCCCCCACCGCGATGTGCGAGGGCACGACGCCGGCATAGCCCCGCAGCGCGCGACGGCAGCCCAGCGTTCCCGCCAGCACGTCCCCGGCCCGGAGGGACACCATCCGCCCCGAGAGATCCTCGACCGTGTTGTAGGTCGACTTGTCGTTGAGGATCCGCACCGCCAGGACATACCCTTCGGCGGCGGTGATCTCGTCCCCCACGATCACCTCATGGGCAAGGTGAGCGTTCTTGGTCGACGACGAGATGCGGTCGAGACGGATTCGGGATGTGAGCATCGTGAGTGCCTCAAAATTGGTGACAGGTGAGTGGTGAGAGGTAAGAGGGAACAGTTCCCTCTCACCTCTCACCACTTACCTCTCACGCCCTCGGCCGCCCCGCCCGCTGCGCCAGCAGGCTCGGAATCGCCGCCAGCCGGCCGAAGGCCTTCGCCTCCTCGCCGGTCCAGAGGCGGTTCTCCTCGCCATACGTCGCGACACTCCGGTCCATCATCGAGTACGGGCTGCGGGTGCCCACCACATGGAAGCGGCCGGGAGCGAGCCGCACCCGCGTTTCGCCGGTGACCCGCTGTTGCGAGGAAGTGATCAGCGCCTCGATGTCCCGCAGCGCCGGATCGAAGTACTGCCCTTCGTGCAGCCGGTCCCCGTAGAACTGGCCCAGC
>DATEGY010000098.1:0-2208 GCA_035279865.1 Gemmatimonadales bacterium | reverse complement strand
ACGACTCGCTCGTCCGCGGCACCACGTCGCGCGGCCTGGTGCAGATGATCCGGCAGGCCGGCGCCAAGGAAGTGCATTTCCGGATCGCCTCCCCCCCGATCACCGGCCCGTGCTGGTACGGAATCGACACGCCCTCGAAATCCGAGCTGATCGCGGCGAACAACACCGTCGGGCAGATACGTGGGCATCTCGGTGTAGAATCCCTCGGTTACCTCTCACTCGATGTGATGTTGCGCGCCGCCGGCGGCGACCCCAAAGAGTTCTGTCACGCGTGTTTCTCGGGAGCCTATCCCACACCGATTCCCGATGAATCGGCCCGTGGGCGCTACGAGCTGCCGGTCGCCGTTCCGGTCTAAGTACAACAGCATCAGGGGGACATCGATGCCCTCCGTCGAACGCTTCGTCTACTCCTTCGGGAACGGCCGGGCCGACGGCTCCGCCGCCATGCGCGACGTCCTGGGCGGCAAAGGTGCCGGACTGGCCGAGATGGCCAACCTGGGGCTCCCCGTCCCACCCGGCTTCACCATCTCCGCCAAGATCTGCATCGACTACCTCGAGGCGGGTGCCTTTTCGGCTGAGCTCAGGGAAGAGGTCGAGCGGCACCTGAAGCAGCTGGAGCAGATGGCCGGCAAGCGATTGGGGGACGTCGAGAATCCCCTCCTGGTGTCGGTCCGCTCCGGCGCCGCCGTGTCCATGCCCGGGATGATGGAGACCATCCTCAACCTCGGCCTGAACGACCAGACCGTGCAGGGGCTGATCTCGGGATCGAAGAATCCGCGCTTCGCGTACGACTCCTACCGCCGGTTCGTTCAGATGTACGGCGACGTGGTCTACGAGCTGGGGAAGGAACCGTTCGAAGAGGTCCTGGACGAGTACAAGAAGCGCCGGAAGGTCGAGCGCGACATCGATCTGCCCGCCGAGGACCTGGCGGCGCTGGTGCGGGAGTTCAAAGACATCATCCAGGCCAAGCGCGGCACTCCCTTCCCCGACGATCCCCAGGAACAGCTCTGGGGCGCCATCGAGGCGGTCTTCAGGAGTTGGCACACCCGCCGCGCCATCGACTACCGCAAGGTCCACAACATCCCCGACGACCTCGGCACCGCCGTCAACGTGGTGTCGATGGTCTATGGCAACATGGGAGACGACTGCGGCACCGGCGTCGCCTTCACGAGGAATTGCAGCACCGGCGAAAACGTCCTGAACGGCGACTACCTGACCAACGCGCAGGGGGAAGACGTCGTCTCCGGGGCCCGCACTCCGGAATCGATCGCCAAGATGAAGCGCGGGAAGCTCGCGAAGGTCTACAGGGAGCTGGAGCGGATCGCCGAAAGGCTGGAGCACCACTTCAAGGACGTGCAGGACATCGAGTTCACTTTCGAACACGGCAAGCTGTACATGCTGCAAACCCGCCGCGCCCAGCGGACCGGGATGGCGGCCGTTCGCGTCGCCGTCGAAATGGTGGAGGAGAGGCGGATCAGCGAGGACGAAGCCGTCCAGCGGGTGCCTCCTCAGGACCTGGACCAACTCTTCCATCCCATGGTGGACCCGAAGGCGCCCGTCACCGTGGTCGCCAAGGGACTCCCCGCCTCACCGGGGGCGGCGATCGGCGAAGTCGTCTTCGACGCCGACGAGGCCGAGGCCCTGGCCAAGAAGGGCCACAAGGTCATCCTGGTCAGACCGGAGACCTCCCCCGAGGACTTCCACGGCATCGTGGCCGCACAGGCGGTGCTGACTGCTCGCGGCGGCATGACCAGTCACGCCGCCGTCGTCGCCCGAGGTATGGGGAAGACGTGCGTGGTCGGAGCGAAGGAGCTCGACGTTCAGCCGGCCGCGGGCCGCTTCAGTGCCAACGGCAGAACGGTCAAGAAGGGGCAGATCGTGACCGTCGACGGGACGTCGGGCCGGGTCATTCTTGGCGCGGCCAAAGTGGTCGCGCCCAAGGCCGGCAAACACTATGACATCCTGATGAAGTGGGCCGATGCCCGGCGTCGCCTGCGGGTCCGGACCAACGCCGACACGCCGGCGGACGCCAAGCGCGCGCGGGAGTTCGGCGCCGAGGGGATCGGGTTGTGCCGGACGGAGCACATGTTCTTCGAGGGACACCGGATCACCGCCATGCGGGAGATGATCGTCGCCACGGACGAGACGGGCCGCCGGAAAGCGCTCGCCAAGCTCCTGCCGATGCAGCGCTCGGATTTCGAGGGAATC
>DATEGY010000097.1:0-4630 GCA_035279865.1 Gemmatimonadales bacterium | reverse complement strand
AGGGTCTCGCCGAAGCGCTCGTCGGCAATATTCAGGTCATAGCACCTCACCCCCGGGGGGACGTTGGCCCGGCTGCCCGTGGAGAGGTTGTCGACGACGACGACGGTGGCCCCCGCGCGAAGCAGCGCGCGGGCAGTGTGGGATCCAATGAACCCCGCCCCGCCGGTGATGAGCGCCTTCATCCCTCTCACGTCAACGGCCACGGGTCACCACCGCGGATTCCCCTACCACGATGCGACCATCCCGAAGGCGACGGATTTTCGCAATCCGACCCACACGCCGGCGAAGACGATCCCCCCCACGGGGACGGCGAGCCAGGCGGCGTGGCCCACGGCCAGCATCCCCCACCATGCCGCCGCCGCCGCGGTGCCCGCGCTGATCATGGCCCACACCAGCGCTCGATTCACCGGCCGCAGCGGCGTGCATCGTCCGGCGAGGACGAAGAGCTCCCCCAGGATCACCACGTGCGTGGCGACGGTGGCCCAGGCCGACCCGTACAGGCCAAACGGAGGGATGAGCAGGATATTCAAGACCACGTTGACGACCGCCGCGGACAACAGGCACCAGAACAGCGTCCGTTGCCGATCGAACACGATCATGGCCTGAAAACTCGGGGTGTAGACGAAGATCAGCGCCACCGTGATGGCCAGGATCTTCAGCGCCGTCCCGGCGGGATGGAACGCCGGGCCGAACACCACCCCGATCACGGGGTCCGCCGTCGCCACGACGGTACAGGCGATGTATGCGCCGACGGCCACCATGCCGGCCGACCAGGTATCCCATCGCCGGCGAAATGTCACGTCGACGTTGGCAGAGGTAGAGGCGAAGGCGGGAAAGATGACGAGGGAGAGCAGTCCCGTGGGCACGAGCAGGACGCCGGTGATCCGAATCGCGACGTTGTACCACCCCGTATCGATGATCTTGCCAAAATACCCGAGCATGACGGAATCGACGTTCATATAGACGGTGGTGGCCCCGCTGGCCAGCGCGAGCGGGAGTGCCACACGCAAGACGCGGGCCCAGACGTTCCGCCGGACGTGGAGGCTGATCCGCCACGGCCCTCCCCGCATCACGACGAGAATCAGTCCGAGGGTGAGGATGCCGGAGATGAGGTACGCGTACGTCACGTTCAAGACCGACGGCGCCCGCCAGGCGATCCAGCCCACGCCCAAGACCAGGAACAGCGCCTGGGCCACCCGCACCAGGAACTCATACTCCATCCGCTGCCAGGCCCGAAACACCGAAAACGACAGGTTGACCATCTCCAGCACGAAGAACGCCACCCCGAGCACCAGGATCATCCATCGGGTGGTCGGGTCCGGCGTGATGAGCATCATGCCCAGCGCGAGACCCGCCACCCCCAGCCCCCCCAAGGCGAGCTTCATCAGCAAGATGTCGGGCAGCAGGTGTTCGTTCACCTTGGCGACGGCCAGTTCCCGCGTCGTCGTCAGCGCCAGGCCGGAGTCGAAGACGACGTCAAACATGGCGGCGAACGAATACGCGAAGGCGAACTTTCCAAACTCCGCGGGTCCAAACACCCGCGCCAGAATCGGCAACAACAAGAACTTCAGCCCCCGCACCACCGCCTCGGCCAGGGTGGCCCACACCATGTTCTTCAAGACGATCTGCGTCCAATGCAGATTGACGAACAGGGCCTGCCGCACGAGTTCCAGGACTCTTGTGGGGGCGCCCAGGCCGCGGATCATCATCGGGCGGAAGGCCGGATGGTCCGCTCGAAGAGCTCGGTGAAGCGATCGGCCATCACATCCCAGGAGTTCGCGCGGGTCAGGGTGGAGGCTCGCTCCCCCATCTTCACCCGGTGTTCCCGCGGCAGTGCAAGAAACGTCCGCATCGCGTCGGCGAGCGACGAGGGATCCTCCGGGACGCAGACGAAGCCGATGGCGTGACGCTCCACCAACTCGCCCATCGCCGAGACGTTGCTGGCGATGACGGGTCGCCGGTGCGCACAGGCCCCCTTCATCAGCGGGCCGCTGCCGCCGCGGTATTCGCGGGTATACGGAAGCACCAGGGCGTCCGCGGCGAAGAAATACGCCGGGACCTGGCGGTCGTCGGCATAGCGCAAACGCAGGATCACCCGGTCGCTCACCCCCGCATCGCGCACCATCTCCACGATCTGGGAACCCGCGTACTCCATGGGATATCCCGCGATCAGGAGTCGAAACTCTTCATCCCGCAAGCGCGCCGCGGCCCGCACCAAATATTCAATGCCCTTGTCTCGGCGCAGCATGCCGAAGAAGAGGAACACGGGACCCGCGTAATCGATCCCCAGCGTGCGGCGCGCCTCGGCTTGGCTGAGCGGGGCGGCGGGGGCATCTCCGCCGTCTGGGATCACGGCGACCGGAAGCCCGACGGGAATCCGCAGTTGCGTCCGCAGCCGCTCACGATGCCACTCGCCGAGCACGGCGCACGCCGCGATCTGGGTCCCCAGGGCGGTGCGGAAGACCTCGCGCTGGATCACCTTGTAGCTCTTCGTCACGATCGATCCCGGATAATCGCGGAACGTGAAATTTGCCGCGTTGACCTGCATCACCACGGGGGGCAGGAAGGAGTGATGAACCCTCAGCAGCAGCGCCGCGACGAAGAACTCCACGTCCGTCATGTACACGACGTCGAACGTCCGGCGCCGGCAGAGCTTCAGTGCCGCGGACGTGACGACAACGCTGTTTCGATAATACCCCCAGTAGTAGTAGGGGGGGCAGCGGCGCTTCGCCCGATCGAACGGTGCAAACGCCAGCCGCCCGCTGCCGACGAGTTCCGTAGAAAACGCCGGCGGCTCGTCGAGATACGACTCGGGCCGGATCAGGTTTGTGCAGAGGGTCACCGCATGGCCGCGCCGGGTGAGCGCCTGACACAGCTTCGTGGCCACCAGCCCGTAGTGGCCCATCTTGTCGCCGGTCGGCTGGACCACGAGGACGCGATACCCCGTTGGCGTCGTCACAAAAGCTCCCGGGACGCCCCCAACGTCTACCCCCTGGGCCCCGGCGAGCCGATGGAGGAACGCCTACCGGCCTTTGAGCGCGAAGGCATGCATGATCGTCTTCAAAATAATGAGCAGGTCAAGCCCCAACGACTGGTGCTTGATGTAATAGAGGTCGTACTGGAGGCGCACCAGCGCGTCTTCGTGAGAGCTGGCATAACCTTGCCGGACCAACCCCCAGCCGCCCATGCCCGGCTTCGCGATGTGCCGGAGCCGGTAGACGGGGAACTTGACCACCAGCTCTTCGACAAATTCCGGACGCTCGGGTCGGGGGCCGACGATGCTCATTTCTCCTCTGAGCACATTGAGAAACTGGGGAAACTCATCGATGTGCGCCGCTCTCAGAACTCGGCCGACTCGCGTGACCCGCGGATCGTGCTCCTGCGCCCAGACCGCGCCGTCTTTCTCCGCATCGCAGAACATGGACCGGAACTTGTAGGCGCGGAACATGCTTCCGCCCTTGCCGATCCGCTCCTGAACGTAGAAGATCGGTCCCGGCGAGTCGAGCCGAATCGCCAGGGCGACAAACGGCAAGAGCGGGAGGAGGCACGCCACCCCCACGGACGCCAGGGCGATGTCCATCATCCGCTTGGCAATCTGCCAGAGGGTGCCGGTGACCCTCGGATACACGGGGATGGAGGCGTACCATTTCTCTCCCACACGCTCCACGGGGACCCGGCCGGTCAGCTGTTCATAGATCACCGGCATCGGGACCATCTCCACGCCCCTCTCCACGCAGCCCATCAGGATATGGAGGAGATCCGCGTCGACCTCCCCCGGAATCGCCAAGATCAGGGTGGACACGCGGTGCTGGGCGATCAGATCGGCGATCCCCTGACTGCTCCCGAGCACGGGCAAGCCGGCCGGCCCGTCGCCGTCAGCGGGAGGGATCGCGGCGACGGAGATGAGGGTTCCCGCCTTCCCCGGATCATCATCGACAAACCCCACGAGGTGATATCCGACGCGATCGATGGTCACCAGCGCCTCGGCGATCGCGCGCCCCGCCCATCCCGCCCCGATGATGAGGGCCCGGCGCTCGTACAGGGGCATGGGAAGCGCCCAGCTGTAGATCGCGCGGCCGAGGAGCAGCCCGGCGATCAGGAAGCACGGAAAACTCGCCAGGGTCCACCGGGACGTGGGGAGCGGCGGGGTGATATACGGGATCACCAAGTAGAGCAAGACGGCCACCGCCGCCGCCTTGATCACCTGCGGCACGCTGGCCTCGAACCGCCCGGCGACGCGGGGTTCGTACACGTCGAAGGCATGGCCGGTGATCAGCCAGAGCCCGCTGAGAATCAAGAACCAGTAGGGGTGGCGAGCCACCAGCATGGGGTCCACCGCGGGGTGCGGGCGAAACCCCAGGGCCAGGATCAACGCGCTGTTCACCGCCACCAAATCGATGCCGGTGAGCAGGATGCGCCGCTCGGAGAAATCCAACGGCAGGCGGAATGCCCGACCCACGCTGATCGGGCGTGGAAGGATCAGGCTCCCCTTCGCGTCGCGGTCAGGCATTGGCATGACCGGTGCGCCCCGTCACGATCGCAGCACCGTCTCGGAGACCCTTCCCCCCTTGACGAGCTGCTCATGGATCCACCGGTAGGTCTTCGCCAGGCCCTCTTCCAAGGTGACGCG
>DATEGY010000096.1:0-5403 GCA_035279865.1 Gemmatimonadales bacterium | reverse complement strand
AGGGGAGTTCAAGTACTTGGGTTCGCCGTCCCCGAGGACGCGCCCGCCGAACGCCACGACCCGGCCCCGGAGGTCGAGGATCGGAAAGAGCACGCGCTCGCGGAAGCGCGGAATGATCGAGCCGTCGTCCCGCTTCACGAGAAGCCCCGCCTCGAGGAGGAGCTCCTCTTTCACGCCGAGCTGCTTCATCCCTTCGAGGAAGGCTTTTCCCCGCGGCCCGAAGCCGAGCCCCAGGACGCCTGAGGTCTCGGGGTCCAGGTGACGGGACGCGAGGTAGTCGCGGGCGACTTGGCCTTCGGGGGACTCCCGCAGCTGGCGCTGGAACCAGTCGTGTGCCGCCGCGACCGCCTGGAAGAGCGGCTCCCGCGGGTCCGGGCCGGTGGGTCCCCGTTCGGGGATAGTGATCCCGGCGCGGCGCGCCACTTCGCGGACCGCCGTGGGATAATCCATCCCGAGTTTTTTCATGAAGAAGGTGAAGACGTCACCGGCCTCGTGGCAGACGAAGCAGTAGTACATCCCCTTCTTGGGGATGACGGCGAAGTTGCGGTGGGTGCCGCCGTGGAAGGGACAGGGGCCGCGGTAGTCGGCGCCGGTGCGCTTGAGCTCGACGTGCTCGCCGATCACGCCCACCAGATCCGCGGCGTCCCGCACCTGCTCGATCAGCTCGTCGGGGATGAGGCTCATGGTTTGAGCTCCGCCACGGTGGCCCCGGCGCCGCCCTGATTGGCGGCCGCGAATCCGAAGCGCCGCACGCGGCGGTCCTGGCCGAGCACTTCGTGGACCATCTTCCGGAGGGCCCCGGTGCCCTTGCCGTGGATGATTCTCAAGTACGGAAGATCCGCGGCGATTGCCGCATCCAGTGCCCTTAAGAGCTCCCCTTCGGCTTCCCCGGCCCGCATTCCAATCAGGGAGATTTCCGTCGCGCCGACGGCGACGTCGGGAGCGGGAAGCGGGAGGCGGGAAGCGGGAAGAGTGGGAACGCCCCGCGCGCGCTTCAGATCCTCCAGGGATCGCCACCCACTTCCCTCTTCCCCCTTCCCGCTTCCGGCTTCCCGCTTCCCCTCGGTCTTCTCGATCGCCTCCTCGACGAGTTTCCGGGCTTCTTTCGCCGTCGCCTCATCCACCGCCGCTCGTGCCTGCGCGAGCGCAGCTTCCACGGTCTTCCGGGCATCCAGCAGATACGACCGGGCCTGCTCGCGGGCAGCGGTATCCAGTGAGCGCTCCCGCTCTCGAACCGACCGCTCCCGTTCGGCGACGTCTTCTCCCCGACGGTTTACTCCCTCACGCTGTTCCCTCAACGCCTTCTCTCGCTCATCCAACTCGTGCGCGTGCTTCTCGACGTCTTGCCTCCGGGCCTCCACGTCGGCCAGGACGCGATCCAACTGCCGTTCCGCATCAGGGACCGACCGCTCCGCATCGGCGAGCACGTCGGCCGCCACGCCCAGACGCTTCGCGATCGCGAGACCATAGGAGCGCCCGGGCACGCCCTTCAGGAGCCGGTAGGACGGCGTCAGCGTCTCGGCGTCGAATTGCAGCGACGCGTTGACGATGCCCACCGTCTCCGCCGCCAGCTGTTTCAGCGCGCCCAGGTGGGTCGTGGCCAGGGTGACCGCGTGCCGCCGCGTCAGCGCCCGGAGCGTCGCGGACGCCAGGGCGCCTCCCTCCGCGGGATCGGTGCCGCTGCCGATTTCATCCAGCAGGACCAGGGAACCTGGGCCGGCGCCGTCCAGAATCTCCCGCAGCGTCCGCGTGTGCGCCGAGAAGGTGGAAAGGCTCTCGGCGATCGATTGCTTGTCACCGATATCGGCGAAAATCCCGGTGAACACCGGCAGCGCCGAACGCGGGCCGATGGGCGGGATGATGCCGCTCTGGGCGAGGAGCGAGAGCAGGCCCACGGCCTTGATCAGCACGGTCTTGCCGCCGGTATTCGGACCCGACACCAGGACGGTCCACTCGTCACCTTCGAGCACGAGATCGAACGGGACGACGGGCCGTTCCCCTCCCAGGAGGAGCGGATGCCGGCCGTCGCGGACCGTCAGCGTCACGTCGCCGATGACCGGCGCGTGCCCATTGACGATCACGGCATAGCGCGCGCGGGCGCAGAGATCGTCGAACGCCACGCACATTTCGAGCGACCGGGCCAGGAGCTCCCGGTGCGGGCGGAGCAGATCGGTCAGCTCCCGCAGGACTCTCAGGACTTCGCGCTGCTCCCCGGCCTCGCGGGCCCGCAGCTCGTTGCCGAGCTCGATGGCCTCCGGGGGCTCGACGAACACCGTCGCACGCGTGGCCGACTCGTCGTGGACGATGCCTCCCACCCGCGCGCGGGACGTGTTCCGCACCGGGATCACATACCGGTTGTTCCGGATCGTCACTCCCGCATCGCCCGGGCGGTCGTCGGACTTGAGCCCCGAGAGAATCTGCTCGAGCCGGCGGACGAGCGACTCCCGTGCTTCGCGCACGGCCCTGCGGGCGCGCGCGAGCTCCGGCGAAGCGCCGTCGAGCACCGAGCCGTCGGTGCCGATGGACGCCTGCACGCGCGGCTCCAGGTGTTTGGGCAGCGGGTCGACGCGGAGCGCGGCGGTGCGCGGCGCCAGGTGCTCCAGCCGCCTGAGCTCGGTGCCCACGGCCCGGCTCGCCGTCATGAGGGAGAGGCAGTCGAGCAGGGCGAGCGGCTCGAGGGCACTTCCCTCGACCATCAGGAGCTCCAGGGCCGGCGTCACATCGGGCACGGCTTCGGCACGGAGTTCAGCATCGGTGATCAATTGGGCGGCGAGCTCGGCGACCTGTGCCAGCGCGTCGCGAATGGCGGGGGGGTCGATCGACGGCCGCCGGCTGGTGACTCGGGCGGCACCTAACGGGCCCTGCGCGTGCTCCGCCACCCGCCCCAGCGCGGTATGAAATTCGAGCGTGTCCAGCACGGAGGGGGTGATCCCTCCCGGGTGGGTCATGAGGCCGACGCCAACTCCTCGCGCACGATCTGGTTGATGATTTTTCCGTCCGCCCGGCCCTTGAACTGCGGCATCACGGCACCCATCACCTTGCCAAAGTCCTTCGATCCGGCGGCGATGGCCGCGCGCACGGCGGCACGGATTTCTTCGGGCGGTGCCGAAGCGGGCAGGAACTCTTCGAGCACCTTGATCTCGGCCGCTTCCGTGTCCGCCAGGTCCTGCCGTCCGCCTTTGGTATACTGCTCTACGGACTCGGTCCGCCGCTTCACCCCGCGACGCAACACTTCCACGGCCTCCGGATCGGAGGGCTCGTGGCCGAGGGCTATCTCTGAGTTCTTGAGGTCTGCGAGGATGGTGGAGAGGAGCAGCGTGCGCGCCGGATTACGGGATTTCCGCGCCTCGTTCATTGCGGCGCGCAGCCGCTCCAGAATTCCAGCCATGTATTTAGACGGGCCGAACGCGCCGGTTCTTGCGGCGCGCGGCGTTCATCTTGCGCTTCTTCCGCTCACTGGGCTTCTCGTAGTGGCGGTGCTTGCGGAGATCCGAGAGAATCCCGGCCTTCTCGCACTTTTTCTTGAAGCGCTTGAGCGCCCGTTCGAAACTCTCGTCATCGTGAATGATGACTTCCGGCATTTGAAAACTCACCTCTTCTCGGGGCGGGATCCCTAGACCCCGCTAAATGGGGGAGACAGATAAAGTTAACCGCGCCCCCACGGTCTCCGCAACGGGATTGAGGATTCGGGATTGGGGCCGTTGTTACGAATCCCCCATCCCTAATCCCCGCCGTTATCCGGGCGGCCATTTCATCTCGCGTCCCCCCAGGATATGGAGGTGGAGATGGTGGACGGTCTGGCCACCGTCATGATTCGTGTTCGCAACGACGCGATAGCCCTTGTTGGCGAGTCCCGCCTCCCGGGCCACATCCCGGGCGAACGTCATGAGCCCGCCCAAGAGCTGCCCCTCCTTCACGTCGTTCATCGAAGCGACGTGCCTCACGGGAATCGCCAGAATGTGCGTGGGGGCCTGGGGGTTGATGTCGCGGAACGCGAGGTAGTCCTCGTTCTTGCTCACCACCGTCGCCGGGATCTCTCCCGCGGCGATCTTGCAAAACAGGCAGTCACTCATGCGCCCCCTCCGAAAGCCGCCTTGATCTGATTCCAGAATTTCCGGACATCCGAAGGCGGCTGCCCCTCATGGGGAGCCATCTCTTTGAGCAGCCGCTCCTGCTCCGGCGTCAACTTGACCGGGGTCCAGACGTGCACCCGCACGTGGAGATCGCCCTTCCCGGAATTGCCCACCCGCGGCAGACCCTTCCCCTTGAGCCGGAAGACCGTGCCAGTCTGCGTGCCGTGCGGCACCTTGAGCACCGTGTCGCCGAACGGCGTGGGCACTTCGACTTCCGCCCCCAGGGCTGCCTGGCTGAACGACAGGGCCTGGTCGTAGATCAGATCCTCTTCGTGGCGCTCGAACCGGGGATCATCCTCGATCTCGAGCACGGCGATCAAGTCCCCCGTCGGGCCGTTGCGCGGACCGGGAACCCCGTGGCCGCGCAGCGTGAGGTAGTGATGGTCCGCCACCCCCGCGGGCACATCCACCTGCACCGTCTTCTCGGCGCGCACGCGCCCGTCCCCCCGGCATTCGGGGCAGGGATCGGAGATGACCGTCCCGTCACCCTCACAGGTCGGGCAGACCCCGATGGAAACCAGAGGCCCGAACAGGGACTGCGCCGTGCGCCGCACCTCCCCGGCCCCGCCGCAGGTCCGGCAGGTCTGGACCTTGGTGCCCTTCCTCGCTCCCGTCCCCGCGCACTGCGGACAGGGATCGAGCCCTTTGATCTTCACCGTTTTCGACGTGCCGGTGGCCACCTCAGCCAGCGTGAGCCGCAACGTGACCTTGATGTCCTGACCCCGGCGCCGGTCCCGCTGCTGCCGCTGGCCGCCCCCGAAGAACGCGTCGAAGCCGCCGAGCCCGCCGAAATCGCGCATGAAGATGTTGAGGGCTTCACTGAGATCGACGTGATGCATCTGCGGACCGCTGCGGGACGCGCCGCGCACCCCGGCCTCGCCGTAGCGATCGTAGGCGGCGCGCTGCTGAGGATCGCGGAGCACCTCGTAGGCCTCCGTGATCTCCTTGAACTTCTCCTCCGCCTTCTTGTCCCCGTTGTTGCGGTCGGGGTGGTGCTCCATGGCGAGCTTGCGGTACGCGCGCTTCACGTCGTCCGCCGTCGCGTCCATCGCGACGCCGAGGACCTTGTAGAAGTCACTCATTCGAGGAGCTCGCCGACCAGGCGGCTGGTGTGATTCACCAGCGCCACGACCTTGTCATACGGCATGCGCGTCGGACCCAGCACGCCGATGACCCCCGCGAGCGGCCCGACCTGGTACCGCGCGGTGACCAGCGTGAAGGGCGCGAGCTTCGGATCCTGGTGCTCGCCACCGATCGTGATGGTCAGTCC
>DATEGY010000095.1:0-3108 GCA_035279865.1 Gemmatimonadales bacterium | reverse complement strand
ACTGTCTCCCTCGACTGCCACCGACGACCGGTACACGACATCGTTGAATTGCGGGATGACGCCCGCAGTCACTACCGGTGACGGCAACACCGTCCATGCGAGCCCGTCAGGGCTCGTGGCCAGCCGGACCGCGGTCGGCAGGCACCCTTCGACGTAGACTGCCCACCACTCCTGCCAGTCCTGGACCCACGTCACATCGATATGCCAGGGATGTCCGGCGATGAGTGCCGTGTCGGGTCGGGACCAGTGCAGGCCATCATCCGAAGTCCGGCGCTCTAGGACCGTTGCTCCAGCTGACTGGCACCCGTTCTGATCCGCGTGCACGGACCAGAGGTACCATTCCCCGCGGTCCCGCCGGACAATCGCCGGCGAGATCATTCCATGATTTCGCGCGGAGTCGATATCGACGGGCGTGCTCCACAGAACTCCATCCCGCGACTTGATGATCTGGAGCACGTTCCACACTGAATTGACGAGCCGTACGTACATCCACAGCTCCCCGGAATCCGGCTCGAAGACCAGGTCCGGATCGCTGTAGATCGTGCCCTCGGGAGGTTGGAGCAGGGGATTGGGTGTCCCAGCGAGCAGGTGCCAGCGGGTGCTGACCGAGTCCTGCACGAAGAGCGAAGGCCACTCCCGGCTGGGGTCGGCTTTCGGATAGGTCGTGATGGCGAGGAACCGGGCGGGACCCGGCCAGGAGGCCGGCATCCGAAGGTAGTCGGGGTGCACCACGGTCCCCGACCGGTCCGCCGTGGGGATCTCGAGGATCCGAGGCGTTGCCCCGACGGACGTATCCGGCGGGGGCCCGGGAGGGGAATACGAGGGGTGCCGCGGCGCGGATGCGTCGCTGCAAGCCTCGAAAAAGATGAACAGCAGGCCGACGGCCAGCGTGCGGTTCATAGGCTCCTGTGAGAATCTTCCTGTTTCCCGGCCGTTGTCAAAACCTGGTCTGCTGCCTTGTGCAACACTCGACCGTTGTCGAACTTTGACGCCGTCCAATGCCAACCACCATCTGGATCAACGGGAAGTACAAGTCCCGGGACGATGCCTCGGTCTCGGTGTTCGATCACGGCCTGCTGTACGGCGACGGTGTCTTCGAGGGGATCCGGGCCTATGGCGGCAGGATCTTCCGGCTGGGCGAGCACATCGACCGGCTCTTCGCCTCGGCCAAGTCCATCTGGCTCGATCCCGGGATGACACCCGCGGACATGCGGAAAATGGTGGAGGAAGCGCAGGACAAGAGCGGGATCCGGGACTCCTACATCCGGCTGGTCATTACGCGGGGCACAGGAGACCTGGGGATGGACCCCCGGAAGTGCGAGAAACCCACCGTCTTCTGCATCGTCGACACCATCGCGCTCTGGTCGAAAGAACGTTACGAGCGCGGCCTGACCTGCATTACCGCGGCGACGCCCATCAGTCACAAGGAGAACCTCTCCCCGCGCGTGAAGTCGCTCAACTACCTGTCGCATATCCTGGCGAAGATCGAAGGTATCGCGGCCAACGTAGACGAAGTCATCATGCTCGACAGCTCGGGCTTTGTGGCCGAGGCGAGCGGGATGAACCTCTTCTGTGCGCGCCGGGGCGTGGTGAAGACCCCTCCGCCGTACGCGGGGATTCTGAGAGGCGTCACGCGGGACGCGATGATCGAGATGGCCCGGGACGCCAACTATGAAGTTGTGGAGGAGCCCCTGAACCGGTACGACCTCTATTCGGCGGACGAGGTTTTCCTGACTGGCACCGCGGCTGAGATCGTCGCTGTAACGAAACTTGACGGTCGGGTCATCGGGAACGGACAGTCAGGTCCCGTCGTCGCCGACCTGGGTCGCCGGTTCCGGGCACTGGTCACTCGAGGGGACTGACCGGGAAAGCGCGGGCGGACGGGTCCGGGGCCCCAGTTCGGGGCCCTTTTTCGTCCCCCTCCTCAGGTTATGGCTTCCATACGCATCTCAACTATTGACAGGACTTGACGTTATGCGAATATTGCGCGCCTTGCTTTCTGGTCACCACCGGGAGGTGAGCCCTGGCCTGGCGCGTAATTGCCCATGGCAACGAGGTTTGGCATGTGGACGCCCTCGCTGAGCGGAGGGCTCACACGGAGGCCTGGCAGCTGGTCCTGACCTTCCGGGCTGCCTCGGACCGGCTCCGGACGGCGTCGTTTCTGACGCCCTTCCCTCTGGAAGCGACATCGAAGTCGTCGCTGTTCATCCAGGCGGAGCGGATCAAAGACCGGGACTTGTCCCGGCTGCTCGAGGAGCGCCTCTCGTGAACGCGGTGGACCTGCAGGACCTGAGGCGGGCGGCGGCAGCCGTGGCCCGGCTGCGGGGAGAGACGGTGAAGGACGTAACGGCACGATCGGACTTACGCCAGCTCAAGGTGGAGCTGGAGTCGGGATTGATACTGGTGGTATCGGCTGAGCGGGACGAACAGAACCGGCCCCATCTCGAAGTCGATGTGGTGGAGGCCCCGCAGGCGACCGGCACGCGGCATCAGATCGAAGTGCGGTTCGACTGATGTCCGCCGATCTGAATCCCGCCGGTGGCGCTCCGACAACCACGGAGCGGCTGCGGTTCCAGGACTTCACGTTCCAGCGGCTCCCCAACGGGCGCTGCCGGGCGAAGGTCCAGCTCGGCCGGGCCGGCTCGGCCGCGTTCTCGGGCCAGGCGGACGGGGTGACGTCACCGGCCGGCGAGCTCCGGTGCTCCGCGGAAGCCGCGGTCAACGCCCTGGGCGACGCGGTGCAGTCGGAGATCGAGTTCGAGCTGTTGGGGGTGAAGGCCGTGCGGGCGTTCGATGCGACGGTGGTGATCGTGTCGCTCTCGGCACGTGAGGAGTCCAAGGCGACACGGCTCGTGGGGACCTATCTCACGGAGACGGACCCGCCCCGTGGCGCGGCGCTTGCAGTGTTGAATGCGACGAACCGTATTCTGGGCAACCATTTCTCGACGAGATAACCGTGGGGCGAACGAGCAGGTTTTTCGGGTGGACACTGGTCTCCGCACTGCTGGCCGGGACGGCCGCGTGCGGGGGCAGGGCCACGCCCGTCGCCACCACCCCGGCGCCCGCAGGCGCGCCCGCGACGGTCACGACCGCCGCGGCTCCCGATAC
>DATEGY010000094.1:0-21792 GCA_035279865.1 Gemmatimonadales bacterium | reverse complement strand
TGACAGCCTCCGAGAATCAGCGCGGCCATCAGCCCCGCCCGGCCCACCCCGCCGCTCATCGGAGCTGTCCCACGCTGGTGGACAGACTCACGTAGGCCGTGATGGTCAACTGTGACGTCTTCTGATTCAACTGACCCTGCTCGTTCAGGATGTAGGCCACCTGCAACCCCGCGCTGAAGGTTGGGGGAAACTCCGTGTCCATGGAAAACTGGGTCTGCCGCTGCCGGGTGTCCACGAACGAGAAGCACTGCTGACTCGAGGCCGGCTGGATGCACTGGGCGCTGGAGGTCACCGTGTACCGGGCCGTGGTCCGGATGTCGGTCGGCAGCCGGACGACGGACTTCGGCGGCCGGAACGCGAACGCAAGATACGTGTTCGAGGTCGCCGTGGAGGTACGGACGACGCTCCCCGACGCCACCTGCTCGGAGACGTCCGAGGTGTGGTCGGCGGACGTCAGGATGCCGTGCACCCAGGTGAGGGTCAGGCTCGGCGCCGTCACCCGCTCCGTCCCGTAGCTCAGCGCCCCGGGGGAACCGCCGCCGACACCGGTCGTAGACTGCGAGGTCGACGTTTCGTGCTTCCGGACGTTCACCTGAGCGGTCACGCCGGTCAGGAGCTTGCCGAGACCCACGCCGCCGGTCGACGGTGAGAACGACCAGCTGAGCGTCCCATTCGGCCAGTCCCGCGAGTGGGAGCTGACGGGAGATTGTTCGGTCCCCCGGAGCACGTACGACTGGGCCGAGGTCGTCTGGAACGTCGTGGCCAGCCGGAAGCCCAGCACCAGGTTCGCGTTGGCGTTCGCCGAGCCCGTCGACGTCTGGGTCGCCGACGACGCCAGCACACCCCCCTGGGCGCGGAAATCCGTCAGCGATCCGAACCCGAGCTGATACGACGCGGTCGGTTCACCCGGCGAGAGTCCGAAGGACGAGTTGCGGGTCCGGGAAAACGCCAGGTCGACGTTGACCAGATGCTTGACCAGGTTCGCCACGAACGAGCTGTCCCCGAAGGTGAGCCGGGCCAGCCGGCCCGGATCGAACTGGGCTCCGGCGTCCACCCGCTGGGAGTTGGAAAACGACAGCGGAAGACGAAACGCGCTGTCGGCGCTTCGGACCGGGGCCGTCACGTTGGGATCGCGGGACAATGTGAAGGCGCCGGTAAGCGTGAAGCGGGGCCGGAGCCAGGTCGCGATCACCGGGGTGAACCCCATGAAGGTGTTGAAGCGCCGCTGGGTCTCGGTTCCGACGTCCACCCCGAACAGGGTCCGGCGCTGTACCAGCAGCAGCCGGCCCACCGAGGTCGAGTCTCCGTAGTCGTGCAGGTCGCGCACCGACGCGCCGTTCACGCGCATCGTGACACCCCGGAACGGGGCGAACTGAAGCCCGCCCTGATTCTGCCAGTGCCGCGTCCAGTACGTGCTCGGCACGATGGACGCATCCGAGGGCAGGCGCACGGCCACCGGGAAATTGAGTTGCGCCGCCTGCGCACCCGAGTACGACGACGAGAGCTGGAGGTTGGTGGGATTGACCTGGAACGTCAGCGGGTCCGGCGAGCCGCCCAGGAGGCGCCGGCGCAGCCGGTCGAGGAACCCGGGGAGCAGGGGAACCCGCACCGGGTTCAGTGTCAGGTTGTAGTTGAGGCCGTAGTTGAAGCTCGATGACGACGCACTCGAGAGATTGGTCCGGACGTCTCCTTCTACGTAGTTGAACGAGGCCGAGACGGGGTCGACGAGATACCGGCCCAGGATCCCGGTGGAGCGCTTCACGCGGCGGAAGCCGAAGGTGAGCACGCGGCTGATGGAGCGTGGGTTGCGCAGGCTGTCCAGCTCGTCCGCGAGGATGTCGGTCCCGGTCAGGTACTTCGGGGTGCTCGACGTCGTCAGGTACTGGTAGGTCAGGGGCATGGAGAGTCCCCAGGCCGGCGGCAGGAAGTGCTCCAGGTGGAAGGTCCCGGTCATGCTGAGTCCGTCGTCCGTGGAGTACGTCGGATCTTCCCCCAGCTGCTGAAAGGCGGCATCCCGCCGGGTCAGCGAGAATGACAGATCGGCCAGGTTCGACGCCGTGACGGACATGTCGATGGCGCCCGCCATGCCGAGGTCGGTGACCACGTTCGAGACCCGGATATCGTCGACCCACAGCTCCGCCTGATCGATGAAGGTCCGTTCATTCACCCGGAGAATGCCCGCCGCCAGCTCCTCGACCGCCGCCAGATTCGGCGGGGCCGTCGCCGGGTCGTGGATGTGGACGAGGTAGGGTCCGTTACACGCCACGTACGACGAGTCGTTCGGCACGATGCTCGTGTCGGGGCACGCCCCATAGACCCCGGGGGGCGCCCCCTGGAGCCAGAGCTTCTCCACCTTGGTCCGGAGGAGCAGCCAGGGTTCGAATTGCGCGATCACTTCAGGATCCCACGACGCGGTGCGGACCGGCGTGTGGTACATGTAGAAGTTGTTCTCGTCCTTGCCAAGCTTGATGTAGAACTCCAGGTCGCCGTCATCCCAGCCGGGCCCTCGCCCCCGGGCCCAGACGCGCAACTCCTTGTACCGGAGCAGGTTCTTGTCCCCCTCGGTGGTGAACCGGTTGAACGCCTCCGCGTGCTGCCCCTTGTGGAGCCCGGACGCGAGCACCCGCAGCGACTGCTCGTTGATCTGCGTGGAATTCACCGAGAGACCGGCACCCTGGCTCGCCGCTTCGTTCACGACCCCCGGGGGGGGCGTGTATCCCAGGTCGCGGTTTTCCGTGCTGACGAATGACGCAATCACCTGGCCCCCCAGCACCCCCGTCTCGCCGGCGATCCCCTTGATCGGCGTGTCGGCCCGCTTGAGCCACGTCGCGCCCACCAGCTGCACGCGGGACAGTGCGAAGTACACCTGGGCCTGCGGCGAGCCCGGGGCACCCTCCAGGGGCGCCACGATCGTGATCCGCAGAGTCTGGACCTGGCGGAGATTGGGGGTTCCCTGAGTCAGCGTGTCGGTCCGGAAGGGAATCCGGTAGAGCCGCCACCCCGCGACGCCGCCCGCCGCTTTGTCCGGGGACATGCCGCCGTCGCGGACGTAGTACTTGTCCGACCCGATCGGAAAGACGAACCGGACGAAATCCTCGCGCGTCTTCACCCCGACCACGGAGTCGAGCTGGAAGTCTCCGTCCTGGTCCTCGGTGTCCACGGCGCCGTTCTTCCGGCCGCAGCGGGAGCGGATGTCCCCGAACGCGTACTGTGCCAGGGAGCCGTCTACCGAGGCGCTGCAGAGCGGCAGAGTGTCGATGATCCGTTTGTTGGTCGCGTCATAGATGCCGGTGGCAACGTCCGACAGGATCCCGTTGTCGTTGACCGCGGCGCTCCAGGCGTGCGTCTGGGGGTCCCGCTCGGTGTCGAGCCGCCCCAGCCCCACGGCGTGCTGGCCGTAGTAGGTGGTGTCGCCCCCCGAGGTGGTGAACGAGTCGGGGACGAACGCCAGGGCATCCTCGAACGTCGACCCGAAATCGAACAGGATGGCGGCCTTGTTCGCACGCGCGGTCCGTTTGCCGTCCTCCCACACCCAGAACTCGAGGTACTCGGTCCGCGTCAAATCGATGCCGGTCGCCGACAGCGTCTGGGTGATCGACCGCCAGCGGGGACCGCCGGTCGACGGGCGGACCCAGTTCGGCGTCCCCTCCGTGGAATCCTTCGTGGTGTGCGCGAGTCCCAGGACGGTGTCGGGCTTGAGCATCAGCCACAGCACCGGCTCCGGCGTCTGGGTCGCGCCCGTGGTCAGAATTTCCGGATCGATCTGCTGGGGCAGGAACTGCACCGGCGCCGCACCCCTGCTGCACCCCAGAGGGCTGCAGTTCACGGGCAGGCTCTGCCAGGTCAGAAAGGCCGCGAACCGCTGATCGAACTCCCCGGTGAATCCGAACGGTTCCGCCCCGCGCGTGGTCGAGGGAATGCTGCCCCAATGCCAGTCCACGTCCGACATGGAGAGGAACCGGCCGCTCTGGCTCTCG
Source organism: Gemmatimonadales bacterium (assembly GCA_035279865.1). GTDB lineage: Bacteria > Gemmatimonadota > Gemmatimonadetes > Gemmatimonadales > GWC2-71-9 > 40CM-2-70-7. The sequence goes on along the minus strand of DATEGY010000094.1, from coordinate 17,815 downwards.
AACTCTTCGAGGTACGCCTGGCCCGTGCTGTTCGGCTGCGGCTTGGAGAACGCCATCTCCGCATTCACGTTGATGAAGGACGGCCCTTCCCCGTGCATCACCGGGATGGCCGAGATGGCGTCGGTCAACCAGGTCGGCTGGAAGTGCAGCTCGGTGCTGATACCGCCGATGAAGCTCGACGAGGGCTCCGACCCCAGGGGGGGTCGAGTGAAGGGGCTCTGCTGGTTCTGGAAGATGCCGGTGAGATCCACCCGGCCCGTGTGGCCCAGGGTGTATTCGCTGGCGAGGCCATAGATGGCCGTGGGCGCCACCGCGAACCCGGTGCGCTCCTCGAACTGGGCATGGACCTGGGAGATCCCGTTCTGAAAGAGCGAGTCGGGATGGAGAAACGACACCGTGCCCGTGGAATAGTCGATGTCGTAATCCACTCCGCGGGTGAGCTGCGTGCCGGCCACGAAGATCTTTTCGCTGCCGTCCCGGATCTGAAAGCTGTTGAGCGACAGTGTGGAGCGGTCCGCGGAGGCCACCGCGGTCGCCTGGTAGTGCACCGCGAAGACCGACGGGGGGCCCTGCGTGGCCAGCAGGCTGCGCGGCGTCCGGTACAGCGAATCGTTCCGCTCCGCGGGCGTGAGCTTGGTCGAGTCGTCGAAGGGCCGCAGGTGGGGGAAGACGACGTACAGATCCCGCAGGGGCGCCCCGCCACCGTCGCGGGCCCGTGGGAACAGCCGGTTGTACTGGTCGAACTGCGTGGGATTGCTCGCCACCGCCAGGCCGAGGAGCTGCAGGTACGTCTGTCCTGAGGTCAGCGCCCGTTCCCGCTGATTCACGGTGATGGCGAACTGGGCCGTCTCACGGGTCAAGTCTCCCGATCCGAACCGGTAGACGCTGCGGATCTCGAACCGGAAGGCCGGGGAGGCGGCGGTCACGGACGGCGTGGGGTCGTACACCAGGCGCAGCGTGTCCACCCGGCTGGTGTCGGCGCTTGCCGTGATCGGCAGCGTGCCCACCGTGTCGGTGCTGCCCTGGGGCACGTAGGAAACCGCGAGGTAATCGTTCTGATCCAGGGCACTCGCCAACGCGAACCACGTGCCCGTGGGATCGACGTAGTAGTCCTTTCCCGCCGTCAGGATCTGCCACTGGAAAGGCCCGGCGCGCTCGGCCCCCGCGCCGGTGCACTGCACCCCGCCCGGGGCCGTACTGGCGCCGCAGGCCACTGCCCTGACACCGCCGATGTTCTGGTTCGAATTGCTGCCCGGCGCCACCGCTCGGACCCGGTACACCAGGAACGCAGGACTCACCCGCAGGTCCGGGGGGAGGGCCACCTGGTCGAGGTTCAGGATGTCCACCGCGGGGTACCCGGGAATCCGCGCCGGATCCACGGTGAAGAAGAACCGGCCCGCTTCGAAGTCGAGGTCGCGGCCGTCACGGGACACGGACTGATTGGTCACGTCCCCGACCGAGTAGGTGCGGTCCTTCACGACGGTGCCCTTCTGCTGGGCATAGATGCCGCGCAGCTGCAGATCGCCGACCTGGGCCACGGCCTGGAATCCGAAATTGTTCGCCGGCACCGCCGCGCTGATGAAGCGGGACGCCGGGATCGCGAACGACACGTTCCCGGCCTCCACGCGCCGCAGGACCTCGTCGGGCAGGCCCTCGTACCAGACCTGGATGGTATTGCTCGCGTCGAACTCGCGCTGGCTGTTGAAGTCCACGTTGACGTGGAGGCGCTGCCCGATGACCCCGGACGACAGGATGGAGTACTGCGGGTTCGGCGAAATGGTCGGGAACTTGGACTGGCATCCGGCGAGGGGATTCAGCTGCTGGTCCGTCGTGCACAGCAGGTTGCGGAACTGGTCCGCCTTCACCTCGAAGCGCACGTTGAGCTGGAGTCCGATGTCCGCGTACGTCCCGAAAATCCCGGTGCGTCCGGACGCCTCGAAGGTCTTCGGTCCGCCGCCGCCCGCTTCGGTGGGAGTCTCGAAGGCGTACGTGCCGATCCCCTGGGTGAGCCGGGCCTGGTCGGGGAACAGCGCGGTGACCTGTACGGTCCAGGTGGTCCCGACGGCCCGGGGGGTGGTGGCCACGCCGTACCGCCCGCCGGGGCGGACCGCGGAATTGTATGGGGCCTTGAGGGGTACTAACGGCGGGATGGGAAAGCCAAGAGCGCCTGTTGAATCCGCCTGCTGCGCTCGCGCCGGAGATCCTGCGATCGTGGTGGCGAGAGCGACGGCGATGGCGGTGAGACGCATCCCTTGAGATGACTTGGAGTTCCGAATATAATGGCGCAACCCGCCGTGCGCATCCTCAGTCGCTATCTCCTCCGCCAGCATCTCGCGCCCCTGGGCTTCGCCCTGGGCGCCCTGACCGCCCTCCTGCTCTTGAACCAGGTGGCCAAGCAATTCGGGCAGCTGGTGGGCAAGGGACTCCCCTGGGGGGTCATCCTCGAAGTGTTCGTGCTGTCGATCCCCTTCATCGTGGCGATGACCATCCCGATGGCTGTACTGGTCGCGGTGCTGCACACCGTCAGCCGGCTGGCGCAGGACAACGAGATCACGGCGATGAAGGCGGGAGGTGTCAGCATCGGGGCGCTGCTCCGCCCGCTCCTCGCGGGCGCCACGGTGCTCGCGGTGCTGGCGTTCGTCTGGAACGACCAGCTCCTCCCCCGCTCCAATCATCGGCTCCGCACCCTGCTCGTGGACATCCAGCGCAAGAAACCGTCCTTCGCGTTGAAGGAGGAGGCGATCAACGAGGTCGTGCCGGGACAATTCTTCCTGCGCGCGGCGCGGATCGATCCGGCCACGAACCGTCTCTCGGACGTCACGATCTATGAGTTGGGGGACGCCGAACGGCGACGCATCGTCGTCGCCGATTCGGGCCGCATGGCTTATACCCCCGGCGGCACCGATTTGTACCTGACCCTCCTGGACGGGGACATTCGCGAGATCAAGCGCGCCGAGCCCCTCCAGTTCAACCGCACGTTCTTCCACACCAACCAGATCCGGGTGGCCGGGGTCAGCAACAGTCTGGAACGCACGCCCGAGGACGACTTCCGGAGCGAGCGGGAAATGGGCATCTGCGAAATGGCGCGCGAAGTACGGGTCGCCCAGATGGACGTGGCCCGCTCCCCCCTCGAAGGCCGGGCGCAGATCCTGCGCGACCTCGGCCACCTGGGGGGCATCGCCCTGCCCAGCGGCATCATCGATTCCTCGCGGGCCGATACGTTGCCCGGCTGGTACTGCGGCATCATGGGCAAGCTGGCGCACCTGGTGCTGCCGCGGGAGGCGCAGGCCCAGACCCCCATGCCTACGCGGCTCGCGCCCCAGACGCCGCCGGGCCGCCTGCAGGCACCGGTCGTGGCCCAACCCGGCGTGGTCCGCCGGCCGGAGCTGGGGCTCACCCCGGGTGCCGGCCTGGGGGAGGCCATGCGCGAGCGGGGCTCTCGGCAGCGCGCGGCCACCTTCGAGGTCGAGATCCAGAAAAAACTCGCCATCTCGTCGGCCTGCATCGTGTTCGCGCTCTTCGGGTTCCCGCTGGGCCTGCGGTTCTCGCGCGGCGGCGCGGGGCTCGTGATCGGCGTGTCGGTGGCGGTCTTCGCGGTCTATTACATCGGGCTCATCGTCGGCGAAGACCTGGGAGACCGGCTGATCGTGTCGCCCTTCTTCTCCATGTGGACCGCCAACGTGCTCTTCACACTCCTCGGAGCGGGCCTGCTCTTTCTGGTGCGCCACGAAGGGGGGCATGCGCGCGGCGGCTCCTGGGGAGTCGCGGCCTGGTTCGCAAGACTCCGGCAGCGCCGGTCCCGGCCGTGAAGACGCTCGACAAGTACGTCCTGCGCGAGTGGGGCCGGGTGTTCATGGTGGTCATGCTCGGATTTCCCATCCTCGCCATCGTCATCAACATCACCGACAAGTTCGACCACTACCTCGCGGCGGGGCTCACCAAGGGGCAGGTGGCGCTGGCCTACATCTTCTACATGCCCGAGATGATGTTCCTGGTCCTGCCCGCCGCGGTGCTGTTCGCCACCGTTTTCACCATCGGGAATCTGGGCCGGCATTCGGAGCTCACGGCGGCCAAGGCGTCGGGGATCTCGTTCTACCGGATCATATCGCCCATTCTGATCGTCTCCGTCCTCGCGTTCGTCGCCGGGGTGGGCATCGGCGAGCTGGCGCCGGTGACGTCGGTGCGGAAAGCCGAAATCCTGAAGGAGCGGGCGATCAACTCGACCACCTCGCGCTACAACTTCGTGTACCGCGCCGATTCGGGGTGGGTGTACGCGGCGCAGAGCCTCGATATCGCCAGCCGGACCATGACGCAGCCGCTCCTCCAGCGCGAGGGTACGGGCGGCACCAATCCCACCATCATCATCGCGGCCCAGCGGGCGGTGTACGATCCGGGGCTGAAGAAATGGATCCTGGACCAGGGAGCGCTCCGCTACCTGATCGGCGCAGGGCAGGAGGCGGCCTACGCGTTCGACCGGATGCGGACCAACTCGGTGCGGGAGAAACCCTCCGACCTCCTGGCGGAACCGAAGCTGCCCGAGGAGATGCGGTACACCGAGCTGGGGCACTACATCGACGGGCTGGCGCGGAGCGGGTCGGACACCCGCAAGCTCTCGGTGGAGCACGCCCTGAAGATCTCGGTGCCGTTCACGTGCATCATCATCGCGCTCTTCGGTGCCCCCCTGGCGGTGTCGAATCCCCGTTCGGGCGCAGCCTGGGGCGTCGCCGTGAGCCTGGCGACCACGTTCGTCTTCCTCTTGATGGTGCAGCTCTCCAAGGCCGTCGGTGCCGGCGGTCTCCTGCCGCCCACGCTGGCGGCGTGGTTTCCGAATATTCTGGCGGGCGTCGCCGCAATCTGGTTGATGAAGAAAGTCAGAACGTAGCCAACAGACGCAACTACTAGCCGCACAGACGCACAGATGGGATACAGTCAAAGCAAAGGGGCCAGGAGAGACTCCCCCGGCCCCTGCTCACTTCATCCCATCTGTGCGTCTGTGCGGCTAGAAGGTATATCTCGCTCCCAGCTGGAACACCCAGCGCGAGCCAAGCGCGTTGACGTTCGAGACCGCGGCTTTGGTCGGGGGGGTGAAGCTGTAGACGCCGACCTGCTTCGCCGCATCGTACCCCGTCATCCGGACCAGGTTGGTCTCCTCGAAGCCGCCGGTGATCCGCGTCAGGCCCCAGCTCGACTTGATGAAGTTGAGCACGTTGAGCATGTCCAGCGTGATCTCGACGGACTGGCCGTTGAAGGTCGGGAACACCTTCGAGAGCCGCGCGTTGAGCTGGTTCTGCCAGGGGTTCCGGCAGGAGTTCCGGGGGAGGATGCGGCCCCGGTTCTCGCGCAGGCACTGGTCGCCGTTGATGTAGTTCTGCAGCCGGGCCGAATCGGTGGCCGGAGCCTTCAGCTCGATGTCGCCCCCGTCCCGCGGGACGTAGAACTCGTCGTTGCCGCCCACGCCGTCACCGTTGGCGTCGTTGGCGATGGTATAGGTGAACGGCGACCCCGAGATCCCGGTGTAGATGAGGGAGAACCGGGTGTCGAACGGCGCGTTGATGGTGCCCGACAACGAAATCTTGTGCGGCCGGTCGTACACCGAGGTCGTCAGGTTGCGGTTGGCGATGGTGCCGTCCAGCGCGCCGAAGTTGAAGTTCGACCCCGTGATGTCCGACGTGTACGAGAACAGATCGAGCACGTGGGAGTACGTGTAGGCCGCGTTGAACTCGAGCCCGTTCGAGAACGACTTCTGCAGCTGGACGGTCAGCTGGGTGGCCCGGTCGGCGCTCTTGTTCACGTTCTCGATGGCCTGACCAACCTTGAGCGTGGGCCGTACCAGGGTGACCGCGCCGGTGCCGGTGTTGAACGCCGTCGGCTGCACGTACAGGGACCGCCCGCCTTCGCCCGCCTCGGACGTCTGGACGGCCGGCAGGTTGACGTCCACCAGGTAGTACTGATTGATGGACTTCGTGAAGAGGAAGTCCACGGTACCCAGGACGCCCCACCCCAGCTGGCGATCGGCGCCCAGGGCCAGCTTCAGCGCCTGCGGGAATTTGAAGCTGGGGTCGTAGAAGACGACCGACGCCGTGGAGCTGGTCGGCAGGCCACCGCCGCCGCAGGTGGTGTATCGCTGGGTCGGATCGAATACCGGAGTCGAGTTCAGTACTCCGGGATTGTTCGGCCCGGTGCAGGTCAGGTTCGACGCCCCGACACCCGTGTTTCCGAACGCGTTGGAGACCCAGACGTACGGCGGACGGCCCGAGAAGATGCCGACGCCGCCGCGGAAGATGGTCTGCTGGTCGCCGTTCACGTCGTAGTTGAAGCCCAGCCGGGGCGACCAGAGCATGTTGCCCGAGGGCGAGTTCGACGTGTGGATGGTCCCGCCGTTCAGTCCCGGCACCGGCACGGTGTCGATGGTGGTGTTCTCGATCGGGTTGGGGATCGAGGGCACGTCCATGCGGAGTCCGGCCGTGAGGGTCAGGTTCCGGATGGGCGAGAACCGGTCTTCCGCATAGAACCCGATCTGCTTCACGCTGAAGTCCGCCACTGGTCCCAGGGGTCCCAGCGTGGACAGCGCCCGGGTGTACCGGTCCGCGAGCCCCAGCCTCAAGGAGTCGATACTGCCGAAGTTCCAGACCCCGAACGAGCCCGGAAAGAAGACGTTCCTGAAGCTGAAGAATTCATTGTGCGTACCGACCGTGAGGAGGTGCCGGCCGGCGGAGAACGTGAGGTTGTCCGTCACTTCGAACGACTTCTGATCCAGGATGTTGTTCTGCGAGAAGTTCTCCGCACCCGCCGACAGGTAGTCGTTGAAGTTCGTCGGGTTCACGTGCACCAGCACCAGCGGCAACGACGACTGGGGATCCCGGTTGTCCGAAATGGTGGTGTACGCCAGGACCGCTTCATTGGAGTACTTGTTGGCGAAGGTGGCGGTCCACTTGCCCCGCAGGGTGCGGGTCTGGTTCTGCACGTTGTATCCGGAGTTGCCCAGCTGGTACCCGTCGCGGCCGTTGAACGGCGACGTGAATTTCCGCGTCACGTTCACCTGGTTCGCGTTGACGTAGGTCCCCGAAAGCTCGAGGTGGCTGTTGTCACCGAGCTCGTAGTTCAGCTTGGCGAACAGGTTCGTCTCAGGATTCGGGATCGTGGGCGCCTGCCAGCTGCCGACGCCCTTGTATCCGAGAGAGTCCAGGTAGTGGGCCGCGGAGTCGGCCTGGGCGGACGTGATGCCGATGCCCAGGGTGTCCGACGCGGCGCCCGAATTGCCGATCTGGAGGCCCGACGCGAAGGGACGGACGTCGTGCCGGAAATCGCCGCTCACGAAGAAGTGGAGCCGGTCCTTGATGATCGGACCGCCCAGCGAGAACCCGAACTGCTGCTGCTGGTAGGTCGGCACCGGCACGGAAACGCCCGAGGTATCGTTGCCGACGAAGCTCTGGTTCTGCATGTAGCCGAAGAGGGACCCGTGGAACTCGTTGGTCCCGCTCTTGGTCACCGCGTTCACCAATCCGCCCACAAACCCGCCCTGCCGCACGTCGAAGGGCGCGATCTGAATCTGGAATTCCTGCACCGCTTCGAGGGACAGGGGCCGTTCGTTCACCCCGCCCCCGGGAATTCCGCTGGAAGCCCCAAGCGCGAAGAGGTCGTTGTTGACGCTGCCGTCGATCTGGATGTTGTTGAACCGGTCATTCTGGCCGCCCATCGAGCGGCCATTCGGGCCGTTGGCGACCTGGGGAGACGTACTCACGAAGTCCGTGAACGACCGGTTCAAGGTCGGGAGGCGGTGAATCGCCGTGTCCGACAGGAACGTGCTGGCACCCGTCCGCGCCGCGGAGAGCCGCGGGTCCGAGTTGGCCGACACCGTAATTCCCGCCACCTCCACCGCGGACCGCTTGAGGGCCACATCCAGCGACAGGCGCTGTGAGAGCGCGAGGTTGAACGCGTTCAGGGTCTTCGGCTCGAAGCCCAGTGCCCGGACGGACAGTGTGTAGGGCCCGCCGACTTCCACCACTTCGAACGAGTACGCCCCATCCTCACGGGACCGGGTACTGTACCGCGCGCCGGTATTGCCGTTGACGAGCGTGAGCTCGGCCTGCGCGACCGCCGCGCCGGACTCATCCGTCACATGGCCAGCCACCGCCGCCGTCGTCACTCCCTGGGCCCGCGCCGGCCGGGCGGCCGGGAGTGCGAGCAATACCAACGCACACGCCGAGACAAGCAACCGTTTCATTGCGATGGTCTCCGAGGTACGAAATCAGGAAAGGGGCTTCAAGGGCGCGCTAAAAATGGACCCCCGGCGGAGGGTCGTCAACCAACCACGGTCACGATCGAGTCACGCGGGTTCGCGCGGTGGAAACGCCGCCAGAGGAAATAGACGGGGATGCCGAGGACGATCAGGCCCACATCGAGGGTGAAGGTGAGGGGCTTGGAGACGAGATAGTTCCCCAGCAGGAAGACCGAGGCAAGAAGAAAGAGGGCCGGAACCACGGGGAACCCCCAGGTCCGGTAGGGCCGCTCGAGGTCGGGACGCCGCTGGCGCAGGACGAACACGGCCGCGACGCCCAGGGCATAGAAAGGCCAGATCCCGATCACGAATTGGTCGGCCAGGGCCTCAAACTGCCGCACCAGAACGAAGACCGCACCCAGGAGGGCGGCCAGAAAAATGGCGCCGGTCGGGGCCCCCGTCCTGGGATCGACGCGGGCGATCGCCTTGGGGAACAGCCCGTCGTCGGCGAGGGCAAAGAAGATCCGGGGCGCGGTCATCATGGACCCGTTCAGGGTCCCGAACGTGCTCACGGCCACCGCCGCGCTCACCAGAACGACGCCCACCGGACCGAGCAGGAGCTGCATCGCGTCGGCCGCGACCAGCTCCGCGCCGCCCATCCGGCTCATGGGGATGAGGTGCAGGTACACGGCGATGGCGCCGAGGTAGAGGACGCCCACGCCCGCGGTGCCCAGGATGATGGCGCGCGGGAGGTTGCGTTGCGGATCACGCACTTCTCCGCTCACGAACGCGAGGTCGGCCCAGCCATCGTAGGCCCAGAGAATCGCGACCATGGCCACGAGGAAGGACGAAATCGTCACCGGCGCGTGCTGGCTCAGCACGGCGGGCACGGCCGAGGACCCGGCGTTGAGCAGGAACCCGATCCCCACGAGCCCGGCCAACGCCGCCACCTTGAGGGCGGTACTCAGATTCTGGAGTAACGCACCCCGGTGGATTCCGAACCAGTTGACGGCGGCGACCAGGATGATCAGGCCCGCCGCCAGCGCCTGCTCCCCGGCGATCACCACCGGTCCGACGGTCAGGACGGGAGCCGAGGGGTTCACGTTGAGCGTCCGCAGTGCGTAGCCGGCCGACGCGATGGAGATGGCCCCGTAGGCACCGGGGCGGATGATGACGAGCTCGCCCCATCCGAACAGGAACGCGGCGAGGGGCCCGAATCCTTCGCGCAGGAACACGTAGAGGCCGCCGGTCCGTGGGAACGCCGCCGCCAGCTCGGCGTAGGTCAGCGCGCCACAGAGCGCGACGCCGGCCCCCAGGAGCCAGGCGAGCAGAAACACCGGGACGTCGGGGATGAGCGCGGCCACGCCGGCGGGCGTGCGGAAGATGCCGGAGCCGATGGTGGACCCCACCAGCACCGCCACGGCGCTCCAGAACCCCAGCCTGCGGGGCAGCCGGTCTCCCCAGCGGTCCTGCGTGACGCCGGTTGGTTGGGTCATGTGAAGAACGAATATACATTCCGGCCCATGCTCCCCGCCTCGTCGACTCGCTACCGGGGTCTCGCCTGGTCCGCCGCCCTCGCGTGCTACGCGCTCATCGTCCTGGGCGGCGTGGTCCGGATCACAGGATCCGGACTCGGGTGCGGGAACCATTGGCCCCTGTGCAACGGCCGGCTCCTCCCGCCGCTCGACCTCCCCACGATCATCGAGTATGGACACCGGTTGGTGGCGGCGGCCGTCAGTGTCCTGGTCGTGGGACTCGCCTTTCTCACGTGGCGGGATCGGCGCACAGGCGCCGGGAGCCGGGAGTCGTCCGCCCCGTCCAGAGCGGGCTACGTCGCGCTGGGCCTGCTCATCCTGCAAGTCACCCTCGGGGCGATCACGGTCAAGCTCGACCTGCCGCCCTGGACCATCATTCTGCACCTCGGCACCGCGATGCTCCTGTTCGCGACACTGCTTGTCAGCGCTCGGGGTACCCCGGGCTTGCGCCCGGGGTTAGGTACTGCAGTTCCGGTGCTGGCGTTCCTTACCGTGCTGCTGGGGGCACTGACCGCCAATCTGGGCGCTGCGAGCGCGTGTTTGGGTTTCCCGCTGTGCAACGGCCAGCTGATCCCCGACGGCAACCGCTTTCAGTACATCCAGTGGAGCCACCGGCTCCTCGCCTACTCACTGGTCATCGCCACGGTGATCTGGGCGGTCCGGTCCCCCGCCCGGGGCCCGCGCTGGGTACTGGTACTGGTTCTGGGTCAGATCGGCGTAGCGGCGGCGATGGTGCTGGGGGGACTGCCGGAAGGATTCCGCGTGCTGCACGTGGCGGTCGGAGCGGCGGTGTGGGGAGCCGCGGTGGTGGCGGCCCTCTCCGAAGGATCACACCGGTCCTGAACGCGCGAGGCGTCCGGGCGCGAGATCTGCGCCCGGACGCCTCACGTCGACGGACCCTGGATCAGGGTTTGACGACGACGGCCACGCTCGCGGGCTTGAGCCCGGAGCTCGAGGCCTGCACGCACGTCGAACCCGACGCCACCCCCGTGACGATTGCCTGGGAGCTGGTGGCGGGCACCGGGTGGTAGCTGCCGTCCACGGCCACGGAGGCGACTGCGCCGCCGCCCGAGCAGACGCTGAAGGTGACCTTCACCGGCAACGGCGTCAGCCGGGAATCCACCACCATGGCCTGGACTGCGGCCGTGCTGTCGACCCTGATGGAGACCGTGTCGAAGTTGACCAGCACCAGCGCGGGGGCTCCGGCGCCGTCCGCCAACGGGTTGCTCTTGCAGGCCGCCGCGCCTACGAGCGCCGCGATTACGATCAGACGGGAGATCCGTACGTTCATACCATCCTCGCTTGAAGGTCCCTGGCAGACCTGCATCAGAAGTCGTTGACGTCCTGCACGCCGTCCGTACCCAACAAGTCTTCCCAATTCATCCGGCTCTGCTCGTGAATGTCGTTCGTATAAATCAGCGTGTAATTCCCGAACCGCGTCAAATCCATGAACACGTACTTCAAGGCGCGGTCCCGCGTGTACTTCCAGATCTCGTACGGGTTGGTGTTGCCCGCCGACCGCCGCTCCAGGTGCTCATCCGGTGGACCGTACAGGATGAATATCCGTCCGCGGTCCGTGTGCCACCCGGAAGAGCCGGTGGCACCACCCTCCCGGAACCGGTGATTCGCTTCCTGCACCCGCGCGTAGAACTGGTCCATGAAGGTGTTCTGCGCGCTGCCCGGCGTCGGGTTCCGCTTGGTCCAGAACGCCTGGAGCCAGCGCCGCTTGCCGTCGACCGTGAGGCCCGAATACTCACCCGACTCCTGCGCCGTCATCAGATAAACCAGCGGCATGTAGAGCGAGTCCAGCCCTGCTTCCGTCGCCTGCGAAAACCGGTCGTCGGTGGCCAGTCCCTCGGTGCTCTGGACGCTGGCTTCCTGCACCAGCGTGCCCATGAGGAACGGCGCCGAACGTACTACGACCGAGTCCTCTTTGGCGCTGATCTCGAGGCGGTACGACCCGCTCGGCAAGCCGGTCAGATCGAGCGTCCCGTACGCCACGCCGCCCCCGGCGGCCACGGCCAGCATTTGCGGCTGGGCCGAGATGATCTGCGTCCCGCCCTGGTCCACCACGCGCGCCGTGACCGACACGCTCTCGGCCCGGGCCGGGTAGAGTTCGAGGTAGTACGACAGGGCCGCGGACTGCGGAGTGAGGGTCGGAGTGCCCGCCGTCAGAACGAACAGCGCGCCGTTCCAGATCTCCCCCGCGCGGGGAACCGTATCCGCGGGACCCGTGGACCCACGGAGGCCGGTTCCGAGCAACAGATCCGACGCACCCACAGGTCCGTGAAACGCATCGACAACGGTGCGGCCGCGGGTGACGAGACCGGTGGCGGAATCCGTCACCGTGGCCTCGACCGTGTACCGTCCGGGTGCCACCCGGAACCGGGCCGGCTCACCCATCGCGGCGCCGCGGACCGACAGCAAGGCCCCCGGCACCTGCTCATTCCAGCTCTGCGTGGTGAGCGTCAACCCGCTGGAGTCGCGGACCGTGAGATTGAACCGGAACGCACCCCGCGCACTGGCCGAGCTGCCGAGTGGACTGACACTGGAAAGCGGCACCCGGCAGAAGGCCTGCACCACCGTCTGGCCCCCGTTCGCGCGGTAGTACCGCGCCGCGCGGACTTCGAGGCCTTTGTCCTGTCCTCTGGCGGTGGTGCCCACGGCCCCGAGGGCCGTGAGCACCAGCGCGTTCAGCAGCCAGCGACCAGCAAACCGGTGGTGCGTTCTACCATCCAAGGCTGAAGCTCAGGAAGTTCGTCCCGCCCAGGGCGCCCATGTTCCGATAGGCGTAATCGAAACCGAGGTTGAAGTTGCCCCGTGCGTAGTTCAAACCGCCGCCGAACGCCACGCCCTGGCTCGAGAACGTCGAGGTGCTCTGGCTCGTGCTGAAGCCGGCGCCCGCGCCCGGGTCGATGTTGTTGTCGGGGATCAGCGTGTAGCTCCCCCGTGCGGCCAGCGAAAATCCGCTGTTCCCGATGTTGGTCATCGCGTACTCGAGCCCCATACCGCCGCCGGGCTTGGTATTGGTGGGCTGATTGAACTCACCCACCAACGAGACCCGGTTGGAGCCCGCGGCATAGAGATCGTAGGCCAGGCCCACGCGGAAGAGCACCGGCATGCTCCACGGCGACGTCCGGAGGTTGGCCGGCTGCGCGTCCTGCGGGATCTGAACCGTGCCCAAGGGCGGCGTGCGCAGGACTTGCGTCTCCAGCGCGGCGCCGGACGCCTGGAGGTTCTGCCCCAGGTTCTCGATCACGAACGCGGCCCGGATGGGCCGGTCCCCGATCATGGCGTGGAAATTGGTGCCGAAATCGAGCGCCACGCCGTTGGCGGTGGTCTGCCCCAGCTGATCGGTGACGAACTTCACGGTGAGGCCCGCCGAGAAGCGGTCCGAGAAGTTCTGGCTCAGCGTGGCCGCGACGAACGTTTCGGAGACCGAGTACGTGGTGCCGTCTCCGTCCGGGTTATCCAGCGTATACACCGGCTGGTTGGAGAACCCGAAGTTGCCGAGCTGTACGCCGATGGCCCGCACGCCGCCCGACAAGGGCAGCGCGAGGCCGAGCCACGTGTACTTGGTGTCGGCCACGTAGTTGTACGTGGACACCATCGCCTGCGGCCGGGACAGGCCGGCGAGGCCGCCCGGGTTGTAGTAGAGCGCGGTGACGTCCGTCGCCAGGGCGGAGAACCCGTTCCCCAGCGCGGCACCGCGGGCTCCGGCGCCCAGCAGCAGGAACTCCGCTGCCGTGCTGCCGTAGCCGGTGTTGTCGAAGTTCGTCTGAGGGGCCGTCGACTGGCCCCACAGCGGCGCCCCGGAGAGGGCCGCCACGAGCAGCGTGCCGAGCACGCGCGAGTTGATCTTGGTCATGGTCAGTGTCCTCACGGCGCGAATTGAACGACGGTGAACCGGCCGACCTTCGTCTTACCATCCGGGCCTTCGACGTGATAGAAGTACACGCCGGACGCCACGAACTGGTTCGAACGGCTGCGCAGGTCCCACGCCTGCTCGCCGCCGCCGGTTTGATCGTTGTGGGTCAGCACCTGCACCAGCACACCGCTCACCGAGTAGATCCGGATGATGGCGCGGTTGGGCAGGTTGACGAACTTCATCACCTTCGCCGTCGGGGTGATTTCCATCGCGTTGGTGACGTAGTAGGGATCCGGCACCGTGTGCACCAGCGACAGGTCACCCGACTTCGAGCTGTCCACCGCGTACGTCTTCGTCACCGACACCTTGTAGGTCAGTCCCGGCGCGAACGACGGGCGCGGCCCACCGGTGAACGCGTAGTTGGTGCAACTCGTCATCTCCGGCCCGAGCGCCGGCGTGCACGTGGCCGACATGAGCCCCGTGACCGCGCGCAGGTGCCACTTGGTCCCCGCCGCCGGCAACTGGCCGTTCGACAGCTGCATGATGAAGAACTCGCCGTTCACGACGAGCCCGATGCCCTGTCCGTCGGCCACACCGTCGGAGTTGAAGTCGACGCCCTGCACCTGCGCCTTGTTTTCATACGGCGCGCAGGGGACGCCCCAGTAATTGCAGCCGCCCATGACGCCATAGACGTCATAGTAGCCGATGTTGTTGATGCTCGGACTACCGACACCGTCGTTCCCAATACCGCAGCAGGTCGTGGTGTCGTTGAGGCCGGCGGCGATCAGGGCGCGCGTATTCACGAAGCCCCATCCGGTGCCGCCGTTCGGAACGAACGGCAACGTGACGTGGTTCGACACATCCTGAACCGTGATGCTCGAATCCGCGGCCCAGGTGACCACGAAGTCGCCGGGATACCAGTTGGACGACGAGCCGTAGGCCCAGCCGCGCTCGGTGGGTGCCACCGGGAACGGCGTGGTGCCCGCGCTGCAGCTCGTGCCCGTGCACTTGTTGTTCCGCAGGTACATCGGCGACCAGATCTTCGCCACACCCTTCAGACCGCCGGAGTTGTGCAGCGAATCCGGGTCCGACGTGACGGTCGGATTCGCCGGCTCCGCCCCGCCGTCGTCGAACCACCGCGAGTGGCCGAGGTAGTTGCCGGCCTTCGGGGTGCCGCCCGTGTTGATGTACCGGGCGCGAATCAGGTTGCCCGGCGAGGTGGCCGAGATGGAAATGGCCTCTCCGGTGAAGTTCACCGGCATCCGGGCGTCCGTGGTGAACTTGAGCGAGAACCGTTTGGCCGCGGCGGAGTCGTACGACACCAGCGGCGCCGAGAACGAGTAGTTGTAGGTCGAGATATCGTCGTTGAACGCGCCGATAGGGCTCGGCACCACTTGGTGGAGCGTGGTGGCCCCCGACTTCATCGTGATGTAGATGTTCGGCGGTGGCGGTCCGATGCCGGACACGAACCCGGAGGTGACCGAGTCGATCGTCAGGGTGACGTCGCCCAGCGCGAGCGCCTCGACCGCCCCGGCGAGGATGTAAACCCCGTCGTTGGCCGGCGGCATGTTGGCCGCGAACGTCCCGTTCGCGGCATTGATCGGCGGATACCCGGCCCCCGTATTCAGCAGGGTGCCGTCCGATCCATACACGCCCTGGACCGTGACCGTCCCCGCCACGGTGCTCGACAGCGCCCGCGGCGTCACCGTCTTCGTCGCCTTGGGCGACTCGAGGGACGACGGCCCGGACACGACCGAGTTCACGTCGAAGGCCGTCACGGAATAGAAGTATTGGAACAGGTTCCGGACCGACCGGTCGACGAAGGCGAAGTTCACGCCGGTATCGGTCAGACCGGGAGCCCCGGAGCCTCCGCCGGAGACGGCGGTGTCGGCCTTGGTGACGATGACGTCACCGGTGGACAGCACGGCCCGGCCGCCAGGCGGCACCTGGATCACGTTCCCGACGAGGGAAACGGGACTGCTCACGGTGCGGGTACCGGCGCTGTCGAAGTGCACCGGGCAGCCGGACTGGACGCCGAGCTCCGGCGCGCAGTTGAAGTACTCGAACTGGCCCGTGTAATCGAGCATCTGCGTGCCGGCATAGTCGAACTGCGCGATCAGCTGCAGCGCGCCCGAAGTCCGTCCACGATAGATCCGGTATCCTTCCACGTCGAATTTGCGGAAGTTCGGATCATACAGCTTGTTGGTCGGATCGCTCGCGATGGCGAAATAGGGATCGCCGCCGGTGGCCGGATCTTCGGTGTGGCTCTTCTGCCAAACCACGGTGACCTGGTTGTCACCCGGGATAAGGAAGAAGACCGGCGCGTCGGGCGCGAAAGGCAGCAGGAATTTCGCGTCGAACACCGCCTGCGCCTTCAAGGCCTTGTCGAGCAGCGACCGGGGCACCGAGTGCACTTCTGCCTGTTCGATGGTGCCGTCGGCGTTACTGTCGGTGTATCCGATCTCACCCATGACCGATTCGATCGGCCGGACGCTGTTCGGATGCGCCGCCAGAGACTCGGCGGGCAGTGCGAACCCGGGCTGGAGATCCCCGGCGCTCTGCGCCGCGGCCAGCGTGGCGTTGTTGACCGGGGGCCCGTTCAGGTAGGCCACCACGATCGTCGACGAAAAGCCCGGCTTCAGCTCGAACGGCCCGGACGATTCGAAGAACCGGGTATCCTGCTTGGACTGCACCAACTGGCAATAGTGGAGATTCAGCTGGAAGCCCTGGCTGACGCACGTCGCGTCGCCTGAGGCGGGACTGGACGTGCCGCTCAGGTACCGGTACAGCTGCTTGACGCCCACCGGATCCGGATAGCCCGTGGCCCCGTTGATGGTGTTCGAGAAGATGGTGATCCCGAACTCCTTGCCGGTGGTCGTGTCGATCGGAGACTTGAGGTACTTCACCGCCGTGAAGCCAGGAGCCGGGGCGAACGTCGGACTCGTGAAGATGTCGCTCGGGTACGAGCCCGGGGTGTTGGTCCAGGTCTTTTCGAAGAACGGCGCTTCGTAGCAGACGCCCATGGAGAACGGGAAGAGCGGCGTCGAGTAGTTGTTGGATACGTTGTCCGTCCCGACGTCGCAGTCTTCGAAGAAGGCCGCGAACAGATGGTCGAACGTGTACCCGTGCACCGGGATGGTGACGCCGAAGGCGGCGTCATTTTCCTGCTGGAACTGCGCCCCCAGGGCCGCCAGGTTGGTGCGGAACGACGCGGTCTGGTTCGGGGTCGTCGGGTTGTTGTAGTCGTTCGGATCCGACGACGTCACGTTCGTGAACGTGTACACGAAATACATGACGTCTTCGTTGCCCGACGGGTAGTTCCACGCCATGCCGCGGACGTCCACCGACACCCCCATGGGGTGCGTGCGGCCGCCCAGACGGCTCGGCGAGCCGTCCCAGGACCGGAACCACAGGTCTTCCTGCGAGACTGAGTTCCGCCCGATGAGGACGCCGGCGTATACGGAGGTGTCGGCAACCATGCCGTCCGACGGCCACGCCGCCCCATCACCCGCATCGAGCGAGTTGTACACGAGCGTGATCGGCGAGCCGTCCTGCTGGTCGCCGCGGGGGTCCATGAAGAACGCCCCGATGGTGTCGCCGGACCAGGCGAAGCCCGGAATGCCGCCGGGAATCACGGCACCCAGCTGGAGACCGGAGTTGAAGATGTAGGAGTCCGGGGTGCCCTTGGGCCAGAAGCCGCCTTCGGCGACGCCGGAGCCGGAGGGCGCCACGCAGACTTCGCCGGTGTTGAGCACCGGGCAGAACTGGTTGTTCACGTTCATGTTCTGGAACACCAACGCGAACAGATTCGAGCCCGCCCGCTTCACGCCGGGCTTGGGCTTGGCCGCCGCCGGTGCCCCGGTCACAACCACCAGGGCCGCGACCGCCAGCACCAGGCGGGCTCCGCGAGTAAACCACGATTGACGCATGATCATTCCTCGGTAAGAGACCGTGGGTGGCGCCGCCCGAGGCGACGCCACCCGTCAGAATCCCGTCTTAGAACGCCAGCTCGAAGCCCAGCCGCACCTGGCGGGGCGTCGAATTAAACCCATAGGCACCATTGAACAGCTGGTAGTACGAGTTCAGGGCGTTGGTCTGCTCGGCCACGGAGTACGTCCCGTCACCGTTCCCGAACCGCTTCTCGGCCCGCGTCAGCTCCACGCAGTCCACCACCTGGCCCGCCGCGGCCGTCCA
>DATEGY010000093.1:0-15120 GCA_035279865.1 Gemmatimonadales bacterium | reverse complement strand
GCAGGCGCAGCGCTGGCCGCACCCCTGGCCGGCCAGCGGCCGCATGCCAGGCACCCGGCTCCCGCACCCAGGCACGCCGCGGCGCGGATTCCGACGCCACGATCCATCCTCGGCTTCGAGCCCGGCGAAGACCGGAAGCTTCCCGACTGGGCCACGCTGGTCCGGTATTACCGTGCGCTGGCGGATGCGAGTGACCGCGTCGACTACCGGGAGATCGGCAAGAGCACGCTGGGCGTCCCCTTCATCGCGCTCGTCATCTCGAGCCCCCAGAATCTCAAGCACCTCGAGCGTTTCCGTTCGCTCAACGCCCGGCTCGCCGATCCCCGCACGCTCGCCAATAACAAGGACGCCGAGCAGGCGCTGAAGGACGGCAGGACCATCGTGCTGGTGACGTCGGGGGTGCATTCCAACGAAGTGGGCGGACACCTGACGCCCGTGACGCTCGCCTACCGGCTCGCCACCGACACGACGGCCGCGACGCGCGCCATTCTCGACAACGTCATCCTCTGGCTGGTGCCGTCTCTCAATCCCGACGGTGTGAACATCGTCAGCCGGTGGTACAACAGCACGCTGGGTGGGAAGTCCGAAGGCAGCCAGCCGCCCGAGCTGTACCATCGCTACGTGGGCCACGATCTGAATCGCGACTGGTACGAGTTCACGCAGGTCGAAACGCAGCTCGTGGCTGACTCTCTGTACGCCGTGTGGCATCCACAGATCGTGATGGATCTCCACCAGCAGGGGCAGAACGGCTCGCGGCTCTTCCTGCCCCCCTATCTCGACCCGATCGAGCCCAACGTCGATCCGCTGCTCGTGGACGGGGACAACGCGCTCGGCAGCGCGATGGCGTGGACCCTGGGGGGCGAGGGACGTACGGGAGTCGCGATCAACAGCCTGTATGACGCTTGGACGCCGTCGCGGGCCTTCGCGCACTACCACGGAGCGGTGCGGATTCTCTGCGAGGCGGCGAGCGCCGAGCTCGCGACGCCGGTGGAGATTCCCTTCGATCAGCTCTCGTCCGCGGGGCGGGGGTTCAACCCCCGGGAACGCTCGTGGAACTACCCGCACCCGTGGCCGGGGGGCCGGTGGTCTCTGCATGACATCGTGGGCTACCAGACCGACGCCGCATACGCGCTGCTCCAGCACGCCTCCACGGAACGTGCCCGGTGGCTGAGCGACTTTCTCACGGTCGGCTGGCGCGGGGTGCGGGGCTGGCGCGGATGGCCCTGGGCGTACGCGATTCCCAGATCGCAGGACTCGGTCGCGCTGGCGACCCTCTTCACGGTATTTCACCACGGCGGCGTGGAAGTCCGCACCGCGAATCAGGCGTTCAACGCAGGTGGCCAGCGTTATGCGGCGGGCACCTACATCGTGACCCTGCGCCAGCCGTACGCCGCGTTCGCGAAGACCCTGCTCGAGCCGCAGGCGTATCCGGATCGCCGGCAATATCCGAATGGCCCTCCGGAGCGGCCATACGACGTCACCGCCAACACCCTTCCACTCCTCTTCGGACTCACCGCGACTCCTATCGCCGAAGAACCGGCGCGCCTGCAGCTCTCGGCTCCGATCGCGACGTCCCACGTGACGCCCATCGCGGCGGGGTTCGGCGCAACCGAAGCGCCCAAGGTTGCGGTGTACCGCTCATATGCGGCCTCGATGGACGAAGGCTGGACCCGCTGGGTGTTCGACACCTGGAAGGTGCCCTACACGTCGATCGTGGATTCCACGGTACGGGCGGGCGGGCTGAAGGCGAAGTTCGACGTCATCGTCCTGCCCGACCAATCGCCGCACGATTTGCTCGAGGGTCTCCCGTCTCCGCGGTACCCCGCCCCCTACGCCGGCGGACTCGGATCGAGCGGCGTGGACGCGCTCCGGCAATTCGTGCAGGATGGCGGGACGCTCGTGGCGCTCAACGAGTCGAGCCGCTTTCTCATTCAGACCCTCCTGCTTCCGGTGCGGAATATTCTCGAAGGCGTCGGCGACGACGAGTTCTACGCGCCGGGGTCGATCTTCCGCCTTGAGCTGGACACTACGGCGGCAGAAGCCCGCGGCATGCCGCCCCGGAGCATCGCCTGGTATGAGGGTGGGCCGGCGTTCGACGTCCTCGACTCGAGCCAGGTGCGGGTGATCGGCCGGTATCCCGCCGACCCGAGCGCCCTGCTCCTGTCGGGCTGGGTCCTGCACCCGGATCGCGTCGCGGGGCGGGCGGCGCTGGTCGAGGTGAAGGTGGGTCAGGGAAAGGCCATACTCTTCGGCTTCCGACCCCAGTACCGCGGCCAGAGTCTGGCTACCTACCCCTTGCTGTTCAACAGCTTAGGGGTGAAGTAGCAGTCTGGACTCTTGATTCGGCGGTTACCAAATCCTATCGTGTTGACCCCTATGAGCTTGAGCCGTAACAGCCGGATGATCGTGGTCCTGGCCGCCCTGGTTTTCCCGGGGCGGCTTTTCGCCCAGGGGACCGCGGCCGATTCCGCGCATGCGATGATCCCCGTGCGCGCGGATCAGCTGCCGGTGTTCCTGCACTCCGGCACGATTCACTTCGCCCATCCTGATCAGCCGATGTTCGTGAATTCGCGGAACGTGAGGGCGCTCTACGTGAATGCGTGGGCGTTCTCTTCTCCCAAGCTCTGGACGCTGGCCCGGCTCGCGGACTCGACGGAAATCAACGCCCTGGTGGTCGATGTGAAGGACGACACCGGGTGCATGCTCTATCCCTCGCAGGTGCCGACCGCGATCCAAATCGGGGCCAGCGCCTGCGCGCGGACCAAGAACGTGGAAGCCCGCCTGGACACGCTTCGCGCGCATCACATCTACACCATCGCGCGCATCGTCGTCGCCAAGGATCCGCGCCTCGCCGAGCGCAAACCGGCGTGGTCGGTGAAAGACCGGCGCGGGGGGCTGTGGCGGGACCGGATCAACATCGCCTGGGTGGACGCGTACAACGACTCGGTGTGGATCTATGCCGCCCAGCTCGCGCGGGAGGCGGTGGAAAAAGGCTTCAACGAGGTGCAGTTCGACTACGTCCGCTTCCCCGATGAGCCCCGGGAGCGGCTGGCCGAAGCCATCTTCCCGGCCAAGAAGCCGGGTGACACCGAGCGCACCGCGGTCCGCCGTCACGTGCAGCTGCTCGTGGACCGGGTTCGGGCGGCGGGCGCTCCCGCGACGTTCGATATCTTCGCCCTGACTGCTTCGACTACGGGAGGAGGAGACCTGGGCATCGGTCAGGTCTGGGAGGACTTCGCCTCCGTGGCCGACGTGGTATTGCCGATGGTCTATCCCAGCCACTACTATCCGGGCGCCTTCGGGTTCGCCCATCCGAATGGGGAGCCGTACCGCGTGGTGCACGACGCCCTGCGGGATGCGCAGGAGAAGAGCCGCGACATTCCGAACGCGGCCACCATTCGGCCGTATCTACAGGCGTTCACCCTCGGGCGGCGCAAACCACGGTACACGCCGGTGGAGATCCGCGAGGAAATCCGCGCGGCCGAGGAGCTGGGGATCACATCGTGGGTCCTGTGGAACCCCCGGAGCGTCTATCAACGGGACGCACTGCGGCCCTTCCGCACCACCAGCCATCCTTCTGAAACCGAAGCGGGCGTCGGCGAGTAAGACCAGGCAATTCACTAACGGAGATGGGCATGCGGAAGGTCGGCGTGGGACTCGTGCTCGCTGCTTGCATCGCGGCGGCGTGCTCGAGCGGCACCACCAGTGTGAGTCCGGACGGCATCGACGGCCCGGAGCTGGCGGCAGTCCGGTCCGCGCTGGGTCGGGCCCTCGCGAGCGACAGCTTCTTTTCCGAGCTCTCAACCTTCGTATTCCCCTTCATCGACCGGGCGACCAAGGTGGCCGAGGGGAGCGGGGACACCACCCGGCTCGTCGGCATCCTGCTCGACATCAACGCCACCAAGGGGGACACCCCGGTGGTGGCGCGCTTCACCGGCCTGCTCGACTGGCGACATTACCGTCCCGCCTCGCAGACGGTGGATACCGTCACCTTCCTGCTGGGTGCGGGCATCACGCCACCCTTCACCGATTCACTCAAGACCACGTTTTCGCCGGACTCGGCGGGCACCGGCGTGGGGTTCGTGCTGGCCCAGGCGACGGACTCGGTGGTGCAGACCTGGCTGACGCGCACCGGCGCCTTTCAGGTCACCAGCGCGAGCTTCGGCTCGGCGCAGACGACCGGGCTCGGCGGGCTCTCACTTTCCGTCTCTCACGGCACGATGAGCGGGGATTTCCATTTGACAGCGAAGCTCGTCCCGGATTCGTCGACGAGCGTTGCGGGCACGCGAAGTTTTTCGGGGGGAATTCAAGCCGTCAAAATCGGAATTACCGGGTCGCTGGCTGCGCCTCCGGCGCCGGGGACCACTCGGTAATCACCCCGGCGATGGCCGAAGCGGCCACCGTGTAGGGGTTGGCGAGGTAGAGCTGGCCCGGGCCGGAACGGCCCGGAAAGTTGCGGTTGATGGCCGAGATGGTGACTTCATCCTTGGTGCGCGAGACACCGGGACCCGCGTTGATGCAGGCACCGCAGGACGGCTCGAGGAACATCGCCCCCACCTGCCGGAAGATCTCGAGATAGCCCTGCTCCTCGCAGTACCGCTTCACGTCCTGTGAACCCGACTGAATGTAGAATTTCACACCCGGCGCCACTCTCTGGCCCCGGTCCACCGCTTCTTTGAGGACGCGGGCATACATGTCCATGTCTTCTTTCTTTCCCGCGGTGCACGAGCCGGCGTAGGCGATTTCAACTTTCACCGGCGCGCCCAGCTCGTTGATGTAGGCGCCGTTGCCCGGATCACCGGGGAGCGCGACCATCGGCCTGAGCTCGGACGCGTCGATCTCGATCACCTCGCAGTACTCGGCCTGGGGATCGGAGGCGAGATCGGCGCAGGCCCTCTCCGCCTCGGCCCGCGACATCTTCCGGTAGTCCATCAGGTACAGGACGGTCTTCTCGTCGGGCGCCACGTAGCCGGTGAAGCCGCCCACCTCGGCCGTCATATTGGTCATGGTGGCACGCTCGTCCACGGAGAGCGCCTCCACCGCCCCGCCGCAGTACTCCACGAGCTTCCCGATCGCTTTCCCGCTCTTGATGTACGGGTGCCGCAGGATCTCCAGCATGTAGTCTTTGGCGGTGACGTTCTCGGGCTTCGTGCCCTTCACCACGACTTTCACCGTTTCGGGAACGGTGAGCCGGACGTCCTTCGTGATCCAGGAATTGAAGATCGCGGTGGTGCCGACGCCGAACGCCACGCAGCCCACCGCGCCGGCGTGCGGTGTGTGCGAATCCGAGCCGATGATGACCTGGCCCGGGAGCGCGTGGGACTCGAGGATCTTCGAGTGGCAGATGGCCTCGGAGCCGTGGTGACCCAGCCGCAGCTCGCCGTAGAGCTTGATGCCCTGCTTCTCGGCGAACGCCCGCTGCTTCTTCTCGAGCTGGTTGGCGACGTCGAGGAGGCCTTCTTTGATGCGCTCCGGCGTCATCGCCTCGCCCAGGAAGGTCAGGTGGTCCCGGAACAGCAGCACCGACCCGGGATCGAGCACTTTTTCGTCCTTGCCCACGAGCTGCTCGAAGAAGATCGCCGCCATGGGGGTGACGTACTCGTGGCTGAACCGGATGTCGGTCACCACGAAGCCCTCGTCCCCCGGCTTCACCGCCGGAACACCGACCTTCCCCTTCGAGGGGTCGACCACCCAGTGCCGCGCCAGGACCTTTTCGCCGAGGGTCATGGGCCGCCGCGATGTGGACGGCGGGCTGAGTACGACTTTGCCCTGAAGGCGGGCGACGTTGTAGTTGAAGAGGCCGTCGTACTCGATGATGCCCCGGGTGATTTCCCCTTCACCTTCGGTGAACGCGGACAGCGGAATGTCTTCGCCCCGGCGCACCCGCTCGATGATGGAGAAATCCGTGGTGGTGAGCACGCCAAGGTTCTGGCAGTTCTCCCGGTAGATCCGTTCGATGTTTTCGGCAACGACGAGCTTGATGCCGGCGCACATCTCGGCGTAGGGAGACTGCTCGCGGGAGGATCCCTTCCCCCGGCGTTTGCCCGAAACCGAGGCGACGAACCCCCCCTGCTTGACCGAGCCGCGCGTGATGGGGAACTGATCACCGCACTTCAACCCGAGGTACGGGAATTCCCCCAGCGTTTCGTCGTAGTAGTAGCAGATGTACGCCGGCGTGATCTCGTCCGTCGAAATGTTGTCGCGCAGCGGCACCCGGGGTGGCCACGGCAGATCCTTCCCGGCCAGCTGGTCACGCACGAGACCGGCATCTTCCGTCAGGAAAAGGATGCGGCCGGGAAAGCGGACCCGGTCGGGCAGCTTGTTGACGGGGCGAGACTTGAGAGCGTCCAGCATGCCGAAAAATGACCCCTTGCTACAGGTGGAGCAAGGCGATTGGTTCACCCAATGCGACCCTTATACACGCTGCTGGTGATCTTCGGGGCTTCGTCGGGTGTAGCCCTCGCGCAGAAGCCGGCCGCCAAGCCGGTGTCTTCCCCCCCGGCTCCCGGTATTCCCGCTCCAAACGAGCGGGCGATGGACGCCCACCTGCGGTTTCTCGCGAGTGACCTGCTGGAGGGCCGAGCCCCGGCTACCCGGGGAGGCCATCTCGCAACCGCCTACATCGCAGCGCAATTCGAGGCGCTGGGCCTCGAGCCGGCCGGTGCCGACGGATCCTACTTCCAGCCCGTTTCGCTCGCGGGGACGCTGACGCAGCAGCCGTCATTCGTGTGGGGGCGCGGCGCGGACACGCGGAGTCTCAAGCCCGGTGACGAATTCATCGAATGGGCCATGCAACCGGAGGCCCGCATCACCGCGGACGGGGACGTGGTGTTCGTGGGGTATGGCATCAAGGCACCCGAATGGCGGTGGGACGACTACAAGGGGACGGACCTGCACGGCAAGGTTCTCCTGATGCTCGTAAACGATCCCGGGATTCAGGACTCGACCCTCTTCAAGGGACGGGTGCTCACCTACTACGGTCGCTGGACGTACAAGCTGGAGGAGGCGGCCCGGCAGGGGGCGGTGGGGGTGGTCCTCGTGCACACCACGCCCAGCGCGACCTACGGGTGGGATGTGGTTCGCGGATCCTGGTCGGTGGAGCAGTTCCAGCTCGAAGGTGGAACCGGCCCTTCCCTGGAGTTCGCCTCGTGGGCCACGCACGATGCGGTGCAATCCGGGCTCCAGTCGGTGGGGCTCAATCTCGATTCTCTCACCAGACTCGCGGCCCGGCGGGACTTTGTGCCCGTTTCCACTGGGCTTCACGCGGCGATCGATCTCGCGAGCGGCGTCCGGCACGTCCAGAGCGAGAACGTCGTGGCCCGGCTCCGCGGCTCGGATCCGGCGCTCTCCTCGCAGGTCGTGGCCGTTTCGGCCCACTGGGACCACAAGGGCATCGGTCCGGCCGTGGGAGGCGACTCGATCTACAACGGCGCCGAGGACAACGCGTCCGGAGTAGCGGCCATGCTGGCGACGGCCGAAGCGCTGTCCAAGATGCCGCATCGTCCCCGGCGGTCGGTGTTGTTCATCGCCACCACCGCGGAAGAGAGCGGGCTTCTGGGGTCGGCGGGATATGTCGCCCAGCCGATCTTTCCGATCGCACAGACCGCGGCGGACATCAACCTGGACGAAGTGAATGTGCGCGGATCCACACGGGACATCGCCGCCCTGGGGACCGATCAGTCGACCCTGGGGACGATGTTCAACGCCGCGGCCGCCGCCGAGTCATTGAAGGTGGAGAACCGGCCTGATGTGGGTGGCGGGTTTTTCCGGTCCGACCACTTCCCGTTCGCCAAAGCCGGCGTGCCTGCCCTTTCCCTTCAGCCCGGCGAGGATTTCGTTGGGAAGCCTGCGGGGTGGGGCAAACAGCAGGAGGCGGACTTCGAGGAGCACCGGTACCACCAGCCCGCGGACGAGTGGACGCCGGTCTTCCGTTATGACGGGATGAGCCAGGAAGTGCGGGTGGTCATGCGGCTGGTCCTGGCCGTCGCCGATGCCTCGGACCTGCCCGGATGGCTTCCGGGGGCCGACTTCCGACGTCACTAGTGCAATGTCTTGCAGTATGGCAGGGTACCTGTAAGTCGTATACTGGCAGGTTGTTATGGCGGCAATCCAGGTTGCGACCTGCGAGTCATTGCTGGACTGGCCAGGGTCAGGTAAGTTTGCGCCCGTTTTTGACGCGCCTGAAGCGCAACGTCAGTCCTGGAGAGCACCCTGGAACTCCCCACCCAACATCGCCTTCCCCTGTCGTGGCTCATGGAAGCCGCCAGCTCGCCCATTCAGTATCGGGCACTGGCGGAGGCGGCACCCGAAGGCTCCCGGGATCCGGAGCGTTTGGCCGAACTGGCGAAGCTCGCAGCGGCGTACAAACCGGCTCAGGCCATCGCCCGGAAGCAGAAGGACACCGGCCTGTGGGGGCCGAATCTTCTCGCGCCCGGGGCCAGCAAGACCTTCGGGTGGACCGAGGCCGGGACCATCACGCAGTACCGCCATCTGCTGGAAATGGGATGGTCCCCCGACGAGCGCGTCTTCCGGATCGCGGACCGCTTTCTGTTCCGGCTCCTCTCCCGGGACCCCGATCCCACTCTGCTCGTGGAGTTTCAGCGGCCCGCCAAGACCGATCCCGGTCTGGGCATGTGGGCCCGTAATCTCGGCCGCGAGGCCTCGGCCGCTGCGCTCGCCCGCGCTTCCCGCGGCGAGGACCCCCGCCTCCGCGGGGCAGCGCATAACATCCTGAACGGGATCTCGACGTACTTGAGAAGCCCGCTGCTCGAGAAGCCCTTCAAGAAGGCGCAGGGCAAGACGGTGGTCGAACCTGAAGCCATGCCGCCTTCGTTCTTCGCCATGGAAATGCTGGCCTTTCTGCCGGCTCTGCAGCGGGAGCGGTCGGGCTTCGTCGAGCGCCTGGGGACGTACTTCTCGACCCCTGCGCCCAAGCGGGCCTTCTTCCAGCTGGCGGGCAAGAAGGTCCTGCCCCCCATCTTCGTGGTGATGGGAGACCCCCTCCGCGCCGACGCGCATGGCCACATTCCGGACGTGCCGTTCGCGGTGTACTGGCTGGAGCTCCTCGCCCGGCTGGGATTGGTTCGCCAGATCCCCTCGGCGTCCAAGGTGCTGGCGCGACTGTTCTCGGAGTGCGACGACCAGGGCATCTGGACCCCGAAGGCCCTCCGTTCCCTGCCGAAGACCGAGAGCCCGGTAATCAGTCATTACTTCCCGCTCGAAGGAGCGGGGAAGAGCCCGGCTCAGCGGCAGACGGACGTCACCTTTCGGCTTGCCTTGATCGCGAGGCTCATGGGGCTCCCCATCGAGGTCATTTAGTGGTAGCTTAGGCTACTACTAAATGACCTCGATCGACCTCACTCCCTTCGGCTTTACCCCCACCGAGTCACTCGTCTACGCATCGTTGCTCCGCCTTGGCCCCAGTACGGGCTACGCGGTGGCGCGCGCCTGCCGGCTGGCGCGCGCCAACGCCTACGCGGCCCTCGAGGGGCTGGTGACCCGGGGAGCAGCGACTTCCGCCGGGCGCCCGGCTCAATTCCGCCCCGCGGATCCCTCGGGGCTGGTGGCCAGGGTCGCGGCATCCCAGGGGCAGGCGCTCGACCGCCTCGCCCGGGCGCTCGAAGGCGCGGTGGGAAGCGCGGAGCCCACGATTCATAGCGCCGAGGGTGTGCGGGGTACGGTGAATGCGTTGCAGCAGCTGGTGGCGCGAACCGAGCGGAGCGTGAAGGGCACGGTGGGGGCGGAGCTGTGGCGTCCGTCGCTGCCCGCCTGGCGGCGGGCTTCGGCCCGGGCGGTCCTCAGTGTCCGGATCGCCGGTGACGCCGAGGACCCGGAGTCACTGGCCCAGGGGTCGGTATCCGCGGACACGCCGACCATTCTCCTGATCGATGAGGCCCGCGTGTTTTCAGCTTCGGGGAGCGGGGATGTGATGACCGCGATGTGGAGTGCGCATCCGCTCCTGGTCCAGATCGGGAGAGCGGCAGTCCAGTGAAACGCCTGCCGTTACTGGGCTTTCTGGGGATCGTGGCCGCGTGCCGGGCGGCGCCGATTCCGGAAGCCAGCTGGTATCCCGCCGGCACTTCGCTTCAGCCCAAGTACGTCACGGTCGATGGCACCCGGATCCGATACGTCGAGATGGGGACCGGACCAGCGGTGGTGTTTCTCCACGGGCTCGGTGCGTCGATCTACACGTGGCGGGACATCATCGGGCCCGTCGCAGCAGCGGGCTTTCACGTGGTGGCGTTCGACAACCGCGGCTTCGGAGGGTCGGACCGGCCGAAGTCGGGGTACCGCGCCGGCGACTACGCGTCTTTGACGGTGCACTTCCTCGACTCCCTGCACCTGTCCGACGTGGTCCTGGTGGGGCACTCGATGGGCGGAGAAATCGCCGGACTCGCGACGTTGCGTGCGCCGGCGAGGGTGCGGGGCCTCGTCCTCATCGACGCCGCGGGGCTCGGCACTCACCTTCCACTGCTGACCCGCCTGGCCCGGGCCCCGCTGGTGGGGCGCTTGGTGGGGGGCCTGAGGGGTCGCGGCAGCGTCGAGAAAGCCCTGCGTTCCACCTTCGGAGTTCCGAGTCGAATGACCCAGGAGGAAGTGGATCAGTACTACGGTCCGGTCGGGACGGAAGATTTTGGGAGGACCCTGGCCGGCGTGGCCCGCGAGTTCGACTTTACCGCCCTGAAGGGAAGGATCGACTCCATCTCCGTACCCACCCTGGTGATGTGGGGGTCCCGGGACTTCTGGATCCCCCCCGGTATCGGGGAGGAGATGGCTGCCTCGTTGCCGAGGGCTGCCTTTGTCCTGGTGCCCGGCGTGGGGCATGACCTGCCGGACGAAGACCCCGCCTCCCTGCTCAAGTCTCTGATTGCTTTCCTGCAGCAAGGGCTTCCCAAGCCCCCTCCGAACGTTGCAATGATGTAGATTGATATCAACTCAATGGTTGATATATTTGACCAATGAAGCACAAGCTCAATAACAGCAGAGCCTTACGGATCATCGATTCGGCGCAGCTGGAGTTTGCCCGCGAGGGCTTTGACGCGGCCCGCGTGGACCGGATTGCCCGATCGGCTGGGGTCAACAAGCAACTCCTGTTCTACTACTACCAATCAAAGGCCGGTCTTTTTCGCGCCGTGCTCGGCCGGGCGGCTGCCGACCTCGAGCAAGCCCTCTCAGGCCTCACCGCCACCGGCGGACGCTCCCTCGACCGTCTCGAACGCTCTCTGGATCTCCTCTACACCTACTTTGCCTCGCACCCCGAGCTGGTCTCACTCCTCGCGCGTGCGGGACGCGTGGACATCGCACCCTTCGCTCCGGTGGTCAAACGGCTGGTCGTGCTGCTGGCGGAAGGGCAGGGCCTCGGTCAGGTGCGGGACGATGTCGACCCGCACCTGACCGCGGCTCAAGCCCTGGTACTGATGGTGGGATTCCTGAATCTCGAATCGATGGTCTCGGCCAGCGCGCCCTCACTCGCCATGGATGAACCCGCGCTCCGGCAGCGCTGGCGCGAGGGCGCCATCCGGCTTCTCGTCGCGGGCGTCGCCGCCCGTTAGCGCCTGTGCTTTAGCGACCGACCATCTTCGGTTCCTTCGGCGCGTCACCCTCGAACACCAGGTGACCCGCCTCGAACCGGGCTCCCCGCAGCGCCAGGCTCAGCACCTCGCCCAGGTCCGACACCAGATGGACCTCGAGCGTCTGGCGAACCTCAGCCGGAAGGTCCTCCAGGTCCCGGCCATTCTCCTTGGGCAGGATGATGGTCTGAATGCCGGCGCGGACCGCGCCCAGCACCTTCTCCTTGACCCCGCCGATGGGCAGCACTTTCCCGCGGAGCGTCACTTCGCCGGTCATGGCCAGGTCGTGGCGCGCCGGTCTGCCGGACAGCGCCGACACCAGTGCCGTAGCCATGGTGACGCCCGCCGACGGGCCATCCTTCGGGATCGCGCCCGCGGGAACGTGCACGTGGACGTCGGAATCCTGCAGGCGGCCTGCCGGAATCCCCAGGGAGTCCGCGTGGGACTTGGCG
Organism: Gemmatimonadales bacterium; assembly: GCA_035279865.1. GTDB lineage: Bacteria > Gemmatimonadota > Gemmatimonadetes > Gemmatimonadales > GWC2-71-9 > 40CM-2-70-7. The sequence continues at coordinate 3,098 of DATEGY010000093.1, read as the reverse complement.
TACGTCCACGCCGCGCGAGCCGATTCCTTCATCACATCTCCGAGCTGTCCCGTGAGGGTCAATTCGCCCTTCCCGCGCATGACGCTGGCTTCGACGAACATGATGTCGCCGCCCACGGGGGTGTAGTACATCCCCGTCGCCACGCCCACATCGTCCGCCCCCGCTTTCCGCTCGGGATGGACCTTCGGCCGCCCGATCAACGCCGGCACGTCCGCCGCCGTGACGTTCACGATCGACGCTTCTTTCCCGGCGATCTTCCGGGCCGCCTTCCGGCCGACCTTCCCGATCTCGCGCTCGAGCTGCCGGACCCCGGCCTCGCGGGTGTAGCTCGAAATCACAGCCTGCAGCGCATCATCCGTGATGGTGAGCTGCTCCGCGGTCAGCCCATTTTCCTGGAGCTGGCGGGGAATCAGGTACCGGCGGGCGATCTCCTGCTTCTCCCGTTCGGTGTACCCTGCGAACGTGACCGTTTCCATCCGGTCCATCAGCGGGCCCGGAATGTTCTGGGGGAAGTTCGCCGTCGCGATGAACAGCACCTCGGACAGGTCGAACGGCACGCCCAGATAGTGGTCCGTGAAGCTGTCGTTCTGGGCCGGATCGAGCACCTCGAGCAGCGCCGAGGCGGGGTCGCCCTGGAACGAGACGCCGAGCTTGTCGACTTCGTCGAGCAGGAACACGGGGTTCTTGGCCCCCGCCTGCTTCATGCCCTGGATGATGCGTCCCGGCATGGCGCCGACGTAGGTGCGCCGGTGGCCCCGGATGTCCGCTTCGTCCCGCGCGCCACCAAGGGAGATCCGCACGTACGGGCGGCCCATCGCACGGGCGATGGACTTGGCAATCGAGGTCTTGCCGACTCCCGGCGGTCCGATGAACAAGAGGATCGGACCCTTCGCCTGCTTGTCGTCCTCGTTCCCCTTCGACTGCGCGTCGGGCGTTGCGAGCCTGAGCTTTCTCACCGCGAGAAACTCGAGGACCTGGTCCTTCACTTCCTGCAGACCGAAGTGGTCTTCTTCGAGCACCGTCGCGGCGCGCTCCAGGTCGAGCGACTCTTCGGACCGCTTGTTCCAGGGGAGCTCGGCGACGGTTTCGAGATACGTCCGGATGACCTGGCCCTCCATCGAGTCCTTGTTCGCCCGCTCCATCCGGAGCAGCTCGCGGTCCACTTCCTTCCGGGCCGCTTCGGGAAGCTCGAGCGCGGCCAGCCGCTTCCGCAGCTCGTCCGCGTCGCCGGCTTCGTCTTCGTCCCCCAGCTCCTTGTGAATCGCCTTGAGCTGCTCGCGGAGGTACATCTCGCGCTGCCGCTCTCCCAGCTCCTCCTGCACCTGGGACTTGATGTCCTCCTGCGCATCGAGCATGCCGATCTGCCGCTGGACGTGCACCAGCACCCGGCGGAGCCGGTCCTCCACCCCCAGGGTCTCGAGCAGGCTTTGCCGCTCGCTCGACTTGATCTCGAGGTACGCGGCCACCAGATCCGCGAACCGGCCTGGTTCGTTCACGCCGTCCAGAACCTGCTTGACCACATCCTCGGGAAGACCCGATTTCCGGCCCAGATCGCTGGCCCGCTCCCGGGCCTCCCGATACAGCGCAACGAAGGCCTGGTTCTGCTCATCCAACGGGGGGAGGTCGGTTGCCTCACGAACCACGGCTTCGAGGTGCCCGGACGCCTCCTGGTAGTGCAGCGCCGTTCCGCGGACCTCGCCGTGGAGCATCAACTGGACGCCCCCGATACCGCGCTGGATCTGGCTGATTTTCGCGATGGTACCGGTGGTATAGAGAATCCCCGGCGTCACCTGATCCACGTTTTCGCGCTGAGAGACGGCGAAGATCAGGTGCGACTGGCTCTTCAATGCAGCTTCGATGGCGCGAAGGGTCGCTGGCCGGCCGGCCCCGATGGGCTGGGACACGCCGGGGAAGAGGACCATTTCGCGCAGGGGCAAAACTGGAAGCGTCAGACGCTCGTACATCGCTATCGACTCCATTTTTTGAGAGAGTGGCTGGGCACCCGTAGGTGCATCCACCGTGCCAAGGGGAAAACCACGCTTTAGCTCTGGCCGTTCCCTCTTCACCCGGCCAAACAGGCAGAGCCTGCCGAACCACGCCTGGAGATGTGCCCGGAGCGGCCACTTCGGCGGTGAAGCGTGTTGTAAGTACCGGTGGCAGAGGCGGTTGCTGTACCGGTCCCGGGGGGCTAATCTTTCGAGTCTGTACTAGAGGCTTTTGAGGGGAATGAGCGAGAACGACAACTCGTTAATGGGCCGCCTGACCCGGGCGCTCGGGTCCGCCTATGCGGTCGACAGTGAGATCGGCCGGGGCGGAATGGGCGTTGTATACAGCGCCCGTGACGAACGGCTCAAGCGCCGAGTGGCCATCAAGGTCCTCCCGCCCGAGCTCGCGTTCCGTGAAGAAATCCGGCTCCGCTTCCTGCGGGAGGCGGAAACCGCGGCCCGGCTGTCGCACCCCCATATCGTTCCCATCTTCTCGGTCGGTGAAGGCCCGGACGGGCTGGTCTACTTCATCATGGCCTTCGTGGACGGTGAGCCCCTCTCCGGCAAGCTCCAGCGCCGGGGCACGCTGCCACCCGAAGAAGCCCGCCGCATCATGCTCGAAACCGTGGACGCGCTCGGCGCCGCGCATTCACTCGGCATCGTCCATCGCGACGTCAAACCCGACAACATCCTGCTCGAAGGCAGTCGCGGCCGCACGGTCCTCACCGACTTCGGCATCGCGAAAGCGCTCACCTCGACGACAGGCCCGGGGACGCTGACGGCGACGGGCGTCGCGATCGGTACGCCGCACTACATGAGTCCCGAGCAGGCCGCCGGTGATCGCGAAATCGACGGGCGCTCCGACATCTACAGCCTCGGCGTGGTCGGCTATCAGATGCTCGCCGGCGAGCTGCCGTTCTCCGCGCCGACGGTCCCCGGCATCCTGCTGAAGCAGATCACCGAGCAGGCGCCGAACCTCGTCGATCGGTCGCCGACGTGTCCCGAGGATCTCGCGTCGTGCGTGATGCGCTCGCTCGAGAAAGAGCCCGAGGCTCGTTGGCCGACGGCCGACGCGCTCCGGCGCGCGCTGGAATCACGCAGCGCGCCCCCGTA
>DATEGY010000092.1:0-39033 GCA_035279865.1 Gemmatimonadales bacterium | reverse complement strand
AATTCCGAACAGCCAGCGCCCGTAGTTCTCAGGTCCGTCACACCGCTCCAGTGATCGGTATGCCCGCACGAAGGCGTCCTGCACCGCCTCTTCCGCGTCCTCCCGGTTTCCCAGTACCTGACGTGCGTAGCGGATCAGCCGGTCCCGGTGACGCGCCACCAGGCCGGCGTACGCGGGTGCGTCGCCGGCGAGCACCCGGCGCACCAGGTCCCCGTCGGTGGTCTCCACGTGCTGGATACCCAGGGCCCCCACCGGCGCGTCACATTGTGACTCGGCGCGCACCCCCTGGGTATCCGGAGGTGACTGGAAACGTGTTCTCTTTACCCGGAGATTCATGTGATGCGGCGACTTGCTCCTCTGTTGACGTCCGGCCTGGCCCTCGTCCTGGCCTTGGGATGTTACACCGATGACGTGGGGGGGCCCGGTGGCGGCAAGCCCGCCAACGTGGTGCGCGTCCACTTGACGGACGCGCCCTTTCCGTTCGACTCGGTCCAGAGCGTGAACATCTACGTCGACAGCATCGAGGCAACCACGAACTTCGACACTTCAGGTGGCACCCAGGACTGGGTTACCCTCGCCGCCCCTCACCAGGCCGTCAATCTCCTGGATTACCAGAACGGCGCGCTGGCGTTCCTTGGCCAGGGCAACGCCTCCGTCGGGCAATACAAAGCCGTACGGATGACCATGGATGTCGACTCTTCGTCCATCGTGCTCAGCGGCAACGCGAAAGCCACCGTGCACTGGGGATCGAGCGGCCGCATCACCATCTATGCGCTCGTCTCACCGGCCTTCGCCATCGGGGACTCGATCTCAGACCTGGTCCTTGATTTCGACGTGGGCCGCTCGTTCCCGTATGACCTGTTCGGGACGAAGTCATTCGAATTCATCCCCTGGATCCGCGCCGTCAACAGTGCACAGACCGGCACCATTCAAGGTACGGTGACCACCTCGTTCTATGGCTCCGCGCAACCCGTCGCGAACGCGGACGTGATGGTGTTCCAGGGCAACCAGACCAGCTCAGTACTGGCGACGGGGCGCACCGACGCATTTGGGCACTACCGGGTCTCGTACTTGCCGGCGGGGACCTACACGATGTCCGTCACCCAACCTATCCAGCCCGGCCTCGCGACCGTCACACAGCCGGACCTGAACGTGTCCGTCGGCGGGATACTCACCCAGGACGTGTCGCTCCCGGCGGCGAGCAACGGCGGCCCGGGCGTTCACATCACCGGCCCGACTACGGTCGGTGTGGGGGGCGTCATCATTCTCTATGCGTCGGTGGCGGACAGTCAGGGACACACGGTTCCGAATCCCACCGTCACCTGGAGCGTGTCGGACACAGGCGTCGCCGGGACGCTCGGCAACGGGACGCTCGACAGCACGTACGGGAAGGCGCAAGGGACCGTCGTGGTCCGGGCGACGTCCGGCGCATACCAGGACTCACTCACCGTTCTGGTCACCAGTGACGGCTCGCTCGGCCCCGTCAACACGGTCGAGATCATGCCCGACTCGATGGACCTTCCGCTGTCCGTCGTCCCGGACAGTCTCGGATTCTACGCCCAGCCCTACAGCGCGGACCGCACACCACTGTATGACCGGCCCGTCGCGTGGTTCATCTCGGATTCCACGGTGGCCAGACTCACATCCTTCGGGCAGAGCGCCTTGATCACACCGCTCAAGGTCGGGACGGCGACGGTATCGGCGACGAGCGAAGGGAAGACCGGCACCGCGAAGCTCACGATTCACTGAGAACCCTCGGGATGGGCGGGGTCGACGTATATTGACCCCGCCCATGTCTGTCTCCGCGTCTGAAGCCCTCGACCGCCTCCGCCAGGGGAACGCCCGCTTCGTAGCCGAAGTCTCCGGGGGCGCGCCCCTCACGCACGACCGCCGCGCCGAGCTGGTCCGCGGCCAGGCCCCATTCGCCACCATCCTCGGCTGCTCGGATTCCCGCGCGCCCGTCGAGTACGTCTTCGATCAGGGCCTGGGCGACCTCTTCGTGATTCGCGTGGCGGGGAACATCATCGCGCCGTCCCTCGTCGGCTCCGTGGAGTTCGCGTCCGAGGCCTTCGGCACCAAGCTGGTGGTCGTGATGGGCCACACCCAGTGCGGCGCCATCAAAGCGACCCTCGACCAGCTTACGCGCGCGTCGGGCCCCGTGTCCCCGAACCTGCAGGACATCGTGGACCGGGTGCGTCCCTCGGTCGAGAGCATCGTCCTGACGCGTCCCGACCTGAAAGGCGACGAGCTCGCGCGGGAGGCGGTACGGGCGAACATCCGCGCCTCGGTCGGCCAGCTGCGGCACGGGTCGCGGCTCCTGGAGGGTCTGATCCAGAAGGACGGACTCATGGTCGTCGGTGCGGTATACGCACTTGAGACGGGTGTAGTGGAGTTTTTCGCCTAGCCCGGTAGGTTCCTTCCATTATGGTTTCACCACAACTACCGGCCCGCATCGCCGGGCTCGACACCCTCACGCGGAACCTGGACTGGAGCTGGAGCCAGGAGGCCCGCCAGCTCTTCCGCTCCATCGATCAGACCCTGTGGCACCTCACCCGGCACAATCCGATCGAGCTGCTCCGCCGCGTCGACCCGGCGCGCCTGGCCGCCTGCGCGGCGGACGCCGAGTTCCTGAAGCGCTACGATCGGGCGCTGGAGCATGAGGCCCACCGGACCTCCGGAGAGGGCACCTGGTTCAAGCAGGAGCACCCGGGGCTTTCAGGACCCGTCGCGTACTTCTGCGCCGAGTTCGCGTTCCACAACTCCGTCCCCATTTATTCAGGCGGTCTGGGCATCCTTGCCGGGGACCACTGCAAGGCCGCTTCTGACCTGGGCGTGCCGCTCATCGGCGTGGGCCTCCTCTATACCCGCGGATACTTCGACCAGCGCGTGCGGCTCGATGGTTGGCAGGAAGACGCGGACGAGCACTTCGATGCGTCCCTGACCCCGCTCGAGCAGCTTCCGACCACCATCCCGCTGCGGATCGGTGGACGTGATGTGACCATCGGTGTGTGGCGTCTGATGGTCGGCCGGGTCCCGGTATACCTCCTCGATACCGACCTCGAACCGAACACCCCGGCCGACCGTCAGCTGACCCACCGGCTCTACGTCGGCGAGCAGCACCTGCGCCTGCAGCAGGAATGGATCCTGGGCGTCGGGGGCGTCCGCATGCTCCGCGCACTGGGGGTGAACCCAGCCGCCTGGCATTCGAACGAAGGGCACGCGGCCTTCATGCTCCTCGAACGCCTGCGCGAGCTGACGGCCGATGGCGTTCCCCTCGCCGACGCGACCAGACAGGTCCGCGCGAACAGCATCTTTACGACGCACACGCCCGTACCCGCCGGTCACGATGCGTTCTCGTCGGCGGACGTCGAGGCGAATGCGGGGCCGATCTGGGAGGAGATGGGCCTCACGCGGGAGACGGTGCTCGGACTGGGACATCATCCGGTCCACGACCATGGGCTTTTCCATATGGCGGTGCTCGCGCTCAGGCTGAGTGCCAGAGTCAACGCGGTGTCACGGCGCCATGGCGAAGTGTCGCGCGGACTGTGGAAGGACCTGTGGCCCGATCGTGATGTCGCGAAGGTACCTATCACCCATGTGACCAACGGCGTCCATCTCGAGACCTGGATGGCCGGCCAGGTTGAGGCGCTGCTCAACCAGCACCTGAAACGTGGATGGGATGACCGCTCGGGCGAGGGATCCTGGGACGCGGTGCTGACTCTGAACGACGCCGCACTCTGGAATGCCCACGTAGATCTAAAGATCAACCTGCTCTCGGCCGTCCGTGAAAGCGCGCGCCGGCGGTGGGTGGAACAATGGAAGGAAGGCCAGCACCTGGTGGGGGCCGGCATTCTGCTCGAGGAGCGCGCGCTGACCATCGGGTTCGCCCGCCGGTTCGCCACCTACAAGCGGGCCGACCTCCTGTTCCACGACCTCGACCGCCTGCATCGTCTGCTGGTCAATCCCTGGCGCCCCGTCCAGCTGGTGTTCTCCGGCAAGGCGCACCCGGCCGACGAGCCGGGGAAGAGAATCTTGCAGAAGGTCTATAACCTGACCCGGGATCCGCGGTTCGAAGGACGCATCGCGTTCATCGAGGACTACGAGATGCATCTGGCCCACCGCCTGGTGCAGGGTGTGGACCTCTGGCTGAATCTGCCGCGCGTGCCGCTGGAGGCCTCCGGGACGAGCGGGATGAAGGCGGCACTGAATGGAGTCCCCCAGCTCAGCACGTACGATGGGTGGTGGGCGGAAGCGTATAACGGACGCAACGGATGGGTGATTCCGCCGGCTCCGGAAGGCGGGGAGGTGGATGCGGCCGACGCCGATCAGCTCTATCGCCTCCTGGAATCCGAGGTGGTACCCTTGTTTTACGCCCGGGACGAACAGGGCATCCCGCGAGGATGGGTCGATCGCATGAAGCACGCGCTGCATGTCGCCGGTCAGGGATTCACGGCACGCCGGATGGTCCGCGAGTACGTCGGCGGATACTACGTGCCGGCCATGAGCGAGGGCTTCGTCGACCGCGACCCGGTGGCGGTGGGGTGACGCGCGTGGCTGCCCCGGTGGACGCTCGCGGAACCAGACGTCGCGCGGAGTCGCGGCCGCGGCCGGCGCGAGATGCGCCTCCGCCCGGTGTCGTGCACCTGACGGCCGAGTATTGGCCGCTGGCGCGGACGGGCGGGCTGGGCGAGGCGGTGAATGGGCTCGCGACGTACCAGGCGCAAACCGGCGCGTCCACGGCGGTGGTGATGCCGCTGTACCGGATGGTCAGGGAGAAAGCGTCCGCGTTGGAGCGCGTGGGACCCTCGTTTCAGGTGACCTTCGGCTCCCGGACGGAAGAAGGCTGGCTCTACCGCTTGCCTGCGGATTCAGGCCCGCGCGTCTACTTCATCGAGCACCCCGACTATTTCGACCGCGCCGCGATCTACGGCGACGGCCCCGACTATCCGGACAATGCCCGGCGCTTCGGGTTTTTCTCCCTCGCCGCCATCCATGCGCTGCCGCAGATCGCGCCGGAGGCGAAGGTCCTTCACGCGCACGACTGGCACACGGCGCTGGCCATCGTCTATCTGCGCACGCGGTTCGGGGACCGGCCCTTCTTCCGTGACCTCGCCACCATCCTGTCCGTCCACAACGCCGGGTTTCAGGGGCACTACCCGCCCGAGACCGTGACCGACCTGGGCCTGCCCGCCGAGCTGTTCGATTGGCGCGTGTTCGAGTGGTACGGACGGATGAACATGCTGAAGGGCGGGCTCGCGTTCACGGACGCGGCGGTCACCGTTTCCCCCACCCACGCCGTCGAGCTGCGCACGGCCGAGGGCGGGTTCGGGCTTCAGGAAGTCTTCACCGGGCTGGGGGACCGCCTGGGCGGCGTGCTGAACGGCATCGACGCCGAGAAGTGGAATCCGGCGGTCGACCCCGCGGTCCCGGCGCACTTCTCGCCGGGAAACCTGGCGGGGAAACGGGTGTGCAAGGCCGCGCTCCAGCATGCGTACGGACTCACCGAAGATCCCGACGTCCCCCTGTTTGCGATGAGCGCCCGGCTCGTGTCCCAGAAGGGACTGGACCTCGTCCTGGGCGGGGATCTCCTGCATCGTCCCGACGTCCAATTCATCTTCCTGGGTGCGGGGGAACGCCGGTATCACGACCTGCTGGCGGCGCACGCGGATCGTTCACCGGATCGGGTGGCCGTGGAGTTCGCGTTCACCGATCATCTGGAGCACGCACTTCTCGCGGGTGCCGATCTCCTGCTCATGCCGTCCCTCTATGAGCCGTGCGGGCTCACCCAGATGCGGGCCCAGCGCTACGGCGCCATTCCCGTGGCCCGGCGGGTCGGGGGCCTGAAGGACAGCATCGAGGATGAACGCACCGGATTTCTCTTCACGGAGTACACGCCCGAAGCCCTCGAAGAGGGTGCCGACCGGGCGCTGTCGGCGTACCGTGACAAGCGCGTGTGGAATGCGATGGTCAAGCGCTCCATGGAGCTGCCCTTCGGATGGGGCGGCGCGTCCGATCGCTACCAGGAGATCTACCGGATGGCCCTGACGCACCGCGCGGGAGCTCTGTGATGGAGTTCGTGCTCGCCCTGCACAGTCACCTGCCGTACGTGCTCAATCATGGACGCTGGCCGCACGGATCGGACTGGCTCTGCGAGGCGGCGATCGACACGTACCTCCCGCTTCTCGAAGAGCTGCGGACGCTCGAGCGGGAGAAGATCCCGGCGCCGATGACCATCGGCTTCACCCCGGTGCTGGCCAACCAGCTGGTGAGCGACGATTTCCGGAAAGAATTCGACGTCTTCCTGACGCAACGGGAGACCGCGTGCAAGGAAGCGCCAGCGTCCCTCGCCAAGACGGGCGACACCTCGCTGCTTCCGGTCGTGGACTATTGGAAGGCGCGCTTCGCGCGTCTCCGACGGCTCTTCGACGACGTGGACCGGGACCTGGTCGGAGCCTTTCGCGAGCTCCAAGAATCCGGGCGCCTCGAGATCATCGGCTCGGCGGCGACGCATGGGTACCTCCCGCTCCTGGCCCGTGACGAGAGCATCCGGCTCCAGCTCGCCATCGGGCAGAGCGAACACCGGCGGCTCTTCGGCAAGGCGCCCGCCGGGTGCTGGCTCCCGGAGTGCGCGTACCGCCCCAAGAAGGGCCGTCGTCCCGGCATCGAAGACCATCTGGCGGACGCCGGGTTCAAGTTCTTCTTCGTCGACGCCCATCTCGCCCACGCGGGCACTCCCCTCGGCGTCGACTACGACATTCCCCTGGGCGTCGAGCGCTTCGATTCGGAGCGGCACGGAACGGCGCACCCGTTCCATTCGAAGATCGAGCACACGCCGTACCGCGCCTATCGCGTTTCCAGGCGGCGGGTGTCGGCGCTGGTCCGTGATCCCCAGTCGTCGCGGCAGGTATGGAGCAGGGACCTGGGCTACCCGGGCGACGCCGCCTATCTGGAGTTCCACAAGATCCGGTGGCCGGGGGGACTCAAGTTCTGGCGCGTAACCGGGCCGGGCGTGGACCTGGGCGCCAAGACGGCCTACGACCCCGGTGCCGCACTGGCTCGCGCGACCGAGCACGCGCGCCACTTCACGGAGCTACTCACCGGCATCTCGGAACGGGCCAAGCGGGGGGAGGGGCTGGTCACCGCACCCTTCGACACCGAGCTCTTCGGGCACTGGTGGCACGAGGGCGTGGATTTCATCGGTGACATGTACCGGGCCCTGAAGAAGCAGAAGCACGTCAAGCCGGTGACCGCCTCGAAGCACCTGGGGGGGCATCCGCCGCGCGTCGCGATTCAGCTGGCCGAGGGGTCGTGGGGCGTCAATGGGGACCACACGATGTGGCGGAATGAGCGGACCAACTGGACGTGGCCCCGGCTGGCGCATCTCGAGGAGTCGTTCTGGAAGGCTGCGCCGAAGGCCCTGTGGAAACCCGAGCAGCGCCCAGTTCTGGCGCAGGCGGCGCGGGAGCTGGTGCTCGCTCAATCCTCCGACTGGCAGTTCATGATCTCCACGGGCGCCGTGCCGGACTACGCGGAGAAGCGCTTCAAGCTCCATTGCGACGATGCCGAGCGGCTGATCGGATCCCTGACGACCGGCTTCGAGTCCGGCGGGCCACGACTCGCCGCGGAGCTGGAAAAGCGGGATCACCTCTTCCCCAACATCCTCGAGTCGGTGGCGGAAGTTCTGCAGTCGTGAAATCGGTCGTCATTCACGGGCATTTCTATCAGCCCCCCCGCGAGGATCCCTGGGCGGACCGCGTGCTCCCGGAACCCTCGGCGGCGCCTTTCCACGACTGGAACGAGCGCATTGAGCACGAATGCTACGGGCCCCTGGTGGCGAATGGGGCGCTGACGGGCATCAGTTTCGATTTCGGATCGACGCTGTTCGAGTGGATGGAACGGAACGCCCCGCATACCTACGCCGGGGTGCTCGCGGCGGACCGGGCCACCGGCAACGCCATCGCGCAGCCCTATCACCATGTCATCCTCCCCCTGGCCACCCGTCGCGACAAGGTCACCGAAGTGCGATGGGGCATCGCAGATTTTCGCCGTCGGTTCGGACGCTCCCCTGGAGGGATGTGGCTGCCGGAGACCGCCGTCGACGAAGAGACGCTGGACGTCCTGGCACTCGAGGGCATCCAGTTCACGGTGCTGGCGCCACACCAGGTGGCCGCCGCACCGCCGCGGGGCGGACCGGGCCGCGTCCGGACCTCCGGGGGGAGAAGCATCGTCGTCTTCCCGTACGACGGCGGATTGGCGCAGGGCGTGGCGTTCGGAGAGTCGTTGAAGGACGCGGGCCGCTGGGCCGCGCAGCTGGCGAACCACGATGCGGATTTGGTGACCCTCGCGACGGACGGAGAAACGTACGGGCATCACAAGAAGGGCGGGGACCGGGTGCTCGCGTCGGTCATTGCGAACCTGCGTACGCGTCCGGACGTCACGCTGGAGAACTACTCGTCGTACCTGGCCCGGCATCCGGTGACCGCGGAGGTGAAGCTCGTAGCACCGACGTCCTGGAGTTGCGCCCACGGCGTGGAGCGCTGGCGCTCCAACTGCGGCTGCAAGATGGCGTTCGACCGGCCCTCACAGCAGGAGTGGCGTACGCCGCTGCGCGACGGTTTGAACTGGCTGGCGGAACGGGTGCACGCCATCTATGCGCGCGAAGCTCCTGGAGACGCGTGGGCCGCCCGCGACCGGTATGGTGAGGTCGTCGGCAGGAGCGACCGCGAGCGTCCCCCGCTCCTCGAGCTCGAGAAGTACGCGCTGCGGATGTTCACGTCCTGCGGCTGGTTCTTTGACGATATCGCGGGGATCGAGGCGATTCAGATCCTTCGATATGCGGCGCGCGCCATAGAGCTGTCCGGTCCTGATGGTACGGCGCTCGAGGCGGGACTCCTGGAGCAGCTCGCCAAGGCGCACAGCAACGATCCGGCCGAGGGAAGTGGACGCGATGTCTATTTGAACCGCGTGTTGCACGGGCGCAGCGAAAAGCGCTAGGCTTTTTTTGTCTTTCGGGCATCGCAGGCCGTTCGTGATTTCTGACCTTGCGGCCGGTCCCTTCTGGCATCAGGATTTCCCCTAAGCGCCTTTTCCCCGAGCGATCCATGGCCCTGGCTCCACCTCCAGCGCGTTTTGATGTCCCCGACACGCTCCTCCTCAAGCGCTTGGCCCGCGGCGATACCGGGGTACTGGACCGTATCCGAAGACGATACGGCCTGACACTATATGCCATCGCCTACGAAGCCCTGATGGATGCCCGTCGAGCGGCCGAGGTCGTAGAGAAAGCGCTGGAGGAGTGTGCGCGGGCGGCCGGCGAGTCCCTGATGAACGGCCCTTCGCTCTTCAGTCAGCTGGCGACGACGGCAAAGCGGCTCTCCCGCAACTCTGACTAGCTCTCCATCGCCCGTTCCACCGCCTGCGCCAGCTCGGGCAGGGTGAATGGCTTCTGTACGAAGGTCCCCAGTGATTCGCTCGATTCCGCCTTGCTGATCTCGGGATCGGCGTAGCCGGACATCCGCAGGATCTTGAGCTCGGGCAGAGCCTTGGCCAGCCTCCGCGCCAGCTCATGCCCGCTGATTCCCGGAATGACCGTGTCGGTGATGAGCAGGTCGGGCTTGATCTCTCCGCGTTCCACGATCTCGAGCGCGTCGGCGCCGTTCGCGGCGAGCGTCACCCGGCACTTGAGCCGGTTGAGCATGCGCGAGAACGCGCTCCGCAGGGCGGGTTCGTCCTCCACCAGCAGGATGTTCAGGCCCGCCAGGCCGCGGCCCCACGAATCGCGATGGGCCGTACGCTCCGCCTTCGCGCCCGGCGTCACCGTGGCGCGCGGGAAGTAGAGGGTGAAGGACGCCCCCTGTCCCGGCGCGCTCTGGACGTCGATGGCCCCTCCGGACTGCTTCACGATGCCATACACGGTGGCCAGTCCCAGGCCGGTGCCCTTGCCGGCCTCCTTGGTGGTGAAGAAGGGCTCGAAGAGCCGGCGGCGGGTTTCGTCGCTCATCCCCACACCGGTATCCGACACGGTCAGGCGAACGCTCGGCCCCGGTGTCGCGACGAGCTGAGCGGCCCTGACCTCATCCAGATCCACGTCGGCGGTCTCGATGGTGAGCCTCCCGCCTTCAGGCATCGCGTCCCTTGCGTTCACCACCAGGTTCATCACGACCTGCTCGAGCTGGCTGGGATCGCCCATGATGGTCCCCGGGTGCTCCGCCAGGTCGAGCTTCATCGTGATGTCGGCGCGCAGAAGGCGTTTCATGATCGATGAGAGCTCGCGAACGGTGGCACTCAGGTCGAGGGGTTGCGGCTCGAGCACCTGCTTGCGGGCAAAGGCCAGGAACTGGCGCGTCAGGGTCGCGCCGCGCCGGCCGGCTTCCATGATCTCTTCGAGCTGGTTCCGCACCTCGTCGTCCCCGACGTCCTTGAGGAGCATGTTCCCCACGCCCAGAATCACGGCCAGGATGTTGTTGAAGTCGTGCGCGATGCCTCCGGACAGCCGGCCGATGGCCTCCAGCTTCTGGAGCTGCCGGACCTCATTCTCCATCTGACGGCGGGCGGTCAGGTCCCGCACCGATCCGATGAGGACGGTGGGCCGGCCCTGGGAGCCGAACACCGGCGTGACGGTCACCTCGCCGAGGCGGGGTCCCGCCGGGAAATTGGTCAGCTCCTCCCACCGCACCGTGCCCCGCGTGCGCAGGGCTTCTTCGTACTTGGCGGTCGCCAGCGCGCGGGACGGCTCGGGCAGGAGCTCGTGCACGAACTTCCCCACGACCTGCTCCCGTGCCAGGCCCGTGACCCGGAGGAAGGCGGGGTTGACGGAAATGAACCGGTATCCCGCGTCTTCCACCTGGAGCTCGAACAGCACGTCGGCCACGTGGTCGTAGATCAGGGCGAGGTGCCGCTCGCTTTCGCGGAGGGCGGCGGCGGTGCGGTGCGACTCGGTCACGTCCTCGATGAAGGCGCTGAACATCGTCTGGTCCCCGCGCCGGATGGGCGTGATGGCGAGGACCACGCGGAGGTCCCGCCCGTCGCGGTGCACCGCCGGCATCTCCACGCGGCGTCCGATGATGGTGCCGCGCCCGGTTTCCGTGAACCGGCGCAAGCCGTTCTGGTGCTCGCGGCGCAGACGCGGGGGGATGATCAACTCGGCCAGTGGCTGCCCGGTCGCTTCGTCGGCCGTCCAGCCGAACATCGCCTGAGCCCGCGGATTCCAGCCGCGCACCAGTCCGGCAGCGTCGATGACGACGTTGGCGTCGAGGGCCTGCTCGATGATGAGCCGCGCCGTCTCCTCCGATTGTGCGATCGCGGCGTGCGCGCGGTGCCGCTGGACCGCGACCGACGCGAGGTGGCCGGCATGTTCCGCGAGCCCCAGCTGGGTCACCGTGGGAGTGCGGGGCCGGTCGTAGTACATCGCGAAGGTCCCGAGGACGTTGCCGTCCGCGTCGAAGAAGGGGAGGGACCAGCAGGCGCGGAGTCCGAACTCGAGGGCCGCATCCCGGTACTTCACCCACCGGGCATCAGTCGAGATGTCACTGGCGATGACCGGCTGCTTGCGGAACGCCGCGGTGCCGCAGGAGCCTTCGTTCGGACCGATCGCCCGGCCGTCGATCCAGGTGGTCCAGTCGGCGGGAAGGTGCGGCGCGGCGCCATGGCGCACGCGGACGCCGTCTTCCAGGAGGAGGACCGACGCGCGCATCCCCTCGGTCAGGGCTTCCATGCCGAGGCAGATGGTTTCGAGGACGTGCGGGAGGGGGGCGCCGGCGGAGATCTGCTCGAGGACGCGCACGTCCAGGTCGGCGCGGGAGTTGCCTCCGCGCTGCGAGCCGGGTTTTCGGGACGGCCGGGAGGGCCGTTTGGGGGACTGCTTCCGCGTTTTTGCCACCGGTCCACTCGGGGCTGAACCGCTAACTAAGCGCCGCGCAAACCGAACGGCAAGACTCCCGGGGCGTTAGTATCGGCGGCCCCGTCGGCCGCTGAGCACCATCGCGATACCGGCGGTCAGGGCGAAGTTGTGGGTGATCGAGCGGACGCGGGGCGCCCTTCCGCTGATGTCGGCGGGACCTGTGACGCGGTCGATGGACACGACGGCGTCGGTCAGCTCCAGCCGGAACAGGGTGTTTCCGGCTCCCGATTCCATGCCGGCGCCGAGCACCGCGTAGGGCCGTGCGCCGACTCCCGCCGAGTCCACCACCATCTGGCGCGGGAGCGTCCTGCCGTTGGCCGAGAATGTCCCCGACGCCGCCAGGGTCTCGCCGGCGGGGATGACGATTCCCACTCCCAAGCGGAGGTAGGGACTGAAGGAGCGGCCGGGGAACGCGCGGAGCAGCGCGCTTCCGGCGACCCCCACGAGGCTCAGGGACTGGTTGTCCGCACTGAATTGATTGCACGACTGCAGGTTCTTCTGTTCTGAGTCCGCCTGGAACCCGGCGGCACTGCACCGGTCTTCGATCGATTCATTCACGATCCAGAGGTCCATCCGGGCGCCGACGTGGGGACCGAAGTACTTCGCCAGGCCGACGCCCGCCGAGACCCCCGATCCCAACCGTCGCGTCAGGTGGAGCGTGTCATTCACGGGCCCCGAGGCACCTGATTCGCACTGATATCCGCCGGGGACGGTCTGCCAGACGCAGAGCGGTTGGTCGATCTCCCATAAGTGCTGCCCACCGGCGACACCGCCGTAGAGGATGAGGGAAACGGTGGGTTGACCCGCGCTCTGGGCGGCGGCAGAGAGCAGGGGGGAAACGACCAACGGGAGAAGCGCGAGAGCGCTGCGCATGACGGCCGCCTTGGAGTACCCTGGCGGGAGAGTGGGGGTTCGCTCCAAGTTGTCCAGATGCGCACCCTCACTCCTGTCCTGTTCGGCACCTTTTTGGCGGTCGCCTGCGGCAAGTCCTCCACGGCGCCGACCGTCACCGGCTACGAATGCCTGGGACAGGCGTACCCGACCAGCGCTCCAGCCTCCATCACCGTCTCCGGAGCTGTGGCCGACTTCATCAACGGGCCGGTCGCCGGCGTGACGGTCTACGCATTCAAGACGGGAACGGCAGGCCCGATCGACAGCGCGACCACCGACGCAGGGGGCGCGTTCAGCATGACTGTCGCGACGGGCGGCACGCCCCTGGACGGCTACCTCAAGGCCACCAAGACCGGATACATCGACACCTACGCGTACCCCTCGGCGCCGCTCCCGGCCAGCGCGACCATCTCGGTTCCGGTGGTCACGTCCGCGGAGTTTTCGATCCTCGCCACTCAGGCGGGTGCGTCACCGGTCGCGGGCAAGGGATCCCTGGGGCTCCGCCCGGTCAATTGCGCCGGAGCGGCCGTGACCGGAGCGACCGTGACCACATCGTCCGGAACGTCCCCGTTCGCGGATGGCCAGGGCGATTTCTTCGTCTTCAACGCCGCTCCGGGGAACGTCGACGTCGGCGCCACGTTCCAGAGTCGCACATTCCACGGCCATACTATCGTCGCGGTGGCGGATGCGGTGACGATCACGATCATCGCTCCGGGACCTCTCTCTCCTCCGGAATAGCTGCAGTTGATGGTTGGTTGACAGCTGGGCCCTACCGTAGGGCATGACCGCTGACGAGCTCCTCAAACTCCACATTCCTTACAAGCGCATCGAGCTGGTCGAAGGCGTGGCCATGGTGCGCGAACCGGCCGGGTACGTGCATGGCCGGGTGACCATGAACCTCACCGCGCGACTCGTCCTTCATCTCCAGGAGCACCCGGGGGACGGCCAGTTGATCGCCGGGGCCACGGGGTTCGCGCTGGCGAAGGGACCGGACACGGTTCGCTCCCCGGACATCGCGTACATCAAGCCGGGCCGGGTGCCGGACCCGGCGACGCCCGGTTTTGCCGAGCTGGCGCCCGACCTGGTGGTCGACGTCTTGAGCCCCGAAGACCGCACCCGCGAGATCCAGCAGCGGGCGGGCCAGTGGCTCGCCGCGGGAACGCAGGTGGTGTGGGTGGTGGATCCCCGGCGCCAGACCACCCATGTCTACCGGTCCGACGGCACCGAGGAGTTCATCGGGACGGAGGGGTCGCTCCAGGGTGAGGATATCCTGCCCGGATTCATCTGTCCGCTGGAGGCCATCATGTAGACCCCCTGAAGCGTACATTGGGTCATGCGCCGAGCGAGTTTTCTCTTCTGGCTGGACCTCGTGCTCCTCCTGACCTTCGCGCTGCTCCAGGAACCGGAGACCACGGGGCTCTGGGGCCACGAATGGATCAGCATCGGCCTCGCGGTCCTCCTCTTCTTTCATCTCCTCGTCAATTGGCGATGGATCGTCGGCGCCCTGCGCCGCTACGCCGCGAACAGCCGCCGCCACCGCGTCAACACCTGGCTCAATGGCCTGCTGTACCTGACGATGGTCTTCACGATCTTCTCCGGGATCCTCGTCTCGCGTTTTGTCCTTCCGTCGCTGGGCCTCGAGTCCAGCGAGGTGAAGATGTGGAGGCAGCTCCACTCGCTGGTCGCCGACGGTACGCTCGCCGTCCTGGGGCTCCACGTCGCGATCAACTGGGACTGGATAGCGAACGTCATCCGCCGCTGGCGGCGGGGCGCGGCTCATCCGGAGACCCATGGTGGACGGTCGCTGCTCCAGCGGCTGGGCCTCGAGGGCGTGGGGAGGACCACGGTGCGTCTCGGGAAACTCGTCCTGGCCACCGCACTGGTCTCTGTCCTTTGCTATCTCCCGGTGGCGGCGCTGGCTCGCGCGCAGGACCCCAGAGGGCCCGAGACCCGCTGGCAGCACCCCGACGTCGGCGATATCCCCGGTGAAGTGTTGGGGCAGATCCTCGTCGTGGCCGGAGCGGCGGTGGTCGGGCGGTACGTCTTCAAGGTGAGGCTGTGACCCGCTTCACCGCCGTCCGCCTGATCGCGAGCGCGTCAATCCTCACGGCGTGCTCGGACTTCGTGGCGCCGCCCATTCCGGAACCTCCCGGCATCCAGACGATTGCCGTCGGCACGGCCGTTCAGGTGATTCTCTCTTCAGGCGATTCCTCCCGGGTGTTCCGGTTTTCTTCCGCGGTCGACTCGACGTACACGGTGGAAGTGGTTCCCGGGAGCGGGACCGTAGCCGTGACCGTGCTCGATTCGATGCACCGCACCACCTCGGGCTTCGTCCTCGCCTCGTCGTCCACGCCGGCCGGCCAACGCTGGACCCAGACTGTTGCGGGCGTGGCGTCAGACCCGTGGCTGATCCAGGTGCAGTCGGCAATCGCCGGCCAGTCCGGCCTCGTGACGATCACGGTGCATCAGGTGGCCACCGGCCCCGAGCACGTCGCGACCACCATCCTTCCCGACTGTTTCTATGGAGCCGAGTCACTCGACACCTACGGCGACATCGACCGATACCAGTTCACGGGATCCGCGGGCCAGTTGATCGAGGTATTCGTGCAGGGAACGGGCCCCGCCGATCCGACCCAGGAGGTGTGCCTCACCCTCGACACCGTCACCGGACCCCCGTTGTCGCTCGCGTTCAGCCGGGCAGGGGACACGGCCCTGGAGGCACCGGTTGGGGGCGCGGTCCGCCTGGCTGGCCCCGGCGAGTATCACATCCAGGCCGCCAGCACCCGTAACGGTTGCCGCCTCGCCGTCGGTGACAACGACCCGTATTTGGGCTCCTACCGGATGGTGGTCCGGAGTATCGATACCCTCCCGGAGACGGCGCCCGAGTCTCTCGCGGTCGGCGACACCGTCACCGGAGAGTCCATCGGCTCGATCGGCGACATCGACGTGTTTCACCTCCGTGGAACTCCCGGCGAGCTGGTCAACGTGCAGCTTCAGTCTCCCGTCCTCGGCGTGCGCCGGGAGATTCAGGTGGTCGTGAGCGGGGCCGCCTCGCCGGCGTCGACCTCCAGCGTCGGAGGCGACTCGTCCCTGGACGAGCATGGGGCCGGGCCGTTTGCGATGCCCGCCTCGGGACGGGTCACGTTGCGCGTGACCGGAGTTCATGACGGGCGCGGGGGCGATGCAGGGCCGTACCGTCTGTATGCGTATCCCGTAAACCCGGCCCCGGAGCATGTCCCCGCCGCCATCACACCGGGAGATACCATCTCGGGCGAAGTGATCGACCATCTGGGGGACGTGGACGACTTCACGTTTGCGGCAACCCAGGGCCAGCAGTTCG
Organism: Gemmatimonadales bacterium; assembly: GCA_035279865.1. Classification (GTDB taxonomy): domain Bacteria; phylum Gemmatimonadota; class Gemmatimonadetes; order Gemmatimonadales; family GWC2-71-9; genus 40CM-2-70-7. The sequence continues at coordinate 22,906 of DATEGY010000092.1, read as the reverse complement.
ATGTCTTTTTCCAGGCTTCGGGCGTACCACCATCCGCCACGCTCACCCTGCTGGTGCTGAAACCCGACTCATCCCCGGTCTCCCAGGAGGTATTCGGATACGGGGGTGACACTTCACTCCTGATCCGCTCCACCGGCCGCTTTACGGTGCCGGTCACCGGCACGTACACGGTGCGGGTGCAAGCCCTGCCCGATCAGTTGCCACCGGCCGTCGGCGCTTACCGGTTTCTCGTGTATCCCGTCAATCCGGCTCCCGAAACGGCGCCTGCGGTCCTGGCGTTCGGCGACAGCGTCTCGAGCGAGAAGATCGACTTTCCCGGCGACGTGGACGAATTCCATACCCTCGTCAGCGATTCGAGTGGGACCAACATCGTCCTCGTTGGCGATTCCAGCGCCGTGTTTTTCCCCGTGGAGGTGTCACTCATCGATTCCGTCACGCATTCGGAGATCACGACGTTCCAGGCCGATGTTGGTGGAATTCCCTTCCAGTCGGGCTCGTTCGTCTTGCCGCCCTGCCATTGCATCCTCAGCGTCGCCGGCGGCTTTGACTACCCGTCGCTCTTTCAGGGCGGGTACACGCTCAAGATGTACAAGTTCAGCTTCGGTCCCGAGACGGTCGGGGACACCGTGGCCATCGGAGACACCATTGCCGGCGAGGCGATCAATCCACCGGGTGACCGGGACGACTTCGTGTTCTTCGGGACCCGGGGCCAGCACGTCAACGTGGCACTCGAAGGTCAGTCGGCCGCGTCCACGGGCCAATTCCAGCTCGGCATCGGAGGTGCGATCGGCTCAGCATTCAGCATCGTGAATAGCCCGACGTCCCCCGATTCCCTCAACGCCCACCGGACCAACCGGATCGATCTGCCGTTCACGGGATGGTACCATGTGTCGGTGCTTGGCATCGGCAGCCCCAATCCCCTGACGGCGCCCGGCCCCTACCGGGTGGCGCTCGAACCCGTCGCGACGGGCCCGGAACATGGCGGTGGCATCCTGGCCGCCGGGGACTCGGTCACCAACGAGGCGATCGACTCTCCCGGCGATTGGGATGAATTCATCCTCACGGGCACACCGGGTGATTCGGTCTCGGTCGCGTTTTCCATTGCGGGGGCGACGGGCAATCCTGTGCTCGAGGTCTTCGACAGTACGGCCGACAGCGTCGTCGCCACGGCCGTCGGTCAGGCGGGGGTACAGGGCGCGGGCCCGGTCGCCCTTCCTGCGTCCGGCCAACTCGTCATCCGGGTGTACGAGCCGCGCCCGGCATTCAGTGTCTGCTCGGACGCGCTCTGCAGCGGCCTCTTCGCCTACACCGGCGGCTACAAGTTCACGACCACGGCCGTGCCCTGACGTGAGACGTCTGGTCCTGCTCCTGGCGCTCCTGCCCGCGGGCGTTCGCGCCCAGCCCAGGGGGCAACATCCCACCTTCGAGTCGATCACCCGGGACGGGGCGCCCGTTCCGAAGTCCGCGCTTCGAGTCCGGCAGGTCGGTCCCGGGATCACCGAGTATTCGATTGCCGCGTCCGTGCCGGCTTTCTGGGAGGTCCGTTTCCAGGAGCATGCTCCGGTATTCGGCTTCGGCGAGCGCTACAACACGCTCGATCAGACGGGGCAGGTGATCATCAACCGGTCCAGCGACACGCCCGGTCCCAAGGGAACGGCGACGTACGTTCCCATCCCGTTCTTCCTGTCGCTCCGGGGGTACGGCCTCTGGCTGGACACGTACGCCGAGGCGTCGTTCGATCTGGGGAAGACGACGCCGGGGGAGTTCGTGGTGCGGTTCCGGGACTCACGGCTTCGGATGTTGATCTTCGAGGGCCCCGGGTTCCCGAAGATCCTCGAGCGCTTCACGGGCGTGGTGGGCCGGCCGAAGCTCGCGCCGTATTGGGCATTTGCGCCCTGGAAGAGCCGGAACTGGCATCCGGATATGGCGGCCGTGTACGAAGACGTGGACCGGTACCGTCAGCTGGGGATCCCGGGCGACGTGCTGGTGCTCGACAGTCCCTGGGCCACCAACTACAACACTTTCATCATGAATCGCCTCCAGTTCACCGATCCCGAGGCGATGATCAGGCACGTACATGACCAGGGGTTCAAGCTGTGTCTCTGGCTCACCGCCTTCATCAATAAGGAGACCATCAAGGCGCCGGAGCCCGAGCTGGTCGGGAAAATCCCCGAGACCGAAGCGTCGAACTACGAGGAAGGCAGGAAGAACGGCTACTTCCTGAGGGATTCGACCGGGGGTGTGTACCTCGCGAGCTGGTGGAAGGGGAAGGGCGCCCTGATCGACTTCACCAACCCCGCGGCCGTGACCTGGTGGCAAGGCCAGGTGCGTCAGGCCATCCGTGAGGGGGCCGATGCCTTCAAGGCCGACGGCGGAGAAGGCTCCTTCATTGCATACCCGGAGTCCCTGCGAACCAGGTACTCCGTCCTCTACAATCAGGCGCTGGAGCACCTCATCCAGACTGATCTCAAAGGCGACGGCGTTCTCTTCAGCCGCTCGGGATCGGTGGGAAGTCAGGACCTGCCGTTCATCTGGGCCGGGGACAACCAGTCCGACTTCAGCCGGGACAACGGCCTGCCGAGCGTGGTGGTTGCGGGGCTCAACGCGGGGCTCTCCGGCGTGTCGATGTGGACCTCCGATCTTGGCGGGTACGAGAAAACCGCGCGCACGCCCGGGGACGACACCCTGTTCGTACGCTGGACCGAGTTCTCGGCGTTCTCTCCCATCATGGAAGTCCACTCCAGCATCAACCTCGGCCCCTGGGACTATGGCGACCAGGCACTCGAGATCTTCACACGGTATTCGCGACTCCATATGAGCCTCTTCCCGTATCGCTATGCGGCGGCGCAGGAAAGCCACCGGACCGGAATGCCCATCATGCGGGCGCTGGTGCTCGAGTATCCCGGGGATTCGATCGCCCGGAACGCCACCGATGAGTACGAGTTCGGGCCTGATCTGCTGGTGGCGCCGGTGGTGACCGCGGGGACGAGTCGCGGGATTCACATTCCGGCAGGCGAATGGATCGACTACTGGAGCGGGGGTTCGATCGCCGGACCGAAGGACACGACCGTGGACGTGCCGCTGGACCGGATTCCGTTGTTCGTCCGCGCCGGGACGATCCTGCCGAAGATCCCCGAAGACGTGATGACCCTGGTCCCCGGGCTCGACGACCGGCGGATCTACGAGATCTATCCCGGGCCGGCCCGCGCGATCGTCGACTTCGAAGGGCGGCATGTGGCGGCATCCCGGAACACTGTGCGGATCACCGGGAAGGCGGCGCGCATCACCATCGTGTGGCGGTTCCACGCGCCCGCACGCGCGTCGGTGAATGGAGTGCCGGTTGCCGTGGATTCAGGCACCGTCACCTTCGCCCATCGGAACCGCTCCGTCTTGACCTGGCGCTGACTACGGACGCTAGTGCAGCATCGGCGCGATCAACGGCGGCTCCGCCACGGTGAGCAGACAGCGGTCCGATGAACAGCTGAGCACGGCCCGCAGAGGAAGCGTCAGGGTGGTGGTATCGGGGAAGGTGACCGGCAGGCGCGCCCGTTCGATGGCCGGCGACAGCGTCTTGAAGTCCGGAGATCCGTTCAGCACCTCGATCCTGGTAACGCCGTGGGGCGTCGTCAGAATCCGCAGCATGGCGGTCCCCTCCGGTCCGCCGCGGTGCAGATCGATGGTCCGGTCGTTGACCAGCCACATCCGTGCCGAGTCCCCGTACTGGTCCGCCATCCGGGTGCTCCCGAGCAGGGTCGCCAGGCGCTGGCGGGTATCGGCCGGCGTGCCATGGGCGTTCAGCACCAGGGCGTACGTCCGGATGGCCAGGGAGCGCTTGCCCTCCTTCTGATAGACCTGCGCCAGGTGGTCGCCCACGGACCCCTGATGGGTCAAGCTCCAGGCCGCGTTCTCGTACCGCTCCGCCTCCGCGCTCTTCCCCTCCCGGAACAGGATCCAGCCGAGCTCATCCCAGGCGAACCCGATCGTCAGGGTCGCGCCATCGAGGCGGCCCGACTCCTGCCCCGCATTTCGGAGGGAGGTGGTCGCGGCATCCAGCGCCGCGTGGGCGTAGTCCTCGGCCTTGTCGAGTCTGACGCCGGCTTCGGAGAGGGCCGTCGCCGCCACCAGCGGGAAGGGTCTCTCCGGCGCCATGGCGATGGCGCGATCGAACTCGGCCACGGCGCTGTCGGCCTGCCGGATACGCGCCAGGGCTCGCCCCCAGTTCGCGTGCACGCTGGGATCGCCCGGGGTGATCACCGCGGCTTTGGCCAGCTCCCGGGCAGCCTCCGAATCGGCTTTCAACAGCAGGTCCACCTGCCCGAGATTCGCATGGGCATACTGATCGAGCGGGTTGACCTCGATCTCCTTCCGGAAGCTCGCGGCGGCGCCCGGCAGATCATTCGAACGCCACTGGGCCAGGCCGAGGTTGTTGTAGGCATACTGGTCGAACGGATTGATGGCGATCTGCCGGCGGAATGCGGCCGCCGCGGAATCGAGCATCCGCAGGTCGAGGTAGGCACGGCCCAGGTCGTTCCAGGCCCACTGGTTCCTGGGGTCGGCGGTGATCGCCTGGCCGAAGAGATCGGCGGCTCCGCGCGCATCCCCCGCTTGCAGGGTGTTGTTTCCGCGGCGCACGAGCTCATCCACGTCCACCTTCGGGAGCGGTGTCGCGGCGACCGCGGCGGGGGTGCCGACCAGCCCGATCAACTGGGCTTCGTCGTTCCGGACGATGCGGCGGAACGCCTGGAAGTCATCCCGCCGCGACTTGAGGACATAGGGCGCTTTCACGTCGAGTGTCCGCACGATCTCCACGCTGTCTCCCCGGAGCGCGTAGGTCGACCGGTAGGCCGCGTAGTCCCGGTCGAGGGCGACCGCGAGGGGGAGGTTGGCCGTGACTCCCGCCGGGAGAGCCAGCTCCAGGCGGCGGGTTTGATGGATCAGCACGTCGATGTAGGCGGTATCGGCGGTGGAGTCGTAGAGTCCGAAAGACATCGCCGGCAGGGGCGGTTGGTATCCGGCCCGACCGTCTTTCCAGGTCAGCGCGTCCGCCTGCGTGAGCTTGAACGTCATCCAGAATGCGCTGTCGGTGTCTTCCGGCCGGGCCGCATCGAGGTCGCTGGTTCTGCCTGTACCAGGGAGGTTGTCGTCGAGCCGGGCGGCCATGGCGGGCCACGAGCTGCGCGGCAGCGTACGGAAGACCTCCCGCAGGAGGACCTCTCCGTCGCCCCGCTCCCGGTACCGGACCGCGAGCCCGATGGTGGCACCGGTCAACCCGCCGAGCATCGTGACGTCCTCGGTGGGCGCGAACGGCAGGATCCGGGGCGCGCGGGCCAGACGTGCCGGACCGCCCGCGGGGATCACCAGGGCCCGCCGGCCCCGCAGCTCGTACCACAGGAACTGAAACGGTGCGACGGCGGGCGTGGCGTCCAGCCAGAGCGTGTCCTTCGCCATCGGCACCAGGGTGATGACATGATCGAACTCTGATGGCGAGACCACAGCCGAGTCGGGGTCCCGCGCCGTGTTGATCAGAACCGGAGCGGATGGGACACCGATGGCGTGGAGGAGGGCCGCCAGCAGCACGTGCTTGTCCTTGCAGTCGCCATACTCGTTCGCCAGTACGTCCGGTGCCGCGTGCGGCTGGAACCGCCCGACGCCGAAGTTGAGCGCCACGTACCGGATGTGGTCGGACACGAACGTGAACAGGGCGGCGATGGAGTCGGTCAGGGTGCGCCGGCCTTTCACGAGGTCCTGCGCCTTGATCTGGATGGCCGGGGTCACGGCCTCGCGCGGACGCTCCAGGTCGCCATACCAGGCGCCCAGGTCACTCCAGGAACGGAACGTCGTGATCTCGATGCCTTCGCGTTTCAGCGCCGTCGTCCGGGTCGTATCGATGGCGAGGTTGGTGCGGCGCCAGCGGTAGACTCGCCAGCCCGCGCTGTCCGCCACCGCCGGCTTCACGTCGCCGCGCGTGCGCACCTGGGTATAGGTAGCCCCCGGCACCACGACCTCGTCGTCTTCGCTGGTGATGGTGACCTGATGCAGGAAGGGGGCGTAGTACCAGAATTGTCCCGGGGCGATCGGGTGGTCGATGGTCCAGGTGATGTGATAGGCAATGGTGTCGCCCGGATCCAGCGCCGGCACGGTCACGACCTTCTGCCGCAGGTCCGAGTAGCTGGGAACCTCCTGTCCCAGGGGCCCCGTCATGTCCTGCACCGACGTGGCGATCACGGGGGCGGCTCCCCGCTTCAGGACCTCCACGGAGTCGACGTCGAAGCGTTCCGTCGCGGAGTCGTAGTCGAACTTGAGCTCGCCCAGGGCCGACACGCCCGCCTGGGACTGGACGGCGAAACGCTCGCGCAGGTCGATGCGTCCTGTGCCATCGGCGGCCATCCGGATCACGAGGTTCCGGCGCGTGATGACGAAGCCCTGGTCCCCGTCGGCGGCGGAAGAGGGATTCTGGGCGGCGGCGGAAACGGTGGCGACGGCCAGGACGGCCATGCCGGCCAGGACGGCGATCAGGCTGGGGAACGGCGGCGTAAGGCGGCGCATCGGAGACTCCCCGGAGCGTAGGTGACGGCAGAACCCAACGCTCAGTTTACGCAGCTTCGGGAGTGTGTCTAGTCCGCCTGCTCCGCCTCCCTCCCCGCCTCCTCTGTTCGTCGTGCCATGAACGGATGCTCATGAAGCCTTCAGGAATCATTCCCGCGGGGATCGATACGCTCCTAGCCGTCACCAACGCACCTGGGAGCTGTCGTGAATCGATGCATGCAATTCTGTCTCGTCCTGATGGCGGGGACGGTCGCCGCCTGCGGCTCCGGGGCCTCCAAGCCGCCGGCGATGCCCACCCTTCCGGGGATGGCGTCCTCGGCGCCGCCGACCATCACCGGCAACGACCCCCGGGCCTATCTCTTCATCCGCAAGGGCTGCCCGACCTGTCACTCCATCTCCGCCCTGGGCGTGAAGTCCGGGACCGACGTGGGTCCCGACCTCACGTTGGCGTACGCCGACGTGGTCAACCGGTTTGATGAGCCCCTCGAAAAGTTTCTGCCCAATCCCACGGGCACCATGCAGATGGTGCTGAGCACGCTGATCAAGCTCACGCCGGAAGAGCGGGATTCAGTGATCCACATCCTCAAGCGCCTGCACGACGAGCAGCAGGCCGCTTCCAGTCACTAATTCTTCACCAGGAGCATTCATGTCCCGTCGTCTGATGGTTCTCACCGGCGCGGCCGCCCTTCTGGGTGCCTGCGCCCCATCCGCTCCGAAGGGGAGCGGGCAGCTCGCCGACGCGAGGGTGGCCGCGCAGCGGACCTACGTCGCCCCCGGGCAGCTCGACGATTACTACCTCTTTTACTCGGGCGGGCACTCCGGGAACGTCTTCGTGGCGGGCATTCCCTCCATGCGCCACATCATGACCATCCCGGTGTTCACGCCCTACCCGGGCACCGGGTATGGCTTCGACGAAGACTCGAAGAAGATGCTCGGCGGGTACACCTGGGGCGACGTTCACCACCCCGCGCTGTCCCGTACCAACGGCGACTACGACGGCCGCTGGCTGTTCGTGAACGACAACGCGAACAACCGGCTCGCGCGGATCGACCTGAGGGACTTCAAGACCAAGCAGATCTTCGGCCCCATTCCGAACTCGAGCGGCAATCACGGCTCGGCGTTCCTCACCCAGAACTCGGAATACGCCCTGGTGGCGAGCCGGTTCTCCGTGCCCCTGCCGATGGGCACGTACGCGCCGCTCTCCGATTACGCCACCAAGTACCACGGCATGGTGAGCGGCATCAAGATCGACTCCGCCACCGGCACCATGAGCCTGGCCTGGCAGATCATGACGCCGCCGTTCGACTGGGACCTCGCCTCCACCGGCCGTGAAGTCTCGGGGGACTGGGCCGTCTGGACGTCTTACAACACCGAGCGCGCCACGGGCCGGCTCGAAGTCACCGCCAGCCAGCGGGACCGCGACTACATGGTCTTCGTGAACTGGAAGCAGGCCGCGCAGGCCGCGGCCGCCGGCAAAGGCCAGATGATGGCCGGCGCGCGGGTGCTCTCTCCGAAGGATGTGGCCGGCGGGATCTACCTCGTGCCGTGCGCCAAGAGCCCCCACGGCGCGGACTTCTCGCCGGACGGGCGCTATGTGGTCTGCAACGGCAAGCTGGCGCCCTACGTCACCGTGTTCGACTTCCAGAAGTTCCAGCAGGCGGTGGCGAAGAACGACACCGTCGGGAACGAGGACGGCATTCCGGTGCTCCGGCAGGAGTCGGTCAAGGTGGCGGAGGTGCCGGTGGGCCTGGGTCCCCTCCACACCCAGTTCGACGATCAGGGCTACGCCTACACCTCGCTGTACGTGGAATCGGCGGTCGCCAAGTGGAAACTGGGGCCGTTCGACGGCCATGACAGCACCCTGGTGGTCGCGAAAACGCCGGTCCACTACGCGGTCGGGCACCTGGTGGTGGCGGGCGGCGACACGCGTCATCCGTACGGCAAGTACCTGGTCTCGATGAACAAGATGTCGAAGGGCCAGCACTTGAACATCGGCCCGTCGGAGCCCGAATCGAGCGAGCTGATCGACATCACGGGAGCCGGCATGTCGATGCTGTACGAGTCCTTTACCGAGCCGGAGCCGCACTTCGCCCAGATCGCGCCGGCGAGCCTCCTGCATCCGGTGGAGGTGTACCCCAAGGCCGAGAATCACGACCCCAACGCGATCTGGGCGGCCTCGGACGCGAAGATCACCCGCCGCGGCAACATCGTAGATGTGAAGCTCTACGCCATCCGGTCCTACTTCTCGCCGAACGCGATCGAAGTGAACCAGGGCGACTCGGTGATCATTCACGTCACCAACGGCGAGCAGGAACGGGACATGATCCACGGCTTCGGGATCGCCCTGTACAACATCAACATCGTGCTCGATCCCGGTGAGTCGAAGACGGTGGCGTTCCGCGCCACCAAACCCGGCGTGTACTCCTTCTATTGCACCAACTTCTGCTCGGCCATGCACCAGGAAATGCAGGGGTATCTGCTGGTGAAACCCCGTGGTCCGGTGACCACCGCAAGCCTGCACAGCGCCGCGCCGGGTGGCCGGTGACCATGTCGCTCGCGCAATGGCTCGACCAGGTTCTCTCCCCCCGGGCACGGCTCCTCGTGCTCGGGGCGGGGGCCCTGCTGGTGATCGCGTGCGCGTTTCCGCTCTGGCGGATCACGATGTTCGCGAACCAGTTCCCGGAAGGGCTCCGGCTCTCGATCTACAGTTACAAGCTGGTGGGCGGCGCCGGTGGCGCAGATCTCGAAGGCATCAACATCCTCAACCACTACATCGGGATGCGGGACATCGCCGCCGCCGACTTCGTCGAGATGCGGTTCATCCCGTTCGCGCTGGGCGGTTTCTTTCTGCTCGCGCTCCGCACCGGGGTGTTCGCACGCATCCGGGACCTCGTCGATCTCACGGTCCTGCTGCTCTACTTCTCGGTGTTTTCGTTCGGCGTCTTCTGGTACCGGATGTACTCGTACGGGCATCAGCTCAACCCGGAAGCGCCGATCAAGGTGGCGCCGTTTACGCCGCCGCTCTTCGGTCACCAGCACCTCGCGAACTTCGAGATCTACAGCTATCCGGGCCTGGGAACGTTCCTGCTGCTGGGCGCCGGACTGACGTTGCTGGCCCTCGCCGGGTGGAGCGCCTGGAGGGCGTGGCGGTGATGCTCTTGGCGCTGGCCCTGCTTTCGGGCGGGCCGGACACACTGCGCTGGGCCGCAGGCGTCCACCCGGGCCCCCTGGTGCTCTCCCGGCCCACCGTCATCCTGGCCGAACCCGGCGCCGTGCTTCGAGGGGACGGTCACGGTACGGTGCTCACGATTCTGGCCGCGGGGTCGGTGGTGCGCGGGCTCACCATCGAGGGGTCGGGGCGCGATCCCGACCACTACGATGCCGGCGTGAAGATCGGAGCCGATTCGGTGACGCTGGACCACGTCACCGTTCGTGAGTCCCTCTTCGGCGTCTACGTCGAGCGGGTGCGGGAAGCCCGGCTCTCCTACGTCACCGTGACGGGGCGGGAGGGGGACCCCGAGGGGGACCGCGGCGACGGCATCTCGTTCTACGCGAGCAGGAGCATCGTCGCCGATCATCCGGTCATCTCCTGGACCCGGGACGGGATCTACTTCTCCTACTCGGACAGCGTGGTGGTCTCGAATGCCCGGGTGTCGCACGTCCGGTTCGGACTCCACTACATGTTCAGCCACGAAAACCGGTTCGAGCGGAATGTCTTCACCGACAACGCCGCCGGTGCCGTGATCATGAACTCGCGGCACGTGTCGGTGACGGGCAACGTCTTCGCCTGGAATGCGGGGAGCCGGTCGTACGGCCTGGTGCTGCAGACCGCGAGTGACCCCGTGGTCGCGGGAAACACATTCGTCGGCAATGGCGTCGGCGTGTTCTTCGACAACGTGATCCGGGGAGACTTCCGGGACAACCTCGTCGCCGCGAACTGGCTGGGACTCGAGTTGTTCGCGAACAGCGAGAACACGACCGTCGCCGGCAATGCGATGACCGGGAACACGTTCGACGTGTCCGGTGGAGGCGCCCCGGGGTCCTATCAGTTCTGCCGGGACGGCCGGGGCAACTACTGGAGCCGGGCGGCACGTGATGGATACGACCTCGACGGAAATGGCGTGCTGGATACGCCGCACCCGGCGTCGTCTCCACTCGCGGAGCTGGCATTGACCCGCGGGAGCCTCCGGCCTCTCCTCGAGAGTCCCGCGGCCCATGCCCTGGATTGGGCGGAGCGGACCATCCCCGTGTTCAACGCCCTCCGAGCCGTGGATTCGTGCCCGCTGGCCAAGTCCCCGGTGTTCACGTCGGCACGGGATCTGCCCGCCGCCCCCGCGGCCCGTCTGGGTGGCACCGTGACCCAGGGTCTCGTGGGTGCGGTACTCACGCTCGGAGCGGTCGTCGTCCTGGTCGGACTGCGGCGCTCGGAGGTGACCGCATGATGCACGTACCAGGGATCAAGCTCGTCGGAGTGGGGAAGACCTACGGGGACCACGCGGCGCTCTCGTCGCTGGATCTGACGGTGGCGCGTGGAGAAGTGGTGGCACTCGTCGGGCCCAATGGCGCGGGCAAGTCGACCACGCTCAGGATTCTGGCAGGGTCCATTCAACCCACTAGTGGGATGGCCTGGATTGGGGGCCACGACGTCCGGCTCGAGCCTCTGGCCGCCCGCGAACACCTGGGCTACTTGCCGCAGCGCTTGGGGGTGCCGCTGACCACCGTGGTCGGCGATCTGGCGGCCCTTCTGTCACGGGCCCGGGGCCTCCCCGTCGATGCCGGCGCGCGTGCCCTTGCCGAAGCGCACCTGGGGGACCGGCTGGGTGCCACGCTCGGCGAGATCTCCGGTGGCCAGCGCCAGCGGGTCATGCTGGTCCTCGCGACCCTCGGGGCCGTGGAGGTTCTCCTCCTCGATGAGCCCGGGATTTCGCTCGATACCGATGGGGCCGAGGAGGTGCGGGACGCCATCGCCGCGGCGCGGTTCGATGGGGCCTCGGTGCTGTTCGCGTCGCATCACTTGAGCGATGTCGCACGTCTGGCGGACCGGATCGCGGTGATGGTCGAGGGGCAGATCGTCGCGTGCGGGTCCGTGGAGGAGCTCGCCCATCAGGCGGGCGTCCGGTGGGACGAACGGATTGCCGAGCCTCCCGTCGAGCGGATCTATCGCATTCTCATTCAAGGTGGGGGCAGGCCGGTGACGGCTCCCATCCGGCTGGTCAGCGCATGACGCTCACGGCCATGATCCGCTTCGAGTGGGCCGCTGCTCGCCGCGGTCGGGTCGTCCTGTTCTTTGCGGCGGGGTTCGCCCTGGCGAGCGTCGGTGTCGCGCTGGCGGGGCTGGCGCCGGGGGGCGTCATCGCGGTGCAGGGGTTCGCCCGGACCTCCGTGAGTCTCCTGCAGCTGGTCCTCTGGACCGTGCCCCTTCTGGCCCTGTTGCTGGGCGCGATCCATGGTGCCGAGTGCTACGAGCTGGAGTTTCTGGCGGCGCTGCCCATGCGCCGGTCGGATCTGATCGTCAGCCACTGGGCCGCGTGGTCATCGGCACTCGGCATGGCGCTCGTGGGGGGATTCGGAGCCGCCGGGATGATCATCGGCATCTTTGCCGGGGCCGCCGATGCGCTACAGTATCTCGCCCTGGTGGGGATCGCGCTGCTGCTCCTGTCCGCGGGACTCGCGATCGGCCTTTGGATCGGCGTGGCGGGCCGGACCCGCGCGCGGTCCATCGGGATGGCGGTCGTGGTCTGGTTCGTTCTGGCGGTGGGCGCAGACCTCACGGCTATCGTGGTGCTGGCGGTGCTGCCGGCCGGGGGCGCGACGTGGAACCTGGCGGCGCTGCTCCTCGCCAATCCGGTGGACAGCGCCCGGGCCCTGGGGCTCGGCGTCTTCAGCGCCGACGTGCTGGCGGGGCCCACCGGCGCTTCGCTGCGGCATCTGCTGGGGGGCTGGGGAGCGATCCCGCTGGGGGTGAGTTTGATCGCTTGGACTGCGGGACCCCTCCGGATGGCGAGTAAGCATCTGCAGAGTAAAGACTTATAGAAATCTTCATGAAGCACAGGGAATGTCTTCATAGTTCCCTGCCTAACCTCCCCCGCGTCCGTGAAGAAACGCAGCCAACCAACGCATGGGGAGCGGTTCATGAAGGCTCAAATCGGCGGTGTCGTGGTGGCCATCATCCTCGTCATGGGGCTGGGCGCTCTGCGGAAGGCGCAGCCCCGGATTCAGACGGTGGATTTCGCGCAGTCGCCGGTCGCCGCCAGCCCGACCTATCCGGCTGAGCTGTCGCCCGCGGGCGATGCTCCGGTGAAGGCATTCCGCATTCCCATCAAAGATGCGCAGGTCGAAATCGCCGCCGGGGTGCAGTACGCCGGGTGGACATTCGGCGGCTCGGTGCCCGGTCCGGTGATCCGGGTACGCGAAGGGGACCGGGTGCGGGTGACGGTGGTGAACCAGGCGTCGATGCCGCACTCGATCGATTTCCATGCCGCCCGCGTGCCGATGAATGTCGATTTCCGGATGATCATGCCCAGGGACTCGATCAGCTTCGAGTTCGTGGCCCGTGACCCGGGCGCCTATCTGGTGCACTGCGGCACGCCGCCGGTGCTCCTCCACCTGATGCAGGGCATGTATCTCCCCATCATCGTGGATCCGAAGGGTGGCTGGCCCGGCAAGGCGGACAAGGAGTTCGTCCTGGTGCAGAGCGAGTTCTACGTCCAGGGCGGGGACAGCGCGCGACCGGGGCAGGCCGACTGGCAGCATGCGCTGGACCGTCAGGCGAGCTACGTGGTGTTCAATGGGAAGGCGTTTCAGTACCAGGCCGCGCCCCTGCAAGTGAACGTCGGGGACCGCGTCCGCCTCTTCGTCGTGAACGCCGGACCGAGCTTTACGAGCGACTTCCACATTGTGGGCGCGATCTTCGACAAGGTGTATCCGGACGGCGATCCCCGTCATGCCCTGGCCGATGTTCAGACCTACGGCATTCCAGCGGGTTCGGGCGTCGTGTTCGAGACGCATTTCGCGGCCGACGGGAGTGGCGCGGGCACGTACGCGTTCGTGACACACGCCTTCGCGGATGCCGCGAAGGGCGCGGTGGGCTTGATTCACGTCGGGGACGGGCCGCTGGTGGCCATGGCGCACTAGTGCCCCTCTTGACGCGGTGGTACGTCAAGACGGCGATGCTGTATCTGGTGGCGGCGCTGCTCCTCGGCGCACTGATGGCGGGAGGCCGGCTGGTCCCGCTTCCCGCCGTCGTGCTGATAGCGGGTCCCGCGCAGATCCATCTCTTCGTGGTGGGATGGCTCACTCAGCTCATCTTCGGCATCGCCTACTGGATGTTTCCGAAGGCGTCGGCCGAGCGGCCGCGCGGGAGTGATGCGCTGGCGTTGTTCACCTATGTCGCGCTGAATGCTGGCTTGCTGGCCCGGGCGGTTGGGGAGCCGTGGAGCGCAGTGCAGGCGACTCCGGTCACCGGCGCGCTGTTGATCTGTTCGGCGTTGCTCCAGTGGCTCGCGGGGCTCGGCTTTTTCGTGCTCGCCTGGCCGCGGGTCCGGGGTCGCTAAGGGATGCCGAGGGTCAGCGTGTGGCTGGTGCGGGCGGCGCTGGTGTACCTGCTGCTCGGGTTCACGCTCGGTGCGGTGATGCTGGCGGGGAAGGGGCTCGGGCACAGCGCCTGGATCGCCGCGTGGATTCCCGTGCACGTGGAATTGGTGCTGGTGGGGTGGACGTTGCAGCTGGCGATGGGCGTGGCGCTCTGGATTCTGCCGCGGTTCGGAGCCTTCGGGCCGGCGCGCCAGGTCGCCTGGGCCTGGGCAGCCGGCGGGCTGCTGAATACCGGAGTGGTCCTGGTGGTCATCGGTGCGCCGTTTCCGGGTCGGGTGCTGGAGCTGGGAGCGGCGGTGGCGTTCGGACTCTCGGTCTGGACGCGGGTGCGGGCGTCGGGGATCTCAGCGATGTGACGGCAAAGCAGGGCCCCTTGCCGACCCTGCGCACTTTGAGCACCGTAGTGCCGTGCTGCGCCCGATCCTGATCGCCTCGATCGCCTGCTCGCTGATCCCGCTCGCTCTCCCAGGGCAGGCGACGACGGCGGATACCGTCACGGCCGGTCGGACCCGGGTGGATTCGAGCGGGTTCAACCGCGCTGGCGTGGTCAGCGTGCTGCAGCTGCTCCAGAACGCGGTGCCCGGCCTCCAAGTGACGCCGGGCAATCAACCGGGTGGGGCGTACATGCTGCGAATCCGGGGTGCGACCTCGGTCAACGCGCTGAGCGATCCCCTCATCGTGGTCGACGGCATGCCGCTGGCACCGGGAGGCGGGCTGTCCGTCGGGAGTGATCCCCTTGAGTTCCTCGACCCCGGTGACATCGAAAGCATCACCGTCGTGAAGGACGGCACCGCCGCCGCGTATGGGCGGGGTTCGAACGGCGTCATCCTCATCACGACCAAGTTGGGGAGCGGGACCCCTCATGTGGAGTACGGGGGCTCGTTCTCTCTCGCATCCGTGACGCGCGTGCCACCCGTCCTCGACGCGGCTCAGTTCCGCGCCGCCGTGACGACGTTCGATACGGCGGGCATCACGAAGCTCGGGAACGCCACCACGGACTGGTTCGACCAGGTGGGTCGGACGGCGAACGGCGCGACGCACCGGGTTTCGCTTGCAGCAGGTGATCCTTCGAGGGCCTACCGACTCTCCGCGGGTTTCACAGACCTGGGCGGCGTGGTCGGTGGGTCATCGACCCGCCGGATCTCCGCCGGTGCGGACTTTCGTCAGTGGCTCTTCCAGGACCGCCTGAGCATCCAGGCCAACCTGCGGGGCGCGCGCCTGACGGATGCGTTCACGCCGGCCGGCGTCCTCCAGAACGCGGCGGAGATGGGGCCGACCCAGCCGGTGACCGACGACACCACCGTGACCGGGTACGCCAACTGGCCCGGGAGCGCTCTGACGTCCGCGGACAATCCGGTTGAGATCCAACGGCTGGCGAACGACCAGGCGACGACCGATCGCGGTCTCGCGAACCTCGCCCTCAAGTACGACTTCTCGAGCCTCCAGCTTCTGCGGGGTCTCTCGGCGGGGGTCACGCTGGGATATGACGTCGGCCAGGCTACGCGGGTCGCCCTCTATCCCAACGACATTCATTACGAGACGAAGAGCGGCACCGACGGGATGTTCGCGAGGCTCCAACTCCACGACTGGAGCAGCCTGGTGGACGCCTCGCTCGGGTACGCGCCTCCGTTGGCGCCCGGCGCCGGGCGGCTCGATCTGACGGTGGGGTACTCGTGGTGGCGCCAGCGGGCTCGCCAGTCCACGATCACGCTGTTTCAGCTGACCTCCAATACCGTCGGCCCGAACGGCTTGCCCCCTTCGAACGGCCCGCCCGTCAGCCTGGCGACCAGCGCCGATCCGAGCGGGCTCACCTCGGCATACGGACGTGCGGGCTACTCCCTGGCAGACCGCTATTTCCTGGCCGCCAGCGTGCGACGGGACGGGTCGACCCGGTTTCCCCGGGATCATCAGTGGCAGACCTTCCCGGCCTTCTCGGCCGGCTGGCGGGTGACGGCCGAGCCGACGGACCTACTGCTGCGGGCGTCCTGGGGGAAAACCGGCAATCAGGAGCTGGGAAACATGCTGCCGTCGTCCTCGTTCTCGCCCTGCGGTCCGGGAACCTGCTTTCTCATCGACCCGAATCTCACCTGGGAGACGACCCGCACCTGGGACCTCGGCGCGGACGTGGGGCTCCGCGGCCGGCGGGTGACCGGCTCGGTCGATTGGTACGACAAGCGCACGGACCACCTGTTGCTGGTCGTGCCGGGGCTCAGTCTCCCGCCCCTGCCGGTCTTCGTTCTGACGAATGTCGGCGGCATCCGGAATACCGGCGTGGAGCTTGGTCTCAAGGCGGCGCTCGTGGTGCCGCAGTCGGCCGGCGGGTTCTCCTGGACCGCGACGCTCAACGCCGCCCACAATGCCAACACCTTTCTGGGATTCGAGCAGGGAGGTGGCGGGCAGATACTCACCGGTCCGATCGCGGGTGGAGTGGGCAGCACGATCCAGGTGCTCGAGCCCGGGCAGCCGCTCAATGCATTCCTGGTCTGCCGGCAGGTGTACAGCGGCGGGAAGCCGGTGGAGGGCCACTATCTGACGCTCGCGGGGGCGGACACGACGGCCTGCGCCCTCGGGGCGAACACGGTGGCCGAGCATGATCCGGCACCCCACTGGATCTTCGGACTGACGTCGAGGATCGCTTTTCACCGGTTCGACGCGAGCGTGAGTCTACGGGCCTGGCTCGGGAATTATGTCTACGACAATACGGCGTCGGCGCTGGGCGACTACGGCGAGCTGTCAAACGGGGCGTTTCCGTTCAACCTGAGCCGGTCGGTGCTCACGACCGGATTCATGACCCAGCAGCTCCGCTCGGACTACTATCTCGAAAACGGCTCGTTTCTGCGGTTGGATGACGTGATGGTGGGGTACACGTTCCCGTGGCTCGGCGAACAGCTCCGGGCCTTTGTGGATGTGCGGAATGCGTTGACGATTACGGGCTATCGCGGGATGGATCCCGCGGCGGTGAACGGGATCGACGACGGCGGATATCCGCTCGCGCGGGTGGTCACGGGCGGCTTGACGGTGCGTTTCTGACCTACTCGCATCGCCGCGCTACCATGGTGCCATGACAAGAACAGTTGCAGCGGCAATGATCGCGATGGTCATCGCGACCTTCGGGGCCGGACCCATGCCCGCGGCGCTGTCGGAGGCTGACCTCAGTGTCGGGGGGATGCAATGGATTCCGGACACCGCCGACGCCCGGCGCGTTCTGGGTCCTCCTTCAACTGTAAAGCCCTATCACACCCGCATCGACGACGAGGATCTCCAACTCACGGATTGGTTCTATCCAGGGCTTCGACTGATCTTCTCGCAGAACGGGAGGCTCCGCTGGGCTCGGGTCACGGGCCGGGGTTGGCCGACTCACCGGGGACTGCGCGTGGGGGACTCGGTAGGCCGGGTGGTCTCACTCTACGGAGCGCCGCGCAATCAATCGGGCAACGAGTACTCCTATCAGTTGCCGGGTGACAGCGTGAAATGGCGCGGGGGGTACCTCGAGCGCCCGAGCCGGCTGGGCCTTTTCGTGGTGTTCACGCATGGAAGGGTCACAGTGATCGGGGTTGGTCTGATCGTGAACGGAGATTAGCTGGGTCAGGCCGCGTCGGTTTCTTTTTCGCGCTCTCTCGAGGGCACTAAAGTACAAGCGCTCTCGGCGCGGGCGAGTCCTGACAGGACGCGGAAATGCCGAACCAATGTGACTAAGGGGAATGCGCCAGGCGGGATTCGAGCCGCAGGCCAGCGAGGCCGCGAACGCGGCCGAAGCTGAACCCACGACCTTCGGCTCCGGAGGCCAGCACGGCCAGCGCACCCCAGCGCTGGCCGTTGCTGCATCGCGGGTTAGCGAGTCGCGTCGATGATCTTCAACGACCAACAACGCATTCTCTGTGACCGTTGTTGTGACCGCGCCGAAGCCATGTTTAGAGAGGTGCCGGACTCAATGCTAGCCACTCTCACCCATCCCCGATGGACTGACCCCCATGGTTAGGATTCCTTGCTTGGTGCATTGTGTTGCCAGTGAGAGGAGAGCCTATGCGAATGCTGGCCGCCGCATTTGCCGATCACGTGGACAAGTCAGCGGATGGTGAGATGGCCCTCAGTGGACTACTTGAATCAATAGGAGTCCGGAAATTTCCTGTGGTCCGTCCTAAACTGCACGTGACCATTCGCATGCGGTACGACAAGCCAGACGGCCTGAGAGACCACCGCCTCCGAGTAGTTGCCCAAGGCAAGGACGGACACGAATACGGCGAGGTCGCTGAGACGGTGAAGCTTCCGGCGATTCCGGATGGCCAGGTCCTGGATGGGCATCACGTGCTAACCTTCTGCGACATTCATCTCACGAAACCTGACCGCATACGGTTCTTGGTGTCGTGGGATAACGACGAGGTCGCGCGTCTCAGTCTCAGCATCGTAGAGTTGTCACCGTCCGCCACACGCCCGTTGGTCCTTCCACCATGGCTTCGGACAAAGTTAGGGGGAGTCACCGGCAAGGGGATCAAGATCGGCATTGCGGATAGTGGATTTGATCGGCGGCTTGAAGGAGTGACGCCCTCGATCGAGCCAGGTGTGGACCTCGTCGGAACAGATGCAGACGCTGACCTCATGCCACTTGTGCCTGACGATCACGTTGGTCACGGGACGGCCTGTTTGACGACGGCTTTTCGTGTCGCTCCGGGCGCGACCTTTGTTCCCATCCGCGTGTTCGGCGGCGCCTTGTACACCATGATCCCAACCCTATGCCGAGCAGTTCGTTGGGCAGCGGACAATAGCATCAATGTTCTCAATCTAAGCCTGCGCATTAGTACGGCGTCGGCTGCAGACGCTGAGGCCCTCTTCCTGGCTTGCGAAGACGCTCAGCGAAGAGGGGTCATCATGGTCGCTGCGAGCCCCGATGATGGTCAGGCGTCACTGCCGGCCTGGTTCGAAAGTGTCATTGCCGTGGAGCGCAATGAGTCCATGGACCCTTTTTCATTCGAATATTTTTCGAGCGGTAGGGTCGAAATTGCTGCCCCATCAGGAATCCACGGGCAAGTGCTGTGGCGAGGTGGGGGTCTGCGTCCTGCAAGCGTCGCCAGCTATGCGGTGCCCGTAGTCTCAGGCATCATAGCCCTCATCTTGGAGCGGTACCCCCAAGCGAAGCTCGAAGACGTGCGGGCCATCCTGGCTGAACTCTCCGCCATACGATCTCATTCGTCTGGCGTCCCCGGGGAGTAAGGTGCCGAATGAGCTGACGGAGATCAGAACCCTAGAATCAACCATGAATGAGAGCAGTCTTGCCTCGGGTGGCCCGGGCCTCTATGCGCTTGTGTGCAACAGCGGCTTCGTTCCAGGAATAGGTTTCTGTTACAAAGGGTTCAAGAAGCCCCCGTTTAACGAGGGACGCGAGTTCCGTAATAGCGCGATTCCATTCCTGCTTTCGCTCTAGCATGTGAAACAACTCAAACGCGGAGACCCGCAAGCTCTTGGTGCGCAAATCGGGAAACGACACCCGAGGCTGACCCGAACTCGAGCCAAAGAAGACTACTTGGCCAAGTCGATGAGTGGCCAGGATGCTTCCTTGGGCCGTTTTTGCGCCCACACCGTCGAATACCACGTCCACGCCTGAGCCCCCCGTCAGGTCCAGCAGTACTTTCGCGCTCCAGTCGGCGCACCGCTCGTAGTTGACGACATGGTCAGCACCATAGAGCGACGCCGTCTCAGCTTTGGCATCCGACCCGACAGTCCCGATGACAGTCACCCCACAACGCTTTGCCAATTGACTGAGCATGACTCCCACTCCCCCAGCAGCTGCATGCACCAGGATGATTTCACCTCCCTGCACATTCGCTACAGTATGCAGAAGGTGCCATGCGACGAGCCCATTTAGCAGGAATGTCCCACCAACGATGTCCGTTATCTCATCTGGGAGCGGTAGGACGCACTGGTGCGGGACGGTGACCAACTCTCCATAACCGCCTCTAGGGCAGATGGCACAGACTCGCTGCCCAACCCTTAGATCTCTGACGGCTTCGCCGACGGACTCAATCACACCGGCTACTTCGCGGCCTGGGACGATAGGCTCAGCGCCATCGATCCAGGTGCGCCAGGACCCTCGCCGTTGGTCAATATCTGTGAAGCTTACTCCAGAGACTGTTACGCGAATGCGGACCCAATCCGACAACAGACGAGGGGGTGGCAGCTCCAGCATGCGCAGCACCTCTGGTGCGCCGGGGTGACTACATCCGATCGCCCTCATGGGTCGTGATTGTCAGGAGTATCATGAGGCCTGTCAAGGTCGAGTGGATTCTGTCCTGAGTGATGTGAGCAGCCTGTCGAAAATCATCGTTTGCGCTTGCTGAACCCTCCGCGCTGCGGATACTCTTAGAATGGCTGGCTACGATGTCACTGGAACTCAGGCACACTCGAACCTTCGCAGGGAACGATCAGGAATGCCGGATATTACACCCACCGACTTGACGCAGCGCGCAGCCGCCGTTGGCGACGAACTCTTATCCCAGGCCAAGGAGTTGCAGGACGGGAGTCTCACTTGGGGTCGCGGCTTTGGCATAGACTTCGGTCCCGTCGCGGACAGTGGTCTGTTTAACGGGAGGATAGGGGAGGCATTGTTTCTGTCCGCTCTCGCGACGAGCACTAGGGAGTCGCGGTTCGCAGACGCAGCCCTCAGGATCGTTGAGCCACTCCGCGTACGCTTGCGTTCAGCAAGTGAAGTCACAGGCCTGGCGGCGCAGATTGGACTCGGGATCTCCGGAATCGGGTCGATCTTATATGCCCTTGTGCGAATGGCCTCATTCCTTGATTTGCCCTCCCTCCGTGCAGACGCAGCTGGGGCAGCCGAGAGCGTTTCGATGGACGCAGTGCGGGCCTATCCGCAATTCGACATCTATTGGGGCGCTCCTGGCCTAATCATGGGGTTTCTCGCGCTCATGGACTCTGGGGTAGGTGTTGGCGGGGACTTGGCGGTGGCTTGTGCCAACCATCTTCTTCAAGTGCGCGTTCACAACTCATCATCGAAGCTGCGAGTCTGGCCAACGACGGAAGGGTTGCCGACAGCGGGCTTTGCCCATGGCCAGAGCGGGGTCGCTCACTCACTCCTGGAGCTCCATCATCGAACTCCCCGGACCGATTATTACAATGCCGCGATGGAGGCATTTGAGTTTGAACGTTCCGCGTTCCGCGAGGATATCGGCGATTGGGCTGACTTCCCAGGTCAAGTTGAATTTCGCCTGTGCTCGTGGTGCCACGGTGCCCCAGGCATAGCCCTCGCTCGCTTGTCAGCACTGACCGAGGTGCGAGACGAGGATGAGCCCTCGATTGCACTGGATCTTCGGCACGCCTTGCTTCGTACCATCTCGTTTCAGCAAGATGGGAGCATGGACACCATTTGCTGCGGCACCTTAGGTCGAGCAGACTCGTTACTGGAAGCCGGGTTGAGACTCAACAATCGCTCATTGATCGATGCGGCGACCGCAATGGTGGCGTATGTCATGGGCGAAACCGTCCGTCGACCTTTTCGCGTGAGCCTTTCGACCGAGATGCACCAATCGGGGGGCACGTGGCAGGGGCTCGCGGGGATAGGATACGAATTGTTGCGCTTCAGCGATCCGGGACGATTCCCATCACTCCTTCGTCTGGCTTAGCTCTTCGCCCACCTCACGTAGCCCCGCTCCATGGACAGGTCGGCCAGGCTCCAATTAATCGGGCTTGACGAGTCCAATCAGCAGTGCACATTCTTACCACGCTCAGTTTGGGCGTTTCGCGTTGCGATCCGCAACCCGCGCAAACTGAGAGCTCGCGCTCCGACGCGAGCAACCCCTATTAGCTGGGAGGTCAAGATGGGTGAGGAACGGAAAGGGAAGTTGCGTCTGGAGGATCTCCGAATCGAGTCGTTCGTCACATCGGCGGGGCCCGGCGGTCAAGTGGTGGGGGCTGAATTGTATACCTCCTACTGCACTTGCAGCACCTGCGATGTGTCGACGAGCGGCTCGGCTCCACCGTGCGGGAGCGCCTGCGGATACACGCTTTGCTGCGTGTTCCCGACCAACCTTGGTGGTGGGGCATAACGCGTTTGACGCACGCGCACTTTGCTCACATTCTTAGCGCCGCTCAGTTTGCTCGTCTTCACGTGGAGCCCACAAGCCGCGCAAACTGAGAGGTCGCGCTCCGCGCGAGCAACCCAAACAAGTGGGAGGTCAAAGATGTCCGAAGAACGGAGAGGGAAGTTGCGCTTGGAGGATCTTCGAGTCGAATCGTTTGTCACCTCGCTTGCACCTAGCGGGCAGGTTGAGGGGGCTGAGCTGTACACCTCGTACTGCACTTGCAGTACGTGCGCCGTAACTGCAAGCGCTTCGGTGGCGCCTTGCGGTAGCGCGTGCGGGTGGACCCTCTGCTGTCAAATCCCCTCAGCCTGACGAGGGACTGGGGCGGGAGGGTCTGACGCACTGGATTCCCCGCCCCATTGAGGCAGTCAACGTCAAATGCGTTGCCCATGAGGGAAGGCCGCCTTGGGGGCGGCCTTCTGATATCGCCGCGACGCCCCAGCTTCGGTGAAGTCGACTATCGAAGTGATCCGGTGATCACTACGCGATCCGACACTCTGACGTGACGAATCCATGACTTACGTCGCCGAACTTCTTCCGAGTTTTCTTTGCCGCGTCGGCTCTCTGCCAGCAGATCTGGTGGAGGCCCTTGAGTGCCCTCAGTGCGCTTCCGCGCTGGCGATTGCCAGGAATGCAGATCAGCGTCTGCGTGCAGATCGAATGGTGGTCTCAGATAC
>DATEGY010000091.1:0-8708 GCA_035279865.1 Gemmatimonadales bacterium | reverse complement strand
CCGCCAGCCGGCTGGCCGTGCTGGCGCGTCCCGATCGTGCCCCCGCAGAGCTGGCTGCCCTCACCCCCGAGATCGCGCGGTTCATGATGACGCATGCCGACGCGCCCCGTCGCTGGACCGTCGCGGGGGGAGAAATCGCGTTGGACCGGCCGGTGGTGATGGGGATCATCAACGTGACCCCGGATTCGTTCTCCGATGGCGGCCGGCACTCGACCACGGACCAGGCGATCGCCCAAGCCGAGCAGCTGATCGCGGACGGGGCGTCGATTCTCGACGTGGGCGGGGAGTCCACGCGCCCGGGCGCCGGCGTGGTACCGGCGCGGGAGGAGATCGCGCGGGTGGTCCCGGTCATCGAGGGGATCGTGAAGCGGAAGCTGGGGAGCGTGTCCGTGGACACCCGGAAGGCCGAAGTCGCGCGACGGGCACTCGGCGCCGGGGCGGTGATCGTCAACGACGTGTCCGGGCTGGCGTACGACCGGGAGCTGGCGGGAGTGACGGCGGAGGCGGGGGCGGGGGTCGTACTGATGCATATGCGGGGGACTCCCGACACCATGGATGCCCTCGCCACCTACGGGCATGTCGCGGCTGAGGTCGCCGCGCAGCTGGGCGAGGCGGCGGACCGGGCGCTCGGGGCGGGGATCGAGCCCGGCCAGATCGCCGTCGACCCCGGGTTCGGCTTCGCCAAGGACGCCGACCAGAACCTCCGGCTGCTCGATGAACTGGCCACGATTGCGGGCGTCGGCTATCCTGTAGCCGTCGGGCCTTCCCGGAAACGGTTTCTGGGCCAGGTCACCGGACGGCCCGTGGAGGACCGGGACCGCGCCACCGCGGTGGCGTGCGCCCTGGCCTGGGAGCGCGGCGCCCGGATTTTCCGGGTGCACGACGCGGCCCTGACCGTGGAAGCGCTGAAACTCGCCGCCGCCGTGAGGCCGAACGCGTGAACTTCGACGCCTACAAGTTTCTACTCCCCAAGCTGTGGCCCGACGCGTTCGAAATCCTCGTCGTCGCCTTCGTCATTTACCGGTTCCTGCTGTTCCTCGTCGGCACCCGCGCCATGCAGATCGTGGTGGGACTCGTGATCGTCTCCCTGGTGTATGCCGGTGCCACCGTCGCTCAGCTCACCATGATCTCGGAGATCCTGCGCGTCGTCTTCGCGGTGGCGCCGTTCGCCGCGGTGGTCGTGTTCCAGCCGGAGCTCCGCAACGCGCTCGCCAAACTCGGCCAATCGCGGTTCATGCGCGCGTTCGCGCGCGGCGATCGCCAGTCGGTGGCGGAAGAAATCGCCGAGGCGATGGGGCGGCTCTCGCGCGCGGGCACCGGCGCGATCATCGCGGTGGAGGGCGACATCGGCCTCGAAGAGTTCATTTCCTCCGGCGTGCCGATGGAAGCCAAGGTCTCCGCGGATCTGCTCACGACCATTTTCACGCCGTACTCGCCGCTGCATGACGGCGCGGTGCTGATCCGGGGGGACCAGATCATCGGCGCGGGATGTGTCCTGCCGCTCACCCAGTTCAAGGTCGCCGACAAGTCACTCGGGACGAGACATCGCGCGGCGCTCGGACTTTCCGAGGAGAGCGACGCCACCGTGCTGGTGGTGTCCGAGGAGACGTCCACCATTTCCGTCGCCAGCCACGGCATCCTCCATCGGCCGCTCACGCCCGACCAGGTCCGGGACCTCCTGTCCGGTGCCTCGACCAACCTGGAAGGCACGGAGCGCTTGTCCACTCGGATGTCCGCCATCCCTGAATAGCTCGCGAAGCCGCCAAGTCCCTGAGTCGCCAAGTACTTAGCGTCGTAGCCCCTTAGCCTCTTCGCGTCTAATCCATTACTTTGTCCGGTCATGGATTTTCCGGGCCTGGCGGGGCGCTTGGAGCATGTGCGATCCGAGATCGCCCGTCGGCAGCAACTCGGCGGCTGGAGTCATCCGGTGACGGTGCTCGCCGTCACGAAGGGGTTCGGGCCCGAGGCCGTGAAGGCAGCGCTTGACGCCGGATTGAAGGATGTCGGCGAGAATCGGGTGCAAGAGGCGCTGGACAAGATGGAGCATCCGGAGTGCCGGGGGGCCGAGTGGCACCTGATCGGGCATCTCCAGCGCAACAAGGCGAAGTTCGTCCCGGGGAAGTTCGTCGCGGTCGAGTCAGTGGACTCGGCAGAGCTGGCCGAAGAGCTCGACCGGCGGTCGGCGGCGCAGAAGAACCGGTTGCGGGTACTCGTGCAGGTGAACGTGGCAGGGGAATCACAGAAGAGCGGATGCGAGCCGTCGGAGGTTCCGGCGTTGGTCCGGCGGATCAGCCGGCTCGAGGCCTTGTCGGTGGACGGGCTGATGACGCTGGCGCCGCTCACCACGGATGAAGCGATTCAACGGCGGAGCTTCCGGGGACTCCGGGAGATCCGCGATCGATTGAAGGAGGACGGCATATGGCTGCAGACCCTCTCAATGGGGATGTCCGGCGACTTCGGTACGGCGGTGGAAGAGGGAGCCACGGTGATCCGCTTGGGTACCGCCCTCTTCGGAGCGAGGACGACATGACCGACACGCCTCAGGCGCCCGAAGAAGCCTTTGCATTGACGCCCCTCGACATCCGGCGACAGGAGTTCCGCCGCACCCTGCGGGGCTACGATCCCATGGGGGTCGAGGAATTCCGGATGCGCGTGGCGGACGAGCTGGAGAAAGTGATCCGCGAGCGTTCGGTCCTGGAGGAGCGGGTGTCCGCCCTCACCGACCAGCTCCGCGTGTTTCGCGAGCGCGAAAACGCCATGAATGAGGCGCTCGTGGCCGCGCAGCAGCTCCGCGCCGAGACGCGGGAGACCGCGGAGCGCCAGGCCCAGGTGATCAACCGGGAGGCGCAGGCCGAGGCGCGCAAGATCGCGGACGACGCCCGCAAGTCGGAGGCCGACATCCGCGAGCGCGTGGCCGAAGTCCAGCGGCAGTTCCAGGGGTACCTGGCGGGATTCCGGGCGCTCCTCGAGCGTCAGGCCGCCGAGCTCCGGGCCCTGGAACGGCAGGACGGGTGAGCCGCCCGGGGACCCGGTTCCGCGCCTGATGTCGTACCCGCAGCTGCCTGCCGATCTTACCGCGGACGCGCTGGAGAAACAGCTCCTCGCGACCTGGAAGCACGAGCGCCTCTTTCCCCGCGTCCAGGAAAGCGCGCGTTACGGGCCGCCCTTTGTCTTTTTCGAAGGTCCGCCGACCGCCAACGGCCGTCCGGGGATCCATCACGTCTTCGCCCGGACCATCAAAGACCTGATCTGCCGGTTCCAGTCCATGCAGGGGAAGAGCGTCACCCGCATCGCGGGGTGGGATACGCACGGCCTGCCGGTGGAGATCGAGGTCGAGAAGCAGC
Source organism: Gemmatimonadales bacterium (assembly GCA_035279865.1). Lineage (GTDB taxonomy): Bacteria > Gemmatimonadota > Gemmatimonadetes > Gemmatimonadales > GWC2-71-9 > 40CM-2-70-7. The sequence continues at coordinate 5,364 of DATEGY010000091.1, read as the reverse complement.
TCAAGATCTCCGGCAAGAAGGAAATCGATGCGTACGGCGTCGAGGCGTTCAACAAGCTTTGCCGCGAGTCGGTCTTCACCTACAAGACCGACTGGGAATCGCTCTCGGACCGGGTGGGGTACTGGCTCGACTACGAGCATCCCTACGTCACCTACTCGAACGCGTACATCGAGTCGGTCTGGTGGCTCCTGCGCCGTCTGTACGACAAGGCGCTTCTCTATCGCGGCTACAAGGTGCTCCCGTATTGCCCGCGGTGCGGCACGGCGCTCTCGTCGCACGAGCTGGCCCAGGGGTACGAGAGTGTCCAGACCAACTCGGTATTCGTCTCGTTCCCGCTCGAGAAGGAACCCAACCGCCAGCTCGTGATCTGGACCACCACGCCGTGGACGCTGCTCGCCAACGTGGCCGTCGCGGTGCATCCCGATCTCGAGTACGGCGAGTACGAGCTCGGCGGCGTCCGCTACATCGCGGCGTCGGCCCTCGCGTCCTCGATCCACGTCGGGGGCAAGGCCCTCGCGTCCGGGAATCGGGTCAAGGGATTTCTGGGCCGTGACCTGATCGGGCTCCGGTATACGCGGCCGCTCGAGGTGGTCCCCCTTCCGCAGGAAGGCCAGCGCGCCGTCGTGGTCGGCGGGGGCTTCGTGTCGGCCGAAGAGGGCTCGGGGCTGGTCCACATGGCGCCCGCCTTCGGCGCCGACGACTACGCGGTCTCCCAGCAGTGCGGGCTCGCGTTCGTGAATCCGGTGGGTCCCGACGGCACCTTCCAGGGGACCCGCTGGCCGGAGATCGAGGGCAAGCTCGTCACGGATAAGGAAACCAACCGGCTCGTGATCGAGCGGCTGAAACATGACGGCCGGTGGCTGGATACGAAGCCCATCACCCACACCTATCCGTTCTGCTGGCGCTGTGACTCGGCGCTGATCTACTACGCCAAGAGCTCGTGGTTCATCAGGACGACGGCCTTCAAGGCGCGGATGATCGAGCTCAACAACCAGGTGGATTGGCATCCGCCGGAAGTGGGCAGCGGGCGCTTCGGCGGATGGCTCGAGAACAACGTCGACTGGGCCCTCTCCCGCGACCGCTACTGGGGGACACCCCTCAACGTCTGGGAGTGCGACCGCACGCCCGAGCATCGGGAGGTGGTCGGCGGCTACGGCGACCTGGCGTCCCGGTGGGGAAAGGACCTGCCGGCGGATTTCGATCCGCACAAGCCGTACATCGACCAGTATACGTGGACCTGCGCGGCCTGCGGCGGTACGATGCGCCGCGTGCCCGAAGTGATCGACGCATGGTTCGACTCGGGTGCCATGCCGTACGCGCAGTGGCACTACCCGTTCGAGCACGCGGCGGACTTCCAGGCGCACTTTCCGGCCGACTACATCTGCGAAGGGGTGGATCAGACCCGGGGCTGGTTCTACTCGCTGCTCGCGATCGCGGCGGGCGCGTTCGACGCGCCGGCGTACAAGCACGTAATCGTGAACGAGCTGGTGCTCGACGCCCAGGGGCAGAAGATGTCCAAGAGCCGGGGGAACGTCGTGAACCCCTGGTCCGCCATCGAGCAGTACGGCGCCGACGCCATCCGGCTCTATCTCCTCGGACAGGCCCAGGTCTGGTTGCCGAAGCGCTTCGACGCGAAGCAGGTGCCGGAGCTCGCCGGCGGGTTTCTGAACACCCTGCGGTCCACGTACGACTTCTTCGCGCGGTACGCCGAGGACTGGGCGCCGCCCGCGGAAGAAAAGGGAGTCCCGTTCGAGAACCGGCCGCTGGTCGACCGCTGGCTGTTGGCCCGGCTCGACGAAGTTGTGGCGACCGTGCGGCAGGCCTGGGGCGGGTACGACGTCACCGCCGGGGTCCGCGCGATCATGGATTTCGTCACCGAGGACCTGTCCCGCTGGTACGTGCGCCGCAATCGGCCCCGGTTCTGGGCACCCGATCGCGCGACCGACCCGCTGGCCCTCGAGGCGATTCATGAAGCCCTGACGGGGGCAGCCCGGCTCCTCGCGCCCGCGGCACCGTTCTTGTCCGACTGGCTCCACCGGGCCCTCACCGGAACTTCCGTGCACCTGGCGCCGTTCCCGGTGGACCGCGGACGGCGGGACCAGGGGCTGATGGACGCCATGGCGGCGGTCCGGCGGCTGGCCTCACTGGCGCATGCGGGGCGGCAGGAGAAGGGACTGAACGTCCGCCAGCCCCTGGCGCGCCTGCAGGTGGCGGTGCCGGCGGCGGTCAAGGGCCCGGCCTTGGCAGACCTGTTAGATATCTTGGCCTCGGAAGTCAACGTGAAAAGCGTGGAGGTGGTCGAGTCGGACCACGACCTCGTGAGCCTGAAGGGGAAGGGGAACTTCCGGAGCCTCGGGAAGCGGTACGGCAAGGACACGCCGAGGGTGGTCGAGGCGATTGCGGGTCTCGCGCCGGAGCAGCTGCAGGCGCTGGAGCGGGGCGAAACGGTGCGCGTCGGCGAATGGGATGTTACGCCGGAGGACGTCACCATCACCCGCGAAGTGACGAGCGACTGGCTGGTGCAGTCGGACGGCCCGTTCGTGGTGGCGCTCGACCCGCACCTGACGCCCGATCTGGAACAGGAAGGGATCGCGCGCGAAGTGGTGAACCGGGTGCAGCGACTCCGCAAGGATGCGGGGTATGAGTACACGACGCGGATCGAGCTGGGGATCGCCGGAGACCCTGTGGTGGTGGCGGCCTGCGAAGCCTATCAGGACTTCATCGCCGGGGAGACGCTGGCCAGGAAGCTCGTGCTCGGTCAGCTGCAGGACGTGGATGTGCAGAGGGACGTCGACATCGACGGACGCGCGGTGACGCTCGCCGTGCGACGCCACGAAGGACGAAAGGGTACGCGATAACATGCCGACGAAGGCCAGCGCCAAGTCCAAGGGCGGATTGAACAAGAAGCAGCTCACGCACCTCGAAAAGCGGCTCCTCGAGGAACGGGCACGGGTGATGAAGGAGCTCGGGCACTACGACGAGTCCTTCAACTCGAGTCTCCAGAGCGCCAACGGCGATCTGTCGAGCTACTCCTTCCACATGGCCGACCAGGGCACCGACGCCATGGAGCGCGAGAAGGCGTTCCTGTTCGCGTCGCAGGAAGGGCGCTACCTCTGGCACGTGAACGAGGCCCTGCGGCGGCTCTACCGGACCCCCGAGAAGTTCGGCCGGTGCGAGCAGTGCGGCGAAGACATCGGGTTCGACCGTCTGGACGCGCTCCCGCACGCGCGGCTCTGCATCAAGTGCAAGGCCAAGGAAGAAGATGGGAAACGGCGCTGACCGCCGGCTGTTCTGGTTCACCACGCTGGGCGTGGTCACCGCCGACCTGATCACCAAGGTCGTCGCGGTCGCCACGCTGGTGGCGCGTCCGCATCCCCTGATCGGGGACTACGCGGTGCTCCGCCTCGTCTACAATGAAGGCGCCGCGTTCGGCATCTCGCTCGGCCCCGCGTCCCGCTGGATCTTCCTGGGCCTCGCGCTCATCGCCCTGGTCGTACTCGGCGCGATGGTGCGGGCCACCAAGGCCGGGGACACCCTGCGCCTCACGGCGCTGGCCCTGGTGTGCGGCGGCGCCGCCGGGAACCTGCTCGACCGGATCCGCTCGGCGCAGGGCGTGGTGGATTTCATCGAGGTCGGCATCGGACCCCACCGCTTCCCGACCTTCAATGTCGCGGACTCGGCGATCACCATCGGGGCCGTTGCGCTGGCGATCTCACTCTGGCTCGAGGGCCGGCACGTGACGCACGCCGCTCCCGTGCCCCCGCCCCCCCCGGATGCCGCGAAGGAGGCTGGGGCCGCCACGCCGTGACGGGCGTGACGATCTCCTTCTCCATCGTGGTGGCGGTGACGGAGCGGCTCGACCGCTTCCTCGCCGATCAGCTGTCCCTCTCCCGCACCCAGGCCGCCCGTTTCGTGGCGGACAAACGAGTCTCCGCCGGCGGCAAGACCCTGCGCGCGTCGGCCCTCCTCGAGCGCGGCACCGAAGTCACCGTCCAATTTCCCCCCGAAGCGGAAGTGCGGACCTACGCGCCGGCGCACGCGGATCTCTCGTTCGTCTACGAGGACGATGATCTCGCGGTGCTCGACAAGCCCGCCGGCCTCGTCGTGCATCCCGGCCCGGGGCACTGGAACGACACGCTCGTCAACGTGCTCGTGGGACGGGGCATGGAGTTGTCGGAGGGCGGCGGGCAGGGTCGGCCGGGCATCGTCCACCGGCTCGATCGCGACACTTCGGGCCTCCTGTTGCTCGCCAAGACCGATCTGGCGCACCGCCGGCTGGCGGGGGCCATCGAGCGCCGGGAGGTTCGCCGGGTCTACGCGGCCGTCACGTGGGGGCACCTGGCCAGGAGCCCGCTCGATATCGACGCCCCGATCTCCCGGAATCCAAAGGACCGGAAGCGGATGACGGTGGCGGCGGGAGGCCGGCACGCCGTGACGCACGCGAGTGTGGTCGCGCGCTTCGAGCTGACCGAGCTGCTCCGCGTCCGGTTGGGGACGGGACGGACGCATCAGATCCGGGTGCACCTGGGACACGTCGGGCATCCGGTGGTGGGGGACCGTGACTACTCCTTCGGCGGAGCGCGTCGCGTCACGCCCTCGCTGCGTCGGACCGCCGAGCGGCTCGACGAGCTTGCGCCCCGTCAGCTGCTGCACGCCGCGCTGCTGTCGTTCAAGCACCCGGTCTCGGGTGCGCCGGTGGAGCTGCGGTCCGAGTGGCCCCAGGATTTGCGCGCCGCGCTCCGAGAAACGAGTGGCGACACGAATTTGCTTGCTCAACGCAACCCCTTGCAGTATCTTGGTTTCTTCGATTCTGATGATTGATTCGGCGGTCGTTCGGCTGCTGGTGTTCCGGGTGGGGACGCTTTCCTGCGCGGCCGAAGTCGAGACCGTGCGGGAGATTCTTCCGCGTCTTTCCGTGACCCGGATCCCCGGGGCCCCCCCGGCGGTGGCCGGGATGGTGAACGTCCGGGGAACCCTGGTGACGGTAGTGGATGGCTGGCGGGCCCTGGGCCAGGACGGCCCTGACGCGCCGGAGCCGGGGAGTGGCACCACCGTGCTGCTCGAAGTCGACGGGGGCCGCCGGCTGGTGGGGCTCGCCGTGGATGAGGTGGTGGACCTCTTGGCCGTGTCGGGGGAGGCACTGGAGCAGCGGCAGTCCCTCCCGGGTCTCGACCCGACCATCGTCCGTGCGGTCGGCCGCCGCGGCGCCCAGGCGTTCGTGGTCCTCGACACCGACCGGTTGCTCGGTCCCATTCTGTCTTCCTAGGGAGGTCGTGTGAGTCACACGGTTCTCGTCTGCGACGACGCCATCTTCATGCGGACGATGATCAGCGACATTCTCGCGCAGGCGGGGTTCGAGGTCGT
>DATEGY010000090.1:0-6758 GCA_035279865.1 Gemmatimonadales bacterium | reverse complement strand
GTTGCCCTCACCCTCGCCTGGAAACTCTTGCTCTGGGGCGTGCTCATCGGCACGGGCGGCAGCCTGCTCGCCGTTCGGCGGTATCTCTCCCTGTAGATCCGCGGACGCGTTCTCCCGAGCCAGGCGGGCCCGGCTCCTCGGGGGCGCCGGAGGCGAGGGCGCGCCCACGGCGGCGCCCCGACGTGCGCGTGTCGGACAGGCAAACGCTCCACGGGAGGTCGCATGCGAACGCGGGTGGTTGCGGCGGTCATCGGCACGGTGCTGCTTGTTGCCGCGGCTTTCGGGACCGGCTACCGGGCCGGAGAACGCCAAACCGGCACCGCCGACCAGTTTGGCGTCCTGCGGGAGATCGACCGCCTCGTTCAGACCCGGTACATCGACCGACGCGTCACCGAGTCCGAGCTGGCCTATGGCGCCGCCCGGGGGATGCTCGGAGCGGTGGGGGATCCGTATACCCGGTTCATGGACCCCACGGCGTTCAAGGAATTCCAGACGTCGAGCTTCGATGGGCGGTTTTCCGGGATCGGGATCATCATGGACCTCAAAGACGGGCAGGTCATCGTGGTGTCCCCCATCCCCGGCACCCCCGCGGCCCGGGCCGGCCTCCTGGCGGGAGACCGGATCGTCAAGATCGACGGGCATGCCACCCGCGACATGGCGCTGCAGCGCGCCGTCGGCCTGATCCGGGGGCCCAGCGGGACCGTCGTGCACCTGTCGGTGGCCCACGGCACGAAGATCCGCGACGTGGCCATCACCCGTGGCATCATCCAGGCGCCGAGCGTGACCGGCGATGAGGTGCTGGATCCTCCCACCCGAGCTCGACTGCGGGCCGCGGGGATCGCCTATCTGCGCGTGGTGACCTTCACGGAGACGACGGGCAATCAGTTCGTGCACGCGGTCAACGCGGCACTGACCCGTTCTCCGCGCGGCGTGCTCCTCGACCTTCGCAGCAACGGCGGCGGCCTGGTCGATTCGGCGATCCGGGTGGCGGATGAATTCGTCAGCCGCGGGCCGATCGTCTCCACCGTGGACCGCGACGGCCGGCGCACCGACGAGAACGCGGACGGGACCGCCCGCCTCCATCTGCCGGTGGTCGTCCTCGTCAACGAGTTCACGGCCAGCGCCGCGGAGATCGTGGCCGGAGCGCTGCAGGATGATCACCTGGCGATTCTCGTGGGGACCCAGACGTTCGGGAAGGGGATCGTGCAGACCGTGTTTCCGCTGTCCGACGGCTCCGGCGTCGCGATCACGACCTACAAGTACCTCACCCCGTCCGGACGGTCCATCCACCACATCGGGCTGACTCCGGACGTCAAGGTGGGGAGCCGGCTCGAAGGGAAGGCTCCGGATGAGATCCGGCGCATCGAAGCTCAGCAGCTGACGAAAGCGATCGAGGTGCTGCACCGCCGCATGACTGGGACCCCGCTCGCTCCGGGTTCCGGATCTCACTCATAGACGGAGGCGAATACCGATGGCGAAGAAGGACGCCGTGGTCACACCCACTCGAACCGACCCCTGGGAAGTCGCGCTGGAACAGTTTGGCAGCGCGGCGGACCAGCTCTCGCTGAAGCGGGGGGTGCGCGATCTGTTGAGCCACCCCAAGCGGGAGCTGACGGTGAACTTTCCGGTGCAGCTGGAGGACGGATCGGTCCGTGTGTTCACCGGGTACCGCATCCACCACAGCACGGTCCTCGGACCGACGAAGGGCGGGATCCGGTATCACCCCGATGTCACCCTCAACGAAGTCCGCGCGCTGGCGATGCTGATGACCTGGAAATGCGCGGTGGTGGGGCTTCCCTACGGCGGGGCGAAGGGCGGGGTGGTGGTCAACCCCAAGGAGTTGTCGCAGGAAGAGCTGGAGCACCTCACCCGCCGCTACGCCACGGAGATCTCGATGTTCATCAGCCCAGAGAGCGACATCCCCGCGCCCGACGTCGGCACCACCCCCCAGGTGATGGCCTGGATCATGGACACCTACAGCATGCACCGCGGGTATTCGGTGCCCGCGGTCGTGACCGGCAAGCCGATCTCGATCGGCGGGTCGCAGGGGCGGATCGAGGCCACCGGCCGCGGTGTGATGATCGTCGCGCGGGAGGCGGCCCGGCACCTCGGGATGCCGTTCCCCGGGGCGCGGGTTGCCGTGCAGGGGTTTGGGAACGTCGGCAGCGTGGCCGCCGCGGTCCTGGCGGAGCAGGGGTGCCGCATCGTGGCGGCCAGCGACAGCCGGGGCGGGGTCTTCAACGAGAAGGGCCTGGACCCGACCGACCTCCGACGCCACAAAGAGCAGACCGGCACGGTGGCCGGCTACCGCGGAGGGGACGCGCTGACGAACGAGGAGCTGCTGGAGGTCCCCTGCGAGATCCTCGTCCCGAGCGCGCTGGAGGGGGAGATCACCGCCCACAACGCGGCCCGGGTGAAGGCGCGGATCGTCGTGGAGGGCGCCAACGGTCCGACCACCCCGGACGCCGACGTCATTCTCAGAGAGCGCAAGGTGCTGGTCGTCCCCGACATCCTGGCCAACGCCGGCGGCGTGACGGTCTCGTACTTCGAGTGGGTGCAGGATTTGCAGTCGTTCTTCTGGACCGAGGAGGAGATCAACGAGCGGCTCGAACGGATCATGGTCCGCAGTTTCCGCGAGGTGCTGGCGATGTCCCAGGAGCGGAAGGTGGACCTCCGCACCGCCGCGCTGGTGCGGGCCGTGCAGCGGGTCGCCGATGCGTTGATGACGCGCGGCATCTATCCGTAGCGCCTTCGGCCGGGCTCGATGCTGCGGCCGATCTTCCTGGCGCTTTCCCGAAGGCCGGAGCTGGCACGCCGCGCGCTGCGGCATCCCGTCCTGCACAGGGCGGCGCGGCGCTTTGTGGCCGGCGAGCAGCTCGACGACGCGGTCGCGGCGGTCCGCGTGCTGAACTCGGCCGACCTCGCCGCGACGCTCGACCTCCTCGGCGAGAACACGGCGACCGAAGCCGCGGCGGAGCGGAGCGTGTCCGCCCACCTGGACATCCTCGATACGCTGCATCGCACCGGGATCGACAGCAACCTGTCCCTGAAGCTGACCCAGCTCGGATTGGCTCTCGACGACGCCAGGTGTGAGGCGAGGCTGGCACGGCTCTTGGACCGTGCCGGGGCGACGTTTGTCCGTATCGACATGGAGGGGTCGGCCTACACGGAGCGGACGCTCCGCCTCTTCGAGCGGCTGTGGGCGGCCGGTCACCGCAACCTTGGGGTCGTGATCCAGTCCTATCTGCGGCGCAGCGACGCCGACATCGACCGGTGGATCGCGCTGGGCGTCCGGATCCGGCTGGTGAAGGGGGCGTACGCGGAGCCGCCGACCATCGCGTTTCTCCACAAACGCGACGTCGACGCCGCGTACGCGCGGCTGGCGGAACGGCTCCTGCGGGATGGGGTGGATCCGGCGATCGCCACCCACGATGAACGTCTGATCGGAGCGCTCCGCGGGTTCGCCGCCGCACGAGGGATCGCTCCCGAGCGGTTCGAATTTCAAATGCTCTACGGCATCCGGCGGGACCTTCAGCTGCGGCTCCGCCGCCAGGGATACCGGGTTCGGGTGTACGTCCCGTTCGGAGGGGAGTGGTTTCCGTATTTCATGCGCCGGCTCGCCGAACGCCCGGCGAACGTGATGTTTGTCGTGGCGAGCCTGCTGCGCGATCGAGACGGACGCCAGGCCGTGGCGGGGCGGGCGGGGTGAGCCGCGGGCAGATCGCAGGGCTTGCCCCGGGCGACGCGGAACCTCTCGGGGTGTTCCGATCCCGCGCCGCCCGCGTCCGGTGTTCTCGGAGATGTCCCGCGGCCGGACCGCGGCGCGCTCGCATCGCCCCAACGCCCCGCCCCACCCGACGACCGGTCGGTCCAACCGCTGGTGTGAGCGGCCCCGTCCCAGACCCTGCAAGGCCCGGCAGAGCCCGGCGAGGAGGTACCGCAGATGGTTCCGACGACCCACAGCCAGATCATCGCCGCCGTCGAGGAGCGGAGAGGCGAGGTGGTGGCCTTTCTCCAGCGCCTGGTCCAGTACGACAGCGTCACCGGCAACGAAGCGGAGATTCAGGCCTTTATCGCTGACCACCTCGGGGGGCTGGCGCTGAAGGTGGACCAGTTTGACACGGACCCGGACGCCCTGCGGCGGTACCCCGGATTCCTGGAACCGGAAAAGTCGTTCGCCGGTCGGCCGAACGTGGTGGGCGTGTGGCAGGGCCGCGGCGGCGGTCGTTCCATCCTGCTCAATGGTCACGTCGACACCGTCCCCTTGGAGCCGGTCGGCGAATGGGTACACGGCCCGCTGTCGGGATCTGTGGTCGACGGACAGGTGTGGGGACGGGGCGCCTCCGACATGAAGGGTGGGGTGGCGGCGATGACCATGGCCGTCGCCATCTTGAAGGACATGGGGGTGCAGCCCGGCGGCGACGTCACCCTCGAGTACGTCGTGGACGAGGAGCGGACCGGCCTGGGGACGCTGGCGTGCGTGCATCGCGGGTATCGGGCGGATGCCGGCATCTGTTGCGAGACCAGCGACCTTGAGGTCATGCCCGCATGCATCGGCCGGATGTGGTTCACCGTGCACGTCCGGGGCAAGCCGACCGGCATCTCCACCCGGTGGGAGGGCGTGAGCGCCATCGACAAGGCGATGAAAGTGGTCGAGGCCGTGGAATCGCTGGAAGCGATGCGCATTCAGGATCTGCACCACCCGCTCTATCCCGACAACCGGGGCGCGCTCCCCTGCGCGGTGACGATGGTTCATGCCGGGACGTTCCCGAGCATCACACCCGAAGACGCGACGCTGCGCGGCAGCCTGGGGTTGATGCCCTACGAAGATCCCGTGCAGGTGGAGGCGCAACTGAAAGCACAGATCCTGCGCGTCTGCGCCGCGGATCCCTGGCTGAGGCACAACCCCGCGGAGCTGACGACAGCGGGAGGGTACGTGGCGGCCGGAGCGGAGATCCCCGTCGAGCATCCCATCGTCCAGATGGTCGGCCGGTCGTTCCAGCAGGTGACGGGGCGCGCCCCGGTGCTGGGCGCGCGCATGGGGGCCTCCGACACCCGCTTCCTGATCACGCTGGGGCAGACGCCGACGGTGATCTTCGGCCCGGGACCGACCAGCCAGATGCACGCGATGAACGAGTCCGTTCCCGTCGAAAACGTGATCATCGCGACCAAGGTGCTGGCGTTGGCCGTTCACGATTGGGCCGTTCAGCCGCGATAGAAGCCGATCGGCTGGGGTTCGCCGCCACGGTCAGCCCAGGAACAGCCGGTCCGGGTCGAGCCCGCGGAGGACGCGCAGCTCCAGGGCGGTCGGAGCCTGCAGCCGGTCGAGCTCCGGGGCGACCGGCAGGTCGAACCCCGTCCGCTCCCGCACCTGATCGACCGTGACGCCGGCCTGGAGCCCCTCCAGCCGCATGCGCTTCGTCTCCGGGTCAAAGCGCATCAGGGCGAGGTCGGTGACGACCGTGCTGATGGCCCCGAACAGCAGCCCCGCCCGGCGGCGGGCGTCCCGCCCCCCGAGGTAGCCGGGGCTGGTGATGAAGTCGACCTGCTCGACGAACCGCCGCCGCTCGTGCATGGTGACGATGAAGATCTCCCGGCAGTGCGTGATGATGTCGCACGCGCCCCCGCTGCCCGGCAGGCGAACCCGGGGACGCTCCGGCGGTCCGATCACGCTGGTGTTGATGTTGCCGTACGGATCGATCTGCGCGCCGCCCAGAAAGCCGTAATCGAAGAACCCGCGCTGCGCGTAGAGGAACGTCTGGGTGATCGAGAGGAGCATCATCGCGCGGTGGCCGGCGCGCATCTCGTTCGTGGAGATCGGCAGGCGGCCGGGCACGGCTTCCAGCCCGACGACGCCGCCTTCCACGACGATCGTCAGGTCCGGCGCGTGGGTCGACTTCGCCAGCACGGAGGCGAGCAGGGGGGTGCCGACGCCGGCAAACACGATCTTGTGGTCGGCGAGGAGCCGGCTGGCGGTGGCGGCGAGGAGTTCCGGCGCGCTGTAGGCCATGTTAGCGCGTGAGCTCCCGCGCGGTCCGCTGCTGGCGGAGGAGCCGGCCGACCCCGAAGCGGTCGAGATAGGCGTCGAACGTGTCCGGTCCGTAGACGTACTCGTCCAGGTACGCGCGCGCCGCGTCGGCGCCGCCGGCCGTCACGCCGCGCGCGTACGCGCCGATGTGATCGAAGTCCGCTTCGTAGAGGCCGTAACACTCGTGCGGGTACGCCCCGAAGGGGGCCTCCACCACCGCGTCCACGGCGAAGAATGGAATCGCCGTGCGGTCGGCGGTTCGTCGGATCTCATCGGTGGAGACGATCTCCTCGGCGCTGAGGATCACCGTCGACGCGGCCGCGGCCAGGTCCGCATCCATGTGCGAGTATCCATCGATCTGCGCGTTGCCGAACCGGTCGGCCCGGTGGACGTGGATGACCGCCACGTCCGGAAAGAGCGCGGGGACCAGGCAGAGCGTCTCCCCCGTGAACGGGCAGGTCATCGTCCGTGCGCCCGCGGGCGCGAGCAGGTCCGAGCCCAGCATCGACAGCGTGGGGAGGAACGGCACGCCCATTGCCGCGGCCCTATACCGCAGGCCGAGGGCGAGGTGGCTCCACTCCTCGAAGCGGGCCCGGCCGTTTTCGACATACTCTCGGGTGATCCGCGACAAGCCCCAGGGCAGGCCGATCCCGATCCAGGACGTGACCAGTGCGCGGGTCGCCCCCGCCACCAGGAAGAGCTCCCCCTCGTAGCACATCAGGTTGCGCGA
>DATEGY010000089.1:0-5771 GCA_035279865.1 Gemmatimonadales bacterium | reverse complement strand
CATGACATCCGCAAGACCGGGCTGCCAGGCCGCAAGGGCATCACGGTTGCGTTCCTGTCATGGCCGGCGACGGTGAGGAGCGAGGTGTCGGCGCTGGTCCAGGTCAGAGAGTCGCCAGCGACATCGCGCTGAAGACTGTCGGTGCAGAAACCGGTGACCGGCTGCGGCTGACCCGCCTGCAATGGCAGGGGAAGTGCCTGCGTGAGCCCGACGTGCTTCACAGGTTCCGGGATGATGGTGAGTCGCGTCGAATCCTGGGCCCCGTTGCTCGCGGCCTTGATGAATGTGACGCCGAGTCCCACGGGAGTGACGACGCCGTTGGGCGATACACCGGCCACCAGGGTATCGGAGCTCGTCCATGCGGTAGCGCGGTCACTGACCTCCGTGCCCGTGGAACTCGCCAGGCCGGGCAGAAAGCGGATCACTTCATGGCGCGTGATGGTCAAAGAATCCGGCATGTGCACGGTCACGACCGGCCATTGCGCCGTGACGAATGCTCCTCCGGAAACACCCCTGACGGTGGCGATGACCGCCGCGGTACCGGCCAGGCGGGCAGTGATGAGCCCCGTCGAATCCACGGAAAGGACCGACGTATCCGTGGTCTTCCAGGTGATTTTGGGACTGGTGACGGCCTGTGAACTGCTGTCCGTCACGAACACCTGCAGGCGAATCGTGTCTCCCACGAGTACCGAATCGCTGTGCGGCACCACGCCTACCGACCGGATCCCCGGCGGACCAGGGGGGGGAAACCCTCCCGGTCCGGTGGCATCTCGACAAGTGAGTGTGATCGCAAGAAGCGGAATGAGACGGGCACGCCGCATAGGCACTGAACTTCGCATTCCGCGCGGCCGCCGGCTACCCGACGGGACGTTGCATCTGGAAACTACGATTCGATTCGGAGGTCTCGCCGCCTGACAAACTTCTCCACCAGGACCCGGGCCCGGTCGACATCCTCATCGGGGACCCAGACTGAGGGCACGGTGTGATTGTCGATGGGCACCCCGCCGCGGGCCAGAAACAGGAACTCCCCCATCACTGTCGCTGCGATCCCTTCGCTCTCGAGCACCGCGCGGAGCAGGTGAGCCTCCATCGGATCCCGGGCCGAGAAGACCGGCTTCACCGGATCACGTCCAGCGCGACCTCCACGCGGCCGAAGGGCGCGCTCACCTGCACGCCCTGCACCCCGCCGCGCACACCCGCCAGCATGTCGCGCGCGACTTTCACCCCCTCCGCGAGCGCGGCCTCCCGGCCCTTCTCCTGCGCCTCCCGCATCCGCCGCAGGATCTCCTCCGGCACCGACACCCCCGGCACTTCGTTGGCGAGGAACTCGGCGTTCCGCAAGGAAACCAGGGGCCAGATGCCGGCCACCACGGGAACGCGGAAGCTCTCGACCCGCTTCAAGAAAGTCTCCAGCTGGTGGGGATCGAACACGGGCTGCGTCACCGCGAAGTCCGCGCCGGCATCCACCTTCCACGCGAAGCGCGACAGCTCGCGTTCCAGGTCGGGCGCGCCCGGATTCACCCCGACGCCGATCACCCAGCGGGTGGGATCGCCGATCGGATTGTGCCCCGGATCGAGTCCCTGATTGAGCCGGTACACCAGGTTGGTGAGCCCGATGGAATCGATGTCGAAGACCGCCGTGGCCTCGGGGTAGGGTCCCATCTTCGGCGGATCGCCCGTGATGATCAGGACGTTCCGAAGCCCCGCGGCGGCCGCGCCCAGCAGGTCCGACAACATGCCGAGCAGATTGCGGTCCCGGCAGCAGTAGTGCATCACGGTGTCGATGCCGGTCTCGCGCTCGATCAGGAGCGCCGACGGGATCACGCCCATCCGGCTCATGGCGCGCGGCCCGTCGGGAATGTTCACCGCATCCACGCCGGCGGCCTTGAGCGCCCGGCACTGCACGAGCATGGGCGTGGGGTCAACGCCCTTGGGGGGCAGAATCTCCACAGTGGTAACGAACTCGCCCCGCGCCAGCTTCGCGCCCCAGCGCGAGCGCTCGGCCAGCGGTACCTCGGTGACACCGGCGGGAGGCTTCACCTCGGTCCGTGAGACGACGGCCGCGTGCCGGCGCGGAGACACGCTGGCGACGTAGGCCCGGATCCGCTTGATGTGCTCGGGCGTCGTCCCGCAGCAGCCCCCCACGAAGCGCGCGCCCGCTTCCACCATGCGCTTGGCGTAACTCGCCACGTATTCGGGGGACGCGAGGTAGATCTTCCGGTCTTCCACGGCCTTGGGGAGTCCGGCGTTGGGCTGTCCGGAGAGCGGGCGATCGGTGACCTTGGCCATCCGTTCGATGGCGTCGAGCACGCCGGCCGGGCCCACCGAGCAGTTCACGCCGATGACGTCAGCTCCCCATTCCGTCAGCGTCTTGGCGAAGTCTTCGGGTGCGGTGCCGAGGTAGGTCAAGCCGTCGGTACCGACGGTCATCTGGGCGACGACCGGCAGGTCACTGGCCTCGCGGACGGCTTCGAGCGCCGCCTTGAGCTCGGTCAGGTCGGAAAACGTCTCGATGATGAACCCGTCCACACCGCCATCCAGCAACCCCTTCACCTGCCGGGCGAAATGGGTCCGGGCTTCGGCGGAGGACGTCGGTCCGAAAGGCTCGAGGCGGAGGCCCAGGGGGCCGAGGGCGCCGACCACGGAGGCCTGATCGCGCGCCGCCGAGCGCGCCAGCTCGGCCGCGGCGCGGTTGATCCGCTCGGTCTGATCGGACAATCCATACGCCGCGAGCTTGGGGGGGTTCGCCCCGAACGTGTTGGTCTCGAGCAGCTCGGCACCCGCGGCGACATAGGCCTCGTGCACGGACCGCACGAGCGCCGGCTGTTTCAGGGCCAGCTCGTCGTAACAGACGTTCAGGTAGAAACCCTGGGCATAGAGCTGCGTGCCCATGGCGCCGTCGAAGACATGGACGCGCCCGTCGTCGATGAGGGCTCGGAGCGTAGGAGGGGAAGCCACGGTGGTGCCGGGAATCTAATAGCTTTACGGGAACACCAACTCAAGGCCTGAGCTCGTGCCGAACATCGGCTTTTACCATCCCATCATCGTGCACTTCGTCATCGCCCTGCTCTACGTGGGTGTGGCGTTCCGCCTCGCCTCGCTGACGGGCAAGTTCCAGTTCACGAATCTCGGTGCCCTGACGTTGATCCTCATCGGCACCCTGGCGGCGGTATTCGCGGTACAGTCGGGCCAGGACGCGCACGGCGCTGTCGAACGCATCCCCGGACTGCGCTCGGCCGTGGGCGCGCACGAGGACTGGGCGCACGACGCCCGGAATGCCTTCCTGGTGGTGTCCCTGATCGAGATTCTCGCGTTCGCCTTCGCCAGCCGCTCCTTCCATCGGATCCTCCTGTTCGCCTCCGGACTCGCAGGAGCGGCGGCGTGCGTCGTACTCTTCATCGCCGCGGACAAGGGCGGGGACATCGTGTACGAGTACGCCGGCGGTCCCGGGCTCCGCAGCGGCGACACGACCGACATCAGCCGGCTCTACCTGGCCGGGCTCTACAACGAAGCCATGCTGGAGCGGAAGAGCGGCCAGAATGCGGACGCGGCCGCTCTGATCGACCAGATGGCGAAGCGCTTCCCCAGCGACACGACCGTCCGGCTCCTCGCGATCGAATCCCTCATCGTCGACAAGAAGGACGGCAAAGGTGCGCTGGCGTTGTTGAAGGGGTTCTCCGCGCCGGCCGACGGCTCGCGGTTCCTGCGGTTCCGCACGATGCTCCTCAAGGCCGACGCCTATCAGGCGGCCGGGTTCACGGACTCGGCACGGGCCGTACTCCAGGGGGCACCGGCGGAATTCCAGAGCAACCCGCAAGTGAAGAGCCGGCTGGAAAAACTGAAGTAGGACCCACGCCGTGAGCGACCTCTTCGCCGCCCGGTCTCAGATGGCGCTGTCGCTCGCGTTTCACATCGTGTTCGCCGTCATCGGGATCGGAATGCCGGTCCTGATGGCCCTCGCGGAGCGGCAGTGGCAGCGCACGGCGGATCCGGCGTACCTGGATCTCGCCCAGCGCTGGGCGCGGGGGACCGCGATACTCTTCGCGGTCGGCGCGGTGTCCGGCACGGTCCTCTCGTTCGAGCTGGGACTGCTCTGGCCCCGGTTCATGGCCTTCGCCGGCCCGATCATCGGCATGCCCTTCTCGCTCGAAGGGTTCGCCTTCTTCACCGAAGCCATCTTCCTCGGCATCTATCTATATGGGCGTGATCGCATCCCGCCTCGCGCCCACCTCACCGCCGCCGTTCTCGTCGCGGTGAGCGGCACGCTCTCCGGCATCTTCGTGGTCATCGCCAATGCCTGGATGAATGCCCCGACCGGCTTCACGGTGCAGGGCGGGGCCGAGCTCGCGGCCGAGGTGCATCCTCTGGCGGCGATGGCGAATCCGGCGGCCCTCCCCGAAGCCATGCACATGATCCTCGCGGCGTATGCCGCCGTGGGTTTCGGAGTCGCGGGTATTCACGCGCTCCTCATTCTCCGGGGCCGCACCGCGCCATTCCACAAATACGCGCTGCGGTTGGCGCTCCTGATGGGGGTTCCGGCCGCCATCCTCCAGCCCGTTTCCGGAGATATTGCGGCCCGGCACATCGCCGTGGCGCAGCCCGCCAAGCTCGCCGCCGCGGAGGCCCTCTTCGTGAGCCAGGACCACGCCCCCATCGAGATCGGGGGATTTCCGGACACGGCGGCGCGGGTGGATCGCTGGAGCATTCGCATTCCCGACGCCCTGTCCCTTCTCGCGTTCCACGATCCCAGGGCGCCGGTGACCGGCCTGGACCGGATTCCGGCGGACCAGTGGCCCAACGTGCCGGTGGTGCACCTGGCGTTTGACATGATGGTGGGTATCGGGACCTACCTCGCATTGCTCGGGCTCTGGGTGGTCTGGAGTACCTGGCGGCGCGGGGAAATCACCCGGGCGCACCTCCGGGCCATCGCGATCGCCACACCGCTCGGTTTCCTCGCCATCGAGGCGGGATGGGTGGTGACCGAGGTCGGGCGCCAGCCGTGGATCATCTACGGCGTGCTGCGGACCCGTGACGCGGTGACGCCGATGCCCGGGTTGATCGTCCCCTTCACGGCCATCACGCTGCTCTATGTCTTCCTCACGGTCGTGGTGACTCGCCTCCTGGTGCGGCACGTGGCGAGGAGCCCGCAATGACGCTCGCCACCCTCCTGGCGGGAATCGTGCTCCTCGCGCTGACCGCCTACGCGCTCCTGGGAGGGGCCGACTTCGGAGGCGGGGTATGGGACCTCTTCGCCACCGGCCCGCGGAAGGACCGCCAGCGGGAGCTCGTCGCCTACGCGATCGGCCCGGTGTGGGAGGCCAACCATGTCTGGTTGATCCTCGCCGTGGTGCTGCTGTTTACGTGCTTCCCGCCGGCGTTCGCCGACCTGGCCATCTCGTTGCACATCCCTTTGACGCTCGCGCTGATGGGCATCGTGCTGCGGGGGTCGGCGTTCAGCTTCCGGGCGTATGGCGATTCGCGCGCGGCAGGCGTGCGGCGGTGGGGGCGGGTGTTCTCGATCGCGAGCCTGGTCACGCCGCCGCTACTCGGGATGTGCGTGGGCGCCGTGACCAGTAACGGCGGCCGGGAAGCAGTCGCGGCGACTTTCCTGAATCTGTACGTACGTCCGTGGTTGAATCTGTACTGCGTCTCGGCAGGCGTTCTGGCGCTGGCGGCGTTCGCGTTTCTCGCCGCTGTGTACCTGACCGCGGAGGCGACGGACGACGAGTTGCGCGAGGACTTCAGGCTCCGGGGGCTGTGGGCGGGCATCG
>DATEGY010000088.1:0-10662 GCA_035279865.1 Gemmatimonadales bacterium | reverse complement strand
ACCGCGGCGAGGGCCACCATTTCCCGGTCACCACGGACGGCTGGTTCCTCACGGAATCTCCCGCCGCCATACTCGCGGCGGGCCAGCAGGCACGAGTCCCCCTGCTGGTCGGCTGGAACGCCGCCGAAGGGAGCTGGAAGGCCATCGCGGGTGACAGTGCGCCGACCCCCGAGCGCTACGCCGCGGGGGTCCAGCGGCTCTACGGATCCGATGCCGGCCCTGTGCTGCGGGAATTTCCGGGAGGAGACTCCAACGAGGTGAAGGAATCGGGCACACTGCTCGCCGGGGCCCGGTTCACCGCCCTCGGGACCTGGACCTGGGCCCGGCTGGCAGCCCGGACCGGTGACAAACCCGTCTTCGTGTACAACTACACCCGGTCGCGCGGTGATCGGGGCGCCGTGCACTCCGCCGAGATCGAGTACGCCCTCGGCAACCTCGGCACCAACCACGTCTATGACTGGGCCGCCGACGATTGGACCGTGTCGGAGACCATGCAGGCGTACTTCGCGGCGTTCATCAAGACGGGGAACCCAAACACCACCGGACTGCCGGGGTGGCCCGCCAACAACCAGCCGGCGGCCCCGGTCATGATCCTCGACGTGCACCCCCATGCGGCGCCGTCCACATTCGCGCCGGCATTTGCCGTCCTCGATTCCTTGAACGCGAACGCGTCACACTGAGACACCCATGAAACCCACCGTCGCCGTCCTCGCACTCTTGTTCGCCGCGGCTTCCTCTGCCAGCGCCCAGCGCCAACGCCTCTCCATGGACCCCGGGTGGCGCTTCACCCTGGGTGACCCGCAAGGAGCGGAGGCGGCGAAGTTCGACGATCGGCAGTGGCGGAAGATCGACGTGCCGCATGACTGGAGCATCGAGGGTACGCCCGAGCAGAGCGCGCCCGCCGGCGGGCGGGGCGGGTTCTTCCCCACCGGCATCGGCTGGTACCGCAAAGCCTTCCGGATGCCCGCCGGCACCGGCGGGAAGGAGGTGTGGCTCGAGTTCGACGGGATCTACCAGAACTCGGACGTGTGGATCAACGGATTCCACCTGGGTAAGCGTCCGTACGGGTACAGCTCCTTCTCCTACGATGTGACCTCGCACCTGGTCTCCGGAGTCAACCTGGTCGCCGTACGGGTGGACAACTCCCACCAGCCCAACTCCCGCTGGTACTCGGGGAGTGGGATCTACCGTCACACCTGGATGACCATCGTGTCACCGGTGCACGTCGCCCACTGGGGCGTCTATCTGACCACTCCCGTAGCCGATTCGACGCATGCCGCCCTCACCGTCCTGACGTCCGTGGAGAACTCCGGCACCTCGGCGCACCAGGAAACGCTCCGCTCGACGGTGCTCACGGCCGCCGGGGTCGAGGTCGCCCACGCCGAGACGACGCTCGCCGTGAGCGGAAACGCGAGCCAGCCCGTCGGCCAGGTGATCGAGGTCGCCAAGCCGTCCCTCTGGTCGGTGGAAACTCCCACGCTCTACACCCTGCGCTCCGAGATCCTGCAGGAGGGCAAGAGTGTCGACGTCACCAACACGCCGTTCGGTATCCGCCGCATCGCGTACACGGCCGATCAGGGATTCCTGCTCAACGGCAAGCAGGTCAAGATGCGGGGCGTGAACCTCCACGAGGATGGCGGCGCCGTCGGCATGGCGGTTCCGGAACGCATCTGGGAGTACCGGCTGGGCCTGCTCAAGGCGATGGGCGTGAACGCCATCCGGACCTCGCACAACCCGCCCGCGCCCGAATTCCTCGACCTCTGCGATCGCATGGGATTCCTGGTGATGGCCGAAGCGTTCGACGAGTGGACGTTCGGAAAGGTGCCCGAGGGCTATCACAAGTACTTCGCCGACTGGAGCGCCCGGGATCTCGACGACTTCATCGATCGCGACCGGAACCACCCTTCGATCGTGCTCTGGAGCGCCGGCAACGAAATCGGGGAGCAGAGTGTGCCCGAAGGCGTTCAGGTGCTCCGCACTCTGGTCGACATTTTCCATCGGGAAGACCCCACCCGGCCCGTGACCACCGGGAACGATCAGATCGTGGCCGACGGGCATCCGGCACTCCTGCCGTTCCTCGAAGCCGAGGACATCGTCGGGTACAACTATGTGGACCGGTGGCACGAGCGACGGGAGCTGTTCGCCGAGGAGGACCGGCACGACCATCCCGACTGGAAGATGGTGGGGACGGAGAGCGGGACGATCTTCGAGAGCTTCGACGACCGGCCGTCGCTGGGCACCGATTCCACCACGGTGCATGCCAACTACACGAGCGGGATGATTCAGGCGGAGCGGCTGTGGAAGTGGGTGACGCTGCACGACTACTTCGCCGGCAATTTCATGTGGACCGGCGTGGATTACCTCGGCGAAGCGGTCTGGCCCTTCAAGGGGTTCCCATCGGGAACCCTCGACATCACGGGCCATCCGAAGGACTCGTACTACCTGTATCAGAGCCTGTGGACCGAGCCGCCGATGCTCCACCTGTTCCCGCACTGGACCTGGCCGGGCCGGGAAGGGCAGATCATTCCGGTGCTGGTCTACACGAACTGCAACGCGGTCGAGCTCTTCCTGAACGGCAAGTCGCTGGGTGAGAAGCGGAAGGAGTTCCCCGCACAGGGCACCTCAGGCGGCTGGAACAGCTATGCGCTCCCGGTGGTCCAGGCGACGACGTCCGATCTGCATTTCGAGTGGGATGTGGCGTACCAGCCGGGCGTGCTCAAGGCTGTCGGCAAGGACCGCAGCGGGAAGGTCCAGTGCCATGACGAGGTTCGGACGGCATCGGCGGCTACGGCCATCCGGCTGACGGCCGACCGGGACGCCGTGACGAGTGGCCCAGGGGACGTCGCGCTCGTGCGGTATGAGATCATCGACTCGGCAGGCATCGTGGTGCCCGCAGCGGACCACGTCGTCCACCTGACGGTGACGGGTGGCACCCTCGTGGCCATGGACAATGCCGATATGCGGTATCATGGGCGCTATCAGGTCGATTCCCTGCCCGCCATGAATGGGCGCGGCCTGGCGATCATCCGCCCTGTCGGACCCGTGCTCACCGTGACCGCGACCGCCGGGACCCTCACCGCAGGCCGGCTCTCGATTCCGGTCCGCACCGTTCCCCCGCAGCCCGCGATTCCTTCCGCCCGATGAACCGGGCTCTGTGGCTTCTGGTGGCCGTCCTTCCAGGGACGGCCACCGGGCAGGTGCCGGCCAATCGCCCCGTCTATCTCGACGCCAAAGGCGTAGTCCGCTGGAAGGACTCGAAGCAGGAAGTCGCCCTCTTCGGGGCGAACTACGTTATCACGACGGCGTCGGACTACCGCGCCGCCGGCTATGTCCACGGCGACCGGAAGAAGATGATCGACGAGGACATGGCGCAATTCGCGCGAATGGGGTGGGACGGGATCCGCCTCACCTTCTGGGGTGACTGGGAGGCCTCGGACTCGGCGGGGAATCTCCTCCAGAACGACCACCTCGATCTGCTCGACTATTTGATCGCGAAGGCCAAGGAGCGTGGGATCTACATGCTCTTCTCCCCCATCCAATTGTACGGGGCGAACTGGCCCGACGCTCTCGCGGACACCACCGATCCCGGGTTCGGCCGGAAGTTTTCGAAGGCGAAGATGGGGACGGACCCGGCCGCCATCGCGGCGCAGGTGAACTACCTGAAGCAGATCCTGGACCACGTGAATCCGTACACGGGCGTGGCACTGAAGGACGAACCCGCCATCCTCTTCGTGGAGCTCGTGAACGAGCCCTGGCACCATCCGGAAGATCTCCAGGGCTCGGTGTCGTACTTCAACGCGCTCACCGACGCGGTCCGGTCCACCGGCTGCCGGAAGCTCATCTTCTACAATGTCAGTCAGGACTTCCGGATCACCGAGGCGATCAGGAAATCGAAGCTCCAGGGGGTGACCTTCGCCTGGTATCCGACGGGCCTGAATTCCGGCCACGAGTTGGTGGGCAACTACATACGGGGCGTGGACCAATTCCCCGACATGTTGAGCCCCGCCCTTGCACCACTGCCCCGCATCGTCTACGAGTTCGACGCGCCCGACACGCGCACGGGCTACATGTATCCCGCCATGGTGCGGACCTTCCGCCAGGTGGGAGCCCAATTCGCCGCCATGTTCGCGTACGACATGCTCGAAACCGCCTCGCGCAACCTGGGCTGGCAGACCCACTACTTGAACCTGGTCTACACGCCGCGGAAGGCGATGAGCGCGGTGATCGCCGCCGAGGCCATGCACCGGCTGCCGAGGATGGGAAGCTACGGGGTCTATCCGAACAACACCCAGTTCGGGGACTTTCACGTCTCCTACGAGGACAACCTGGGCGAGCTGGTGGCTCGTGACGCGTTTCTCTACGCCGGCGACACCCGCGCCACGCCCCCCGACTTCGCAGCCTTGAAGCGCATCGCGGGGTTCGGCTCGTCCCCCGTGGTGAGTTACGAGGGGGGTGGGATCTACTTCCTCGACCGGGTGAAGCCGGGCGAGTGGCGCCTCGAGGTCTACCCCGACGCCGAGCCGATCCGGGATCCCTTCGAGCCTCCGAATCCCGCGAAGCTCGTCACGCGGGCCATCAGCCGGTCGTGGCCCATGACGGTCTCCCTGCCCGACCTGGGTGGGAGCTTCACGGTCCAGCCCGTCAATGCCGGAGCGGCTCCAGAGCGACCTGCCGCGGATGGCCGGTTCGAGGTGACTCCGGGCGTATACGTGCTGAGTGCGTCCGGTCACGTCGACCCCGCCACCTTCCCGAAGGCCATCGGCGAGCTGGGGTTCTCCGAGTACCATGCGCCTCCGGCCGACACCGTGCCGCTGGCGGTTCAGTCACTGGCTCCCGTCACGCTTCTCGCGGGGCACGACGCTGAGCTCCGGGCGCGTATCGTGGACGTGAGTCCCCCCGACTCTGGCGTGCTCTACCTCCGGCCGACCGCCGCAGGATTCTATCGCCCATTCCCCATGCATCTGCGGGGTGGCTATACCTATGGCGCGGCGATACCTGCCGCGGCGCTCGCCGAAGGTCCGCACGAATTCGTGATCACCACGTATCGCAACGGCACAGCGACGACGTTCCCCGACGCTGTCACCGGCAAGCCCTACGACTGGGACTACCTGGGGCGCTCGTCATGGCCATTGGAGATCGTCGGAGAGCGGACACCACTCGTCCTCTTCCGCGCCGCCGCCGATGCCGGCCACCTCGTTTTTTCACGGATCGGTGATGCCGGCCGTCGGGGACTGTTCCGGGTCGGCGTTTCACCGGCGACGGGCGCACCCGTGTTCCACCTCGAGCTGCCGGTCAGGCCCGGCAGGGAGCCGATTCCGGACTACACGGCGTCCCTCGTGATCCAGGACCGGGTGACCGCACGCGGAGCGTCGATCGCGCACGCAGACTCGGTCCGGGTCCTGGCGCGAGGCCTCGGCGCTCACGACGTCCTGCACCTGACGCTCATGGAAGACGACGGAACCTCGTGGACTACCGCCCTTCCCCTCGATTCCACGTGGAGCGAAAAGGTTGTGCCCCTCTCCGCGTTCACGATCGGGCGCGGCGTGCTGTTGCCCGAAGGATTTCCGGGTGAGTGGAACTACTGGGTGGGTCCCGCCGCCGGGCGAGGCGCGGCCGGTGATGCACCGCGCCTCGAGCACGTCGAGCGGATTCAGATGTCGTTGCGGCCGGGGACCACCGGGATGGAGGTCGAGTCGGTGGTGCTCACGTTCTAGATCTCAGGCGGCCTTCGCCGCCTTCTCGAGATCGGCGATCACGATCTTGCTCATCTTCAGCATCGCCTGCAGCGCGGCATTGGCCCGCTTGGGATCCGGGTCCCCCAGGAGCTCGGTCAGCCGGCCGGGAATGATCTGCCACGACAGTCCGAACTGGTCCTTCAGCCAGCCGCACCGGGATTCCTTCCCTCCGCTCGCCAGCAACTTCTCCCAGTAATAGTCCACCTCGGTCTGCGTCTCACACTTCACGAAGAAGGACACGGCCTCGTTGAAGTGGAAGGTCGGGCCGCCGTTCAATCCGAAGAACTCCTGTCCCTCGAGCTCGAAGGTCACCGACATCGGCGTGACCTTTCCCTTCTTGGAATTCTTGAACACCGAGCAATAGAAGTTCATCGCCGCTTCGGCGTTGTCATCGAACCACAGGAACGGTGTGATCTTCGACATGCACGACTCCAGTCGAGGTTGACGAACCCGCTGCCGTTATTATATTACCATATGGTTATGAACGACGCAACACTCGACGCGGTCTTCGCCGCCCTGGCGGATCCCACCCGGCGCGGCATCCTCGCCCGCCTGGCCCGGGGCAACGCGACCGTGAACGAGCTGGGCGCGCCGTTCGACATGACGCAGCCGGCTATCTCAAAGCACCTCAAGGTGTTGGAGAATGCCGGCCTGATCTCGCGGTCGCGCGATGCCCAGCGGAGACCGCGGCGCATCGAACCCAAGCGCCTGGCCGAGGCGAATAGATGGCTCGAGAAGTACAAGAAGCTCTGGGAGACCCGGTACCGGGGGCTCGATACGCTGCTCGCAAAAATGCAAGAAGGAGAATCCTGATGGATGCCCAGCTCCGCGTCGTTCCCCTGTCCGAGCGCGAGATCCAGATCACCCGCGGCTTCAAGGCGCCGCGGAAGCTCGTGTTCGATGCGTACACCAAGCCTGAGCTGGTCCGGAAATGGCTTTTCGGACCACCGGGCTGGACGTTCGAAGTGTGCGAGATCGATCTCCGCGTCGGTGGGAAATACCGCTACGTGTGGCGGGGACCGGAAGGCAAGATGGGAATGGGGGGCGTCTACCGGGAGATCAAGGCTCCCGAGCGGATCGTCTCCACGGAGAAGTTCGACGAGGCGTGGTACCAAGGCGAGGCTCTCGGCACTGTGATGATGACCGAGGCCGGCGGCCATACGCTCGTCACCACCACGATTCTCTACGAATCGAAAGCCGCGCGGGACGGGGTGCTCAGGTCTCCGATGGAGGGTGGACTCAGGGCCGGCTTCGACCGCCTCGCCGCGTTAGTGGAGTCATTACCTTCATAAGATGACGACGGGTCCAGCGCTTATCGCGTTCGCCGCCGCGGCGGGACTCCTGACGATCACGCCGGGACTCGACACCGCCCTGGTACTCCGGACCGCCGCCGTCGACGGGGGCCGCCGCGCGCTCCTCGCCGGGCTGGGTGTGTGCCTGGGCTGTCTCGTTTGGGGACTCGCTGCCTCGATCGGACTCGGCGGGCTCCTCGCCGTGTCCCGCCTGGCCTACGACATCCTCCGCCTGGCCGGTGCGGCCTACCTCATCTACCTCGGCATCAAGCTCCTCACCCGCCCGGCGCCGAGCCTCGACGTTGAGTCGGGGGGGAGGAGCCGGGCGAATTGGTTCACCCGGGGACTCCTCACCAATCTGCTGAATCCCAAGGTCGGTGTTTTCTACGTTACCTTGCTCCCGCAGTTCATCCCCACCGGCGCCTCCGTGACCGGCTTCTCCATGGCGCTCGCCGGCATTCATGCGCTGGAAGGCATCATGTGGTTCGCCGTGCTCGTCCTCGCCACGCGTCCCCTGACGCGGTGGCTCAAACGTCCGGGTGTCGCGAAGGGTCTGGACCGTGTCACCGGCGTCGTGTTTGTTGGATTTGGAGTGGGGCTGCTGCTCGATCGTCGTCCCGCCTGAAAGGAAAATCCGCATGCCCGTGACCCAGGCCGAGAAAGGGCGCCGGTTCCAGGCGCTCCACAGCCGCCCCGGCATCTTCGTCATCCCGAACCCCTGGGACGCCGGTACCGCGAAAATTCTGGCAGGCCTGGGGTTCGAGGCGCTGACCACCACCAGCGCCGGCCTGGCCTTCACCATCGGCAAGCAGGACGGCGACGGCTCGGTGACGCGGGAAGAGACGCTGGCGAACGCGAAACTCATCGCGGACGCCACCGACCTGCCCGTCGCCGCCGACCTCGAAGACGGGTTCGGTGAATCTCCCGAGGATGCGGCGGAAACGATCAGGCTGGCAGGGATCGAGGCGGGGCTCGTCGGCGGCTCGATCGAAGATTCGACCGGAGATCCGAAATCCCCCATCTACGATTTCCAGCTCTCAGTCGAGCGGGTCGCGGCCGCCGCCGAGGCGGCCCACGCCCTTCCCTTCCCGTTCGTATTCGTCGGTCGTGCCGAGAATTACCTGCATGGACGGCCCGACCTGGACGACACGATCAAGCGGCTTCAGGCCTACGAGAAGGCAGGTGCGGACTGCCTGTATGCACCCGGGGTGACGAAGGCCGAAGACCTCCGGACCATCTGCCGGTCGGTCACGAAGCCGGTGAACGTCGTGATGGGCCTGAAGGCCGCCCGGTTCTCGGTGGCCGACTTGGGCGCGCTGGGCGTGAAGCGGATCAGCGTGGGATCGGCACTGGCGCGGGCTGCCCTGGGAGGCTTCGTCAACGCCGCCCGGGAGATCAAGGACAAAGGGACGTTCTCCTTCGCCGACGAGGCCCTGCCGTACGCCGAGGCGAACGCGATCATGCGGGGGACAGGCCGATGACCGCCCCGGCGTCGCTCGCCATCGGAGAAGTCGCCCGGCGCGCGGGCCTCCGTCCCTCGGCCATCCGCTACTACGAGCAGGCCGGCCTCATCCCCGGTCCCGCCCGCGTGGGCGGCCGGCGACGCTACGACGAGGCCGTGCTGGTCTCCCTGGATCTGATCCGCCTCGCGCAACGGGCGGGATTCACGATTCAGGAAGTGCGCACGCTGTTCCACGGCTTCGGTCACCGCACGCCGGCTTCGGCCCGCTGGCGGAAGCTCGCCGCACGCAAGCGGGGGGAGCTGTCCGCGCGGATCGCCGAGGCCCGGCGTATGCAGGATTTGCTCGAGCTCCTGGCCGAGTGCGATTGCGAGACGCTGGGGGAGTGCGTCCGTCCGCAACTCGTCAAGTTGACCCGCACCAGGTTGACTTAAAGTGCACTTGAAGTGGTAGGGTCCGTCACCTTCTACCGATGACGGAGTCTCCCCATGCGTTCCTTGCTCCCCCTGTTGCTCCTCGCCGCACCGCTGGCTGCCCAGGTCCCGATCGACTCCACGAATCAGGACCGTGCCAACCTGGTCTTCATGGTCCAGGTCGTCCGGCACGAAATCGAGCCCGCCGTGGCCGCCATGCCGGCCACCAAGTTCGGTTTCGCGCCCACGCAGGGGGAGTTCACCGGCGTGCGCTCGTTCGCGCGGGAGGCCAAGCACCTGTCCGCCACCAATTACATCCTCGCATCGGCCGCATTGGGAATCGACCCACCCGCCGACGCCGGAGATGAGATGGGTCCCGACAGCGTGGTCACCAAGGACCAGATCATCGCCTACATGCGAGGATCGTTCGATCTGCTCGAGCGGGCCGCCCGCGCATACGGCGACGCCCGGATCCCCGTACGCACCTCGCCCATCTCACCCTTCCAGGGGCGGTCTGTCACCCGCCTGGCCCTCATCGTTGAATCCACCGTCCACGCGTTCGACCACTATGGACAGATGGTGGAGTATCTCCGAATGAACGGAATCGTGCCGCCCGCGAGCCGCCGGTAGGCGCAGGCCTGCACCACTGGACGCACAGACGCAAGCGACTGGACGCACAGACGCACCGATGGTAAGTAGGAGTCAGGAGATCACAGTTCCCACTCACTGAGGAACCATGAATCATCCCGTCGTATCCCGAGAGGATTGGATCGCGGCTCGTACCGAGCTTCTAAAGAAGGAAAAGGAGTTCACCCGAGCCCGGGATGCCCTGTCCCAGGCCCGGCGGGACCTCCCCTGGGAGGCGGTGACCAAGGAATACTCGTTCGACGGACCGAACGGGAAGGAAACGCTGTCCGGCTTGTTCGACGGCCGCAGCCAGCTCGTGGTCTACCACTTCATGTTCGGCCCGAACGCCAAGGTCGGGTGCCCGCACTGCTCCTTCTGGGCCGACAACTTCAATCCCATCATCGTCCACCTGAATCAGCGGGACGTGACGATGGTCGCGATTTCCCGCGCACCCGTGGCCCGGCTCACGGAATACCAGAAACGGATGGGATGGACGTTCAAGTGGCTCTCGTCAGGCAGCTCGGACTTCAACCTCGACTTCCAGGCGTCATTCAAGCCCGAGGACGTGAAGGCCAGGAAGGCCATGTACAACTTCGTCATCTACAATGATCTCGAGGAGACCGAGCGAGAGGGGATCAGCGTCTTTCACAAGGTGGATGGGAAGATCTTCCACACCTACTCGACGTACGCCCGGGGCATAGATCTAATGAACACGGCCTACAACTACCTCGACTTGGTGCCGAAAGGACGCGACGAGGGAAGTCGCGGCCCTTACTGGCTCAAACGGCACGACGAGTATTAGGTACGACCCCGGGGCACCGCCCCGGGGTCAGCCGTTCTAAAGGGCATCGAAGCACAGGGATCGGCTGACCCCGGGCCGGCGGCCCGGGGTTACCGAGACCTGACCAGCCGGTAGTGCGCGAAGTCCTTCCACACCCCGCTATCCGACTTCTGCGTCATGTCGATCCTCCAGCCGGTCTTCGGATCCAAGGTGTAGTCCGACCGGAACGGACCATCGGGATACTCGAAAACGAAGTGAATCGAGCTCCCGTCCCGCTTCCCATACCCCAGCGTCTCGGACACCCGCCCACCGAAGATGTCGATCCAGTGCGCCACATACCGCTCGCTGGCGTTG
>DATEGY010000087.1:0-2321 GCA_035279865.1 Gemmatimonadales bacterium | reverse complement strand
GCGGAGGAGAAGTTGGCATCCTCGGCTCGGATGAGCCGGTGGCCTTCCAGAGTCTCGCCCGCGCCCGTCTCGGCGGTGGCGAAAGCGACGGAGGCCCCCGGGTGCCGGTTCAGGAGCGACAGCAGCTCCCGTCCAGCGTATCCGGAGGCCCCGAGAACCCCTACCGGGACCGATGCATAGTTATTCATCTCAGCGGGAATTTATGCATCAGCCCGCCGGACGCAAGGGCTTGGTCGGCTTTTTCAGGGCGCCGGGGGAGTCACCGCCATGCCCATCGCATGGTACCCGTTGTCGACGTACACCGTGGTCCCGGTGATCGCGGCGGCGAGGGGGCTGGCCAGGAAGGCCGCGGTGTTCCCCACGTCCGATGCGTCGATGGACCGCGGCAGGGGCGAATTGGCCTTGGTGTAATTGATCATCATGTCGATGAACCCGATGGCCGAGGCGGCGCGTGAGGCCCAGGGGCCCGCCGAGATGGTGTTCACGCGGACGCCATGCCGCCTTCCCGCCTCGTAGGCGAGCGTCCGGGTGTCGGCCTCGAGGGCCGCCTTGGCGGAGGACATGCCGCCCCCGTAGCCGGGGATGACGCGCTCCCCGGCCATGTAGGTCAGTGAAAGGAAGGAGCCCCCCGGGCGCATCAGCGGGCCCAGGGTCCGGACCAGGGACACCATGCTGTAGGCCGAAACGGAGACCGCCGAGAGGTACCCGGCCCGGCTGGTGTCGAGGAGGGGCTTCTTGACCTCGGGCGCGTTGGCCAGGGAGTGCACGACGACGTCGAGCGGTGCAGCCCCGAAATCCTTCTCGAGGAGGCCCTTCACTCCCTCGATGCTGAAATCCCCGATTTCCTTGTACCGCTTGTTGTCGCGGACTTCCGCGGGGGCGTCACCGAGCGTGTCGTAGGCGGCGTCGAGCGGGTAGATCTTTTCGAACTCGAGCTTCCGCCCGTCCGAAAGGTTCATGGATGCGTCCATCTTCCCCCGCTCCATGAGCTTGGTGAAGATGCCGAGCGCCGGGGGCCAGCTCCCGAGGCAGATGGTCGCCCCCGCTTCGGCCAGCGCCTTCGCGATGGCGAAGCCGAAGCCCCCATCATCCGACACGCCCGCGACGAAGGCCCGCTTCCCCGTCAGGTCGATCCGCAACATGGTCACTCCACCCGTTCGAGTCTGGGATTGGGCAGGAAGCGCCGGCCCACCTTGGCGCAATCCCGGCCGTCGACGCGCACCACATCGGCGGTGAAATCGTAGCGCCCCTGAAAGAGGCTCGACCCCACGCCGTACATGTCCACCGGAACGCCCTGCTCTTCAAACGCCCGGATCTTCTCGACGGTGAATCCGCCCGACACCACGATCTTCACCTGCTGGAACCCCTCGCGATCCAGTGCGTCGCGGACGTTGCGGACGAGCTGCGGATTCACGCCGGTCGGCTTGAACGCCCCCATCTGCGGCACGATCGACTCGTCCACCAGCGTTTCCGAGGTGTCGAGGCGGACCCCATACAGCCGGGACCCCAGCGCCTTCGCGACCTTCAATGACGTGCCGACGCAGTCGTTGTCGAAGTCGACCAGCGTGATCAGCGCGACGTTGGGATCCGACAGGTCCGCGAACTTCTTCGACGCGAGGACGGTGTCACCCCCATACGCGGCGATCAACGCATGCGGCACCGTCCCGATCCCCTCCGAGCCCCACCACGAGGCCTGGGCGTCCGTCGAGACGCCGATGGCCCCGGCGATGTGGGCCGCGTACCCGTCCCCGGTCTGCACCAGCCAGTGGTCGTGCCGCGCCGGAAAGAACATCACCTGCTTCGGGCGGGCGGCCTCCACGACGGCGTGGGTGTTGGTGCCCACCCGGGTCCGGCGGGCCAACACGCCCAGGTACAGGGTCTCCAGGTGGGCGAAGACGTCATACGGGCCTTCGACGAGGAGCACCGTCTCCCAGGGCGCGATTTGATCGCCATCGTAGAGCGCCGAAACCGTCAGCTCATCCCAGCGGTCCGCGCAAAGCTTGAGGATGGCGATGGCTTCGTCGATACCGCCCAGGAACCCCTGCGTCTTCCCGAACACCTGCATCGTGACCCGTGGGCGATGGCCGTCCTTGCGCAGCAGCTCGCGCGCCCGGACGAAGTACTTGTCCGAGTAGTAGCCCTCGCGCATGCGCTCGACAGGCAGATGGAAGATGGAGGGGTCGAGGCGTGCCTTTCGTGCCATCAGCGCTCCTCGTTGATCCGGTAGCGCATCATCCGTCGCTGCATCCACCGCACGGCGAACGCGTCGGCCAGAGCGCGGAATACGCGATTCCACATCCCGTACTTGGTGGTCCCGAAAC
>DATEGY010000086.1:0-2223 GCA_035279865.1 Gemmatimonadales bacterium | reverse complement strand
GTCCTCGTGCGTCCGGAGATTGGCCGGGCCGGGCCTCATCTGCGATTCCATGAGCGCGATCGCCCAGGGATGGCGGCGCAGGGCCGCGCGGGTCGAGATCGATTGGGCACGGAGCACCGTTCGCCAGTTCGAGCGATCTGCCGGCAGCTCGATCTCGGCGAAGACCAGGTCGACGATGCCGTCGAGGATGTCGTCCTTGTTGCGAACGTGTCGGTAGAGCGACATCGCCTCCACGCCGAGCCGCCGCCCGATCCGCTGCATCGTCAGCGCCGCGGTGCCGCCCTCGTCGGCCAGCTCCAGCGCCGCGCGCAGCACGCGGTCCCGGGTGAGCGGCGCTCGCTTCTGAGTCGTGCAGCGTGTCATGAGTGCTCTCCTCGATTTGCCCCATTGACGCCATGATAGCTTATGCCATACGCTTATGCCATACGCTTATGACATAAGCGATTCGAAGCCAAGGAGCTCGAGGTGACCATGGAAACAACCATCGACCGCGACCAAGCCCTGGCCGGCGACGCCGTGCTGGCCGAGGCGGGGATGAAGGCCGTCGTGCAACGCCGCTACGGGCCTCCCGAGGTGCTTGAGTACACCGATGTGGGCCGGCCGGTCGTGGGGGACGGCGACGTCCTGGTCGGCGTCCGCGCCGCTTCGGTCCACCCTGGCGACTACTTCGTGATGACCGGCGTGCCGAGCATCGTGCGGCTGGCGTTCGGTCTGCGTCGGCCACGCCACCCCATCCCCGGCAGAGACCTGGCCGGCGTGGTGGAAGCCGTCGGCGCGGCGGTCACGGACCTCCAACCGGGTGATGAGGTGTTCGGTTGGAGCACCGCCGGGACGCTGGCGCAGTACGCGTCCGTGCCCGCGGACCAGCTCGTCCGCAAACCCGAGAGGCTGACGATGGCGCAGGCGGCCACGGTGCCAACGTCGGGGATCACCGCACTGCAGGCTCTGCGCGACATCGCGCACGTGCAACCGGGGCACACGGTGCTCGTCACGGGCGCATCAGGGGGCGTCGGGACGTTCGCCGTGCAGATCGCCAAGTTGTTGGACGCAGAGGTGACCGGGGTGTGCAGCACCCGTAACGTGGAGCTGGTACGGGCCCTGGGCGCCGCGCACGTCATCGACTACACGCGAACGGACTTCACCCAGGCGGGACGGCGCTACGACGTCATCCTCGACAACGTGGAAGCGCAACCGCTGCAGGCGGTACGAAACGCTCTGACACCGACCGGCACGCTCATCCCCAACAGCGGCCGAGGTGGACGCTGGGTCGGCCCGTTGGGCCGGTTCGTCAAGGCTCGCGTGCGATCGCTGGTCACCCGCCAGACGCTGAAGCCGTTCACTTCCGTCCAGAAGCGCCAGGACCTGCGCACACTCGCCGGTTGGCTCGAGGCAGGGGAGCTCACCCCGGTCATCGACCGCACCTACCGGCTGAGCGCAGCAGCCGACGCCCTCCGCTACGTCGGAGCAGGCCACACCCGCGGCAAGGTCGTGATCACCGTCTGAACGTCGGACCAGGTGTCACGACCCACCACAGCGCCACTCGTACACCAGCCACCGCTGTCAGGCGGACGGCTCACCAAGCGAACGAAGGAGCAAACCATGAACAAGACACGACCTGTCCCCATCAACAGCGCTTTGACAGGCCCGCCGATCCCGGTGCAGGCCAAGATCGCCGCCGCATGGACCAGCTTCATGTTCCTCTACATCTACGTCGACTTCTTCAACCTCTACAAGCCCGGCGTCGTCGACGGCATCCTGAATGGCCTCGTCTGGAAGTTCGACGTCAGCCCGACGTTGTTGACCTTCATGCTCGCGTCCGTGGCGATCCCGGCCCTGATGGTGATGCTCTCCATGACGCTGCCCGCCCGGGTGAACCGCGCCACGAACCTCGTCGTTGCATCGCTCCTCATCCCCTACTCGGCGTTCAACGCGGCAGGGGCGACCTGGGAGTGGGCGTCCTTCTACGGCCTCTCCATCGGAATCGAGGTGCTGATCCTGGCCTTCATCCTGCGCTCCGCCTGGACCTGGCCCCGCACGACCTCCCCGTCGATGACACACCTCGTCGAACCCAACGTTACGTAGGTGTTGATTTATTAGCACATCAATCAACACATGTGCTAATGCTACCTAACCCGATGTGCAAGTTAATGAGGGACGACTGAAAAACCAGGCTGAGGCACCGACAATGGGAATGTCTGACGTTCCCTCGGAGGTGCCTCATGA
>DATEGY010000085.1:0-7422 GCA_035279865.1 Gemmatimonadales bacterium | reverse complement strand
CGAGCTGCAGGGCAAGCTTCTGCGCGCGATTGAGCTGAAGGCCGCGCGTCGCCTGGGGGCCACGGCCACCCGCACGTTTGACGTGCGGATCGTCGCCGCCACGAACGCCGATCTGGGCGTGGCGGTACGCGAAGGCCGGTTCCGCGAGGATCTCTACTACCGGCTCCGCGTGGTCACCCTGTCCCTGCCTCCCCTCCGCGAGCGAGGCGAGGACGTGGTCCGGCTGGCTGAGTTCTTTCTCGCGAAATTCAGCACCCAATACAGCCTCCCACACCCCGCGATCACGAAGGACGTGCGTGCCGCCTTCTCCGCCCAGCCCTGGCCGGGGAACGTTCGCGAGCTTCGCAACACGGTTGAGCGGGTGATCCTGCTGTCACCCCCCGGGACCCTGGACTTGGCGGAGCTCAACGGCCCCGGGATCATCCGGCCGCCCCAGTCGGGAGTAATTCCTTTCCCGGCACGGCTGGCCGACATCCAGCGGGCCGCTGCCCGGGCCATGCTGCAAGAGAGCGGCGGCAATCACTCCGAAGCGGCACGTCGCCTGGGGATCTCCCGCTCCCGCCTCTCACGGCTGCTCAAGGGCGCTCCCGACGACGGCGATGACCCTGACCCGGACTGAGCCAGGTGTTCCGGCGCGGCACAGGCACCGCAGGCTAACTACAACCACGACAATGTGTTGGATTTGGCGCAGGGCTTGCAATTCGAGAAGCTATCACCTGACACCCGGAGATCGATGATGCCCAGGCTACGGTGGCTGGTTCTGGCCGCTGTGGTTGGCTGTACCGACGCGACGTCCCCGTCTACGCCGCCGGTCACCACCACACCCAATTCCCAATTGCACATCGTCGCTCAGGACACGACGGCACCCGTCCTCCTGAGCGATTCCGTGTCGTTCTATGCCGTGGCCGGTCAGGGGCGACAGGTCCGGATGTACTACCAGGGCGCCGCGCCCGGGGACACCGGCGAAACACTGCTCGAGTTCGAGGTCCCCGGGGACGGCCTGCTCAAGAAGCCGGATGGCGGAGCCTTTCTACCAGGCGATTCCATCCTGATTACCATCTCGGTGGCCACACCCGGCCGGTTCGAATTCACCTTCGGACCCACGGGCTTGCAGTTCAACCCCGCGGCACCGGCCCGGCTCAAGATCGAATACGGCCGGTGCGACCACGATTTCAACGACGACGGGCACGTCGATCCGGCGGACTCCACCGTCCAGGCCATGCTGGACGTCTGGCGGCGCGAAACCGGTGACACGCTGTGGACCAAACTCGGTGGCGTGAACCTCGACGGGGACAACGAGGTGAGCGTCAACGTTCTTCACTTCACCGAGTACGCGCTCGCATGGTGAGCGCCGCGGGCCGGTGAAAGGTCCGGCATGACGTCCAGCGCGGAGACGGTGGACATCCGCGAGCTTCGGGGACTCGCCGATTCCGGGCGGTTCCGGGAGGTGCTCGCTCGCCTCGGCGCGTTGCCGGTCCGGGCGGTCGAGGCGCGGACGCCTCTCGCTCTGCTCGCCGCCGAGGCGCATGGGCGGCTCGGCGAGTTGTCGGCGGCCGCCCACTGGGCCGAGCTGGCCCTCGCGGCGTCCCGGGAGCGAGGGGAGCCCCACGCCGAGCTTCGGGCCCGGAACTATCAGGGGCTGATCGCGCTCCGGCAGGGGAGCGTGGACGTCGCCGAGGGGCACCTGAACGCGGCGCTGGGCATGGCCCGGGCCCAGTCCGATGCCGGGCTGGAAGCCCGCTGTCTCAACAACCTGGGCGTGATCGCCAACCTGCGCGGAGACCGGGAGCAGGCCCTCGCGGACTATCAGCTGGCACTGGCCGCCTACCAGCAGGCCGGCGTGATGCGGGGGATGGCCGAGACCCACCACAACCTGGCCATCACGTGGCGGGACCTCGGCGATCACCAGCGTGCACTTGCGGCGGCCGAACAGGCCGTACGCCTGGCCCGAACGGTCGAGGACGAGACGCTGGTGGGGCTTACGCTCGCCGGCCGTGCCGCCATTCATCTCCAGCAAACCGACAGCTCGCTCGCCGCGGCGGAGCTCGAGCGGGCGGCGGACGCCTACCGCCGCGTGCAATTCGAGTCCGGCCTGGCGGAAGTATGGCGACTGCAGGCATCCGTGATTCGTCTGAAGGGCAACCTGCCGGGAGCGGTAGACCTGCTGCACCGCGCCGCGGACCTCGCGCGGAAGCGCGGGTCGGCGGATACGCTGGCGGATATCGAACGGGACTTGGGCGGGGCACTGGCGGTGGCGGGAGACACGGCAGGTGCACGCGAGGCCTGGGCCCGGGCGTCCGCGGGTTACCGCCGGCTGGGAGCCGTCAGGGCCGCCGACGAAGTCGCGGCACTCATCCCTCCGGTGACTTCGCTCCCGCCCGCGAGCAAGCCCTAGATCTTCAGTCGTCGGCGCTGACCCGGCGCCGTCGGACCCGGCGGGCAGCGGCGCGTGGGCCGGCGGCGCTCTTCCGCCCGTTGCTCCCCACTCTCCGGAACGCCTCCAGCACGCAGCGCAATGCCACACTCGGTTCCCCTCGACGCCTGAGGAGGTTGAGTCCCCAGGGCAGATCGAATCCCACCAACGGAACCGCCACCGTCCCCCCCGGCGGCCGCCGGCGGTGAGACTTGAACCCCAGCGCCCATCCCTTCCCCCGCGCCACCAGCGCCCAGATGGCCTGGAGACCGTCATGTGTGCCATCCACCCGGGGGATCAGCCCGGCGTCGTGCAGCGTGTCGAACACCAGGTCATAGAAAGACGGCTGGAAGTCCCGGTCCGGGAATAAGAAAGGAAGGTCAGCCAGATCGGCTGCTTTCACCTTCCGCCGTGCGAGGGGATGCCCGGCGGGAAGCAGTGCCATTTGCAGCCGGTCTTCGTACACCTGCTCCACGACGAGCCCGGGATACGTCACGCCCGGATGCGCGTGCGCCAGCCCCACGTCGATGTCTCCGCGCACGATGGACGGAGCCTGGAACGGCGTCGACACCTCTTCAATCACTACATGCACATGCGGGTGACGCAGCGCCACGTCGGTCAGCACCCGCGTCAGCATTTCTCCGGTAGTGAGCGTCGCCACCGCGCCGATCACGCAACGCCCCTCCATGCCCCGCCGCGCCCGCGTGGTATCGAGGACGATCTGTTCGAGCCCCGCCAGGATCCCCGGGCATTCACCCGCCAGCGAATTCCCCGCCGCCGTCAAGTGCACACCCCGGGCGGTCCGCTCCAGGAGCGGCAGGCCGATGGCGTGTTCGAGCTCTTTGAGCTGGCGCGACAGAGCCGGCTGCGTGACGCCCAGGCGCACCGCGGCGCGCCCGATGGTCTGCGCGGCGGCGACCTCGAGCAGCGCGCGAAGATGACGGATTTCCATGAGCGCCGGCACCGAGCCCAGCGGCGCCTGCCGGGTCTTCCGCGCCGGAGGGAGCGGCGGGAGGTGCGGCTCGCGGCGCAGGCAGGCGTGGGGGTGATCGCGGACTGCCTCGATGATGCGCTCAAGCACCCGCCGCAAGACCGGACGCTTGTCGTCCCGCCGCCAGACGGCGGCCGCGCGAACCTTGGGAGCCGCGTCGGCGAGGGCCACCACGGCGGTCCCCTGCGGCGGCGAGACGGAACGGGCCCGGCCGATCAACGACCACCCCCGGCCCGCGGACACCGCCAGGTGCCCGTCCCGGAGACCGACATCGATCACCAGCAGGGGAGAGCGAAGACCGCCCTTTCGCAGCACGGCCATGATTTCATCGAGCACCCCGGGCGCCAGCGCCCGCTGGGGGATGACCAGTGGGTACTCGCCGAGCTCCGACAGTCTCAGGCGCCGGCGGCCCGCGAGGGGATGACCGTGGGGCAGGATGATGTGATCGAGGTACTCATCCCACAGGGGC
This sequence comes from Gemmatimonadales bacterium, assembly GCA_035279865.1. Taxonomy (GTDB): domain Bacteria; phylum Gemmatimonadota; class Gemmatimonadetes; order Gemmatimonadales; family GWC2-71-9; genus 40CM-2-70-7. The sequence goes on along the minus strand of DATEGY010000085.1, from coordinate 3,549 downwards.
TCGCTGAGCAGGTCCGGATCGTCGTCGGCCGCCATGGTCAACGCGATGTCGATCGCCCCGGCGCGGACCTGCTCCACCGTATCCGGAGGATCGAGATCCTCCAAGGCGAGGGTGATCTCGGGATCCTCCTGGTGCAGGCGCTCCTCCACCGTCCCCGGAATGCCCGCCGCGATGATCGTCAGCATCGCACCGATCGACACGCGCCCGCGGCGCCCCTCGCTGGTCGCTTCGGCCCGGGCGATGGCGAACCCGAGGGTGACCAGGAGATTGGCGGCGCCGCGCGCGAAGGCCTGGCCCGCCGCCGTCGGGGTTACGCCCTTGGAATGACGCTCCAGGAGCGGGACTCCGAGCTCGCGTTCCAGTTCGTGGATCTGGCGGGAGAGCGCCGGTTGGGCCAGGTGCGCCCGGAGGGCGGCGCGGGAGAGGCTCCGCGTCTCGGCGACGGCGATGAAGTTCCGGAAATCCCGAAGGAGCATCGGATTCCTTGGCCATGCGCCTCCGGCATCGAAGCCCTAGCGGATCGGCATTTCCGTCGGACCGACCCCACCGGCTAGGATGACCGTCGACGATTACGCGGGCCCACCGGGGCCGCGAAGGAGAGACCATACGTTCGCCGAAACTGCATCGCTAGAGGCCTGCGAGCCGGGGCAGCACCTGAACGCCCTGCGCGAAGTGGCCCATACCGCCAGCCGGGCCGCGTCCGGAGCCCTGTCCCGCTCCCTGCGCCGGCGTGTGACCGTGACGGTGCCGGAGTTCGCCGTGTCTCTCCTGGATCAGCTGCCCGCGGTCTTAAGTCACGCGGATCGCCCGCTGGTGTTCGTCACGGCCCAGCTCCTCGGCGACATTTCGGGTCCGCTGGCGTGGATCATGTCCGCCCCGGAAGGGGCGCGGCTGGCTGGTGCCCTCCTGACGCGCGATCCCGGCTCGATCGCCCTCGACGACCAGGCGATTCAGGCCGTGTTGATCCGCAGTGCGCACACCCTGGCCTCGGCGTATGCGGACGTCCTGGGAGCGCTGACGCACGGCGTCGTCTTTCTCTCGGTTCCCGAGTTCCTGCGGGGATCTCTCGGACACCTGCTGACCCGCCCTTCCATCACGTCCGATTCCCGTCGCGCCAACCAGTTGAGTGTGTGCGTCGGGTCCCGCATCCGGTTCGACGATGAGGGATTCGCGGCGATGGGGCACCTGATCTACCTGCCCCACCATCCGGCCTTCGGCCGCATTCTTCGCGCGCTGGCGGACTGATGACCCGACGGTTCCCACTGCCCCCCACGCGGGGCATTCCCGCGTGCGTGTGGTTCTCGATCTTCGCATTCGTCCCGGCTCTGGTGTCGACGTTGTGGGGACCCCCGTCCCCGCTCCCCGTGCAGATCGCCACGTGGGTTCTGGCCGCGGCCATTGCCACGTGGACCGTGAACCGCTGGCTCACCGGTCGTCTCGCCTGCCCCACGGACCCCCGGGTGCGCGACCTCTTCGAAGGTGTGCCCATCGGCCTGTATCGGAGCACGCCCGACGGCCGGATTCTCGACGCCAATCGGAAGCTGATCGAGCTCCTGGGGTATCCCAGCCGGGGCACGTTGCTCGCCACATCCGCGACCCGTCTGTACGTCGACCCGGCCGATCGGGAGCGCTGGAAGACCATCGTCCATGAGCAGGGCGAAGTCCGCGCGTACGAGATGCGGATGCGGCGGCACTCGGGTGGTGTGATCTGGGCGCGGCAGAGCGTGCGCGCCGTGGTGGATGCCGAAGGCCGGACGGAGTACGAAGGCGCCATCGAAGACATCACCGAGCGGACCTGCGCCGAGCGGGCACTTCGGGTGAGCGAAGAGCGGTACGGGGCGGCGTTCGAGCAGGCCGCGATCGGCCTGGCCGAGGTGTCGCCGGCGGGGCGGTTCCTCCGGGTGAACCGGTACCTCTGCGATCGCCTCGGCTACAGTGAGGAAGAGCTGCTCCAGAAGACGGTCATGGACACGACGCACCCGGAGGATGTCGCGGGCACGCAGGCGTTTCTGGTGGACGCCCCCGATCTTCAGGGTCCGTACCGCCGCGAGAAGCGCTACATCCGGAAGGACGGCACCACCATCTGGTCTCAGCTCACCACGTCCCTGGTCCGGACCCCGGACGGCGGACCGGCCTTCTTTATTACCGTGATCGAGGACCTGACCGACCGGAAGCGCCTCGAGGCGCAGCTGCTCCACGCGCAGAAGCTCGAGGCCGTGGGGCAGCTGGCCGGCGGCGTGGCGCACGACTTCTCCAACCTGATCGGCGCCATTCAGGGGTACGCCCAGCTGGTCGAGCGGACCCTCACCCCCGAAGATCCCCGGCGCGCCGACATCGGCGAAATCCGGAAGGCGGGACAGCGGGCCGCCGGTTTGATCCACCAGCTGCTGACGTTCGCGCGCCGGCAGGAGACCCAGCCGCAGTTGATCGAAGTGAACGGCCTGCTCAACAATCTCGGCCGCCTGGTGACCCGGGTCCTCGGCTCGAACATCAAAGTGTCGTGGGGCCTGGCCGACGACGTGCCGGCCATCAAGGTGGACCCGGGCCAGTTCGAACAGGTGATCCTGAACCTGGCGATCAACGCCCGCGACGCGATGCCGGATGGCGGCACCCTCGGTATCGAGACCTCCCTCGTCCAGGTGGACCAGAGCCACGTCTCCCGGCAACGCGGCTCGCGCACAGGTCCGCACGTGATGATCACCGTGTCCGACACGGGGGTCGGGATGCCCCGCGAGGTCATGGACCGGATCTTCGAGCCGTTCTTCACCACGAAGGGACCGGATCGTGGCACCGGCCTCGGTCTGTCGATCTGCTACGGTATTGTGAAGCAGGCGGGCGGCAACATCTGGGTCTATAGTGAGCCCGGACACGGGACCACGTTCCGTCTCTACTTCCCGGCCGTCTTCGAGGGCGCCGGCGCGGCCCACGCGGCCGAGCCCGATCCGGAGCTGCCAGGAGGTACCGAGTCCATCTTGCTGGTCGAAGACGATCCGCAGATGCGCGCGCTGGCCGAGCGGGTGCTGACCGACTGCGGCTACGCCGTCAGGGCGGCCCCCGACGCGGAAACGGCACTGGCCGAGGTGTCGGCGGGCGAATCCCGTCCGGCTCTCCTTGTAACCGATCTCATTTTGCCCGGCATGACCGGCCTCCAGATGGCCCAGCTGCTGCGCGCCGAGATGCCCGAGCTGCGGGTGCTGTGCATGACCGGCCAGGCGGACCGGGTGTCGTCGGCGAGCCGCCGTCAGCAGGGGTTTGCGTTGATCGAAAAGCCGTTTACGGCTCAGGTGCTCGCACGAGCGGTGCGGGAGTGCCTGGACCGGGCTCCGTCAGCTATCAGCGAGAAGCCGTCCGCGAACTGACGCCGTCGTCATTGATGGCTGAGGACTGGCCGCTTTTGTAGATTGGCTGGCATGATTTCAAAACTTGCCGCGCTCGCCTGCGTCTCTATCGCGGCTCTGCCCCTGAGGCCGGCCCGGGCTCAGAGCGACAGTGCGGATACCCAGGAGCACGTCCACGGGAAAGCCTTCTTCCCGGGCAATGGCGCGGGGT
>DATEGY010000084.1:0-2216 GCA_035279865.1 Gemmatimonadales bacterium | reverse complement strand
CGCAAACACGGCGGCCGCTTCGTCGAAACTCCCGCGGCGGCGCGCCACCCGTCCGACCACCAGGGCGGCGCGGCTTCGCCGGTCCGGGTCCTTCGAGGTGAGGATCGGCCGCGCCAGCCCCTCCGCGTCGCCCAGGGCTCCCACCGTGAGCGCGCACTCCGCACGCGTGAGCGCCGCGCGCTCCAGAATGGAGGAGTCCTGTGTGGCGCCCGGGATCCGGTCGAGATAGGGCCGGGCCCCTTCGCAGTCGTGCGAGCCGGCCAGCCCCTCCGCCGCCGTCGCGAGTGCCTCGGGAAGCCAGCCGCTGTGTGGATGACGCGCCGCCACCGACTCGGCCTCCAGAGCCGACTGGGCCCAGTTGGTCGTCGCGTTCTCCCCACGGCCGTCCCGTTCCGCGTTCCGCGCGTCGGAGGCGAAGTGATGCGCGCTCCAGAGGCCGTTGTAGTAGACGCATCCCCAGGCGCCCGCGGCCACGAGGGCCAAGAGCGGCAGGGAGCGCCTCAGCGGGCCGCCCCCGGAACCGCCGTCTTGCGCTCCAGCTCGCGCAGGTAGGCCACGATCCCGTCGGCGATGGCGAGCGCGATCTTCTGCTGTCCGGCCCCGGTCCCCAGAAACTGGGCGTCCCCCCGGTTGGTGGCGAACCCGGTTTCCACGAGCACCGCGGGCCGCCGCGCGTCCTTCAGGACCCAGAACGGCGCCTGCTGCACGCCCCGGTCGCCCCCGGGCACCACCGACCCCACGCGGCCCTGAATGAGCTCCGCGAGCCGTGCCGATTCGCGCAGGTATTCGTTCTGCACCATGTCCTGGTTGATGAACTTCAGCGGACTCGAATCGTTGCCGCGCGCGCTGTGCTGTTCGTAGCGGATGGCGTCGTTTTCCAGCTTCGCCACGCGGCTCGCGTCTTCGGTTTTGGCGGTCTCGAGATAGTAGGTCTCCACCCCCCGGGCCTTCGAGCGGTTCGGTCCTTCGTCCATGGAGTTGACGTGAATCGAGACGAAGAGGTCACAGGCGTCGACACAGGTGTAGGGGCGGTCGTACAGGCTGATCAGCGTGTCGGTGGTCCGGGTCATATCGACTTCAATACCCCGGTCGGTCAGAATGCTCTTGAGAATCCGCGCGATGGCGAAGGTGATGTCCTTCTCGTGCTGGCCGCGTGGCAGGTAGCCCCCGGTCTTCGGGGCTCCCGGATCCACTCCCCCGTGCCCGGGATCGACGGCCACGACGTGATGCAGCCGGAGTCCGGTCATGGGATTGGGCGGAAGGGGCGGGCGCGGGCGCGGGTGGATCGCCACGGGGGCGTCGGTGTCGAGCGGAGCCGTGGCGAGGACGGCAGGACGAGTCTCGACCAGCCGCCCGCCCGCAGGCTCCCAGCGGTACCGGGGCAGAGCCTGCGGCACGCATTCCGACAAGAACGGGAGAGGCAGGAAGAGCGTGTCCCGGGCCACATAGGGCTCGGCCGCCAGGTTGCAGAAGCCGGCCCCCACGCGCGCGAAGGGGACCCCGATCTCGACGGCGAACGACAGGCCGTCGAGCGTCAAGGTCGTCTGGCTGTCCGTGGTTACGCTCGTGAGACCCAGGGGCGCGGCGAGCAACGGGGCGGCGACCGCGGCGGCGCCCCGCTCCGTCGTCACCGGGATGATGGTCTGGCCGCGCGGCGTCGCGATCACGATCTGGGCCGGGGCGAGACCGATCACGAGCGCCCAGAGCGTCATGTCTCCCCCCGCCCCCTTCGCCCCCGGGTGACGCGCGCCATCTCGCGTTCGGCGTCGCGCTTCTTGAGATCTTCGCGCTTGTCGTGGTCCTTCTTGGCCCGCGCCAGCGCGATGGCCACCTTCGCGATGCCGTCCTTGAAGTAGAGCTCGAGGGGGACGACCGTCAGGCCCTTGCGGGTGGTCCCGCCCACCAGCTTTTCGATTTCGCTCTTGTGCAGGAGCAGCTTGCGGGACCGGAGGGACGGCGGGTTGTTGTACGAGCCAGGGGCGTAGGGCGAAATGCTGAGCCCTTCCAACCAGACTTCCCCACCCCTCACATGGGCGTAGCCTTCGGCGAGGCTGGCCCTCCCCTCCCGGAGCGACTTCACTTCGGTACCGGTGAGCACCAGACCGGCCTCCCAGGTTTCGAGGAGGTGGAAGTCGTGTCGCGCCCTCGGATTGCGGGCGATGGCAACTTTGTCCAAGGCGGTCGGCGCAAAATAGGTACGCGGTGAATGAGGGTCA
>DATEGY010000083.1:0-16112 GCA_035279865.1 Gemmatimonadales bacterium | reverse complement strand
ATGCGGCCCAGAAAGAGCGCGCCGCCGAAGCCCTGAAGCTCACCGCCCAGGACCAGCTGGAGCTGGGCGTGATCGACGAAATCATCCCTGAGCCGATGGGCGGAGCCCACACGGATTCCGACGCCGCGGCCCTGGCGCTCGGTGAAGCCTTGAAGCGCCACCTCCGCCAGCTGCGCAAGATCAAAATCGAAAAACTGCTGGCGCGCCGGGAAGAGAAATACCTCTCGATGGGTGTCCTGCTCGAGCAGTGAGTACCGCCCCGGACGGCCAAGACAGCCACGTCTACGAAGTGCGTTTCAAAGGGCGGCGGAACGAGTACTTCTCCTGGTCCGCCCCCGAGCCCCTTTCACTCAACCAGGCCGTCATCGTCGATGCCGAGCGCGGCCAGGATTTGGGCCGCATCTCGGCGGTCGGTGAAATCGCCGAGAAGAAGTGCACCCGCTGCGGCAACTGCTCCGGGGGTCCCACCGACCCCGGATCCTCCCGGCGCCGCATCGTGCGCCCCGCCACGACGGAGGACGTCGCGACGGCCGAGGGACTGCGCAAGGACGAGGATGGAGTCCGCGGGGCCGCGCGCGACAAGGTCCGCGAGCACAACCTGCCCATGAAGGTCACGGACGCCGAGTGGCAGTGGGACCGGAAGAAGCTGACGCTGTACTTCACCGCCGAGCAGCGGGTGGACTTCCGGGCATTGGTGCGGGACCTGGCGTCCCGGTTTCACACCCGAATCGAGCTGCGGCAGATCGGCGCGCGGGATGAGGCCCGCAGGCTGTCCGGTGTGGGGCGGTGCGGCCGGGAATATTGCAGCGCCAGCTGGCTGCCCGAGCTCAAGCCCGTGAACTTGTCGGTCGCCAAAGCCCAGCACCTCTCGCTCAATCCGGCGCAGATCTCCGGCCCGTGCGGCCGCCTGCTGTGCTGTCTCCACTATGAGCACGACTTCTACGTCGAGAGCCGCAAGCGCTTCCCCAAAGAAGGGAAGATCCTGCGCACCGCCGGCGGCGAGGAGAAGGTGCTCTCCGTGGATATCTTCCGCGACCGCGTGACACTGCGTTCCGATGCCGGTACAACGCGGACGGTCGCCCTCGCCCAGCTCAATGCCGAAGTTCAGGCGGGTGGTGGGCCGGTCGCCGTGGCGCCTTCCCCTCCCGCTCCGCCCTCGCCCCAGCCCGAGACGGCGCCAGTCCGGCCCGCAGCGCCACAGCGGCGTCCAGGGCCTCCAATGACGCAAGCGGCCAGCCAGGCGCCCCCCAAGCCCCCGGGACAAGCCCAGGGCCAGGAACAGCCGGCGGGCGAGGGACGCCGCCGGCGGCGTCGCCGGAACCGGAAGCGGCGAGGCGGTGGCGGACCCGGAGCACCCGGGACCCCTCCCACCGGAGGACCACCGGGTGCCTAAGTACTACCTCACCACTGCCATCGACTACTCGAACGGAGACCCGCACCTGGGGCATGCCCTCGAGAAGGTCGGCGCGGACGCGATCGCCCGGTACCGGCGCATGGCGGGAGACGACGTCCATTTTCTCATGGGCATGGACGAGCATTCCCAGTCCGTCATCCAGGCCGCCGCCAGCGCGGGGACCACCCCGCAGGGCTGGGTGGACCGCATGGCGAAGACCTTCGCGGATTACTGGCACCTGCTCGAGTGCAGTCACGACGACTGGATCCGGACCACCGAGCCGAGGCACGCCCGTACCGTGACGGCGCTGCTCGAACGGATCCAGGCCAAACACCCGGACCACCTGTTCGTGTCCGTGTACGAGGGGCTCTACTGTACGGGATGTGAGGAGTTCAAGACCGGCGCCCAGATCGTGGACGGCCACTGCATCGAGCACCCCACCCTGACCCTCGTCCCCACCAAGGAACGCAATCACTTCTTCAAGCTCTCGGCCTACGCCGACCAGGTGCAGAAGTTGATCGAGGCCGGAACCTTCGCGGTGGAGCCCGAGATCCGACGGAACGAGATCCTCCGGCTCATCGAAGGTGGCCTGCAGGACATTTCGATCTCGCGCGTGCGCCTGCCGTGGGGCATTCCATTCCCCGGGGATCCGGAGCAGACGGTCTACGTCTGGTTCGACGCGCTCATCAACTATCTCTCGGCCACCGGCTTCCCCGACGCCGGATTCGACCGTCTCTGGCCCGCCGACCTGCACGTCATCGGCAAGGGGATCACGCGGTTCCATTGTGTCATCTGGCCGGCGATGCTGCTGGCGGCGGAGGTCCCCCTCCCCCACGAAGTGTGGGCGCACGGGTACGTGCAGTGGGCGGGCACGAAGATGAGCAAGACCGCGGGCACCGCGGTGAATCTCGCCGAAGCGATCAAGCGGTACGGGCCGGGGCCCCTGCGGTACTTCCTGCTCCGCGAGATCGGTTTTTCCGGAGACGGGGATTTCACGTGGGAGCGCTTCGACGCCCGCTATGCGGCGGATCTCGCCGACACGTTCGGCAACTTCGTGTCGCGCACGCTGTCGATGGTGCTTCGCTACCGGAACGGGTCCGTGCCCGCCGACCCCCGGAAATTCGACACGCCGCTGGAGCATGACTCCGTCAAGACGACCGCGGACTATCGTGCCGCCATGGACGCCCTCGATCTCCAGGGGGGAGCTGCGGCGTTCATCGAGCTCGCGACCCGCGCCAACCGCTACGTCGAGGAGACGGCGCCCTGGAAGCTGGCCAAGGCTGGCGACGATTCCGCCCTCGACTCGGTACTGGCGAATCTCACGCGCGCCGTGCGCCGGCTCGCAATTCTCGCGGGGCCTTTCCTTCCGGGCAAAGCGGCGGAGATCTGGTCGCTCCTGGGAGAAGAGAAGGCGTTTGATGCGGTGCGGCTTTCCGACCTGGACGCGCCTCCCCGGGCAGGGGTGAGCGTGCTCAAGCCCAGCATCCTTTTTCCCAAACCAGACCCGGTTTAACTGACCCCGGGCGCAAGCCCGGGGTGAGGCGGGTCGCCATGGGCCCATTCTCACCCCCGCGGCGTGGCCGCGGGGTTAACCCCTTGTTTCATAGTGGCTTGACAGTGGCTGATACGTGTTGACGAGCCCTGTACGCGGGCCTATGTTTGGCCCTCCTGTGCACTTAGGAAATGCGTAAGTGAGCCATAAGCACCAGAAGACTGATCGCCGTTGGACCGTCATGGTGGTGCCGCACGGATCGGGTTCGTCCCGCGCCGTGGAGGTATCGCTGTCGGTGGTCAAGGCGTTGATCGGCTTCGGCTCCGTGCTGGGGCTGGTGCTGGTGGTGCTGGGTGGCGCGGCGCTGACCCGCGGAATTTCCATCACCCGGTCGCGCGCATTGGAACGCGAGAACCGCCTGCTCTCCGACGAGCTGCAGCGGATGCGCTCCCGACTCGCCGACCTCCAGGACACGCTCCACGTCTTCTCTCAGCGGGATGAAGAGGTCCGGCTCCTTGCGGGGCTCGCGCCGCTCGACTCGAGTGTGCGGCAGGCGGGCATCGGCGGGCCGCCGGGCGCGTGGTCGGAGCGCGATTCGCTCGCGGCTCTGGGTCCGGCAGGTCAGCAAGCCCTCGCGGTGCGCCAGGACATGGACGGCCTCATTCGCCGCGCCGATATCCTGTCGAAGTCCGTGAGCGAGGCCTACGACTCCCTGCACTCGCATCAGACGCGGTTCGCGGCGACGCCGTCGATCATGCCCACCAAGGGTTGGCTGACCAGCGCGTTCTCGAGCGAGCGTGTGCATCCGATCCTGCACCTGGCGCGTCCGCATGAAGGGATCGATGTCGCCGCGCCCATGGGCGCCGAGATCGAGGCGCCGGCGGCGGGAACGGTGACGGAAGTGAAGTGGGAGGACGGCTACGGCAACTTCGTCACCATCGACCATGGCTATGGCCTGGTGACGCGCTACGCACACTGCTCGAAGATCCTGGTGGTGCGCGGCCAGCGGGTGAAGCGGGGCCAGAAGATCGCCCTCGTCGGCGCCACTGGCCTCGCCACCGGTCCGCACCTCCACTACGAGGTCTGGGTGGGCGGCAAGCCGGTCGATCCCCTGCACTACGTGCTGCCGGATGCGATAGTCGATTAGGCGGTTAGGCGGTTAGGCGGTTAGTACGTGAGAAGGGGCCCCATGACTGAGGCCCCTTTCTAATTCTTACTAACCGCCTAACCGACTAATAACTAACCGCGTTCTGTTCAATGCGAGAAGTCCACCTTCGGCGCCGTCGCCGCATCCGCCGACTGAACATCGAAGTACGTGCGCGGCCCCTTGCCGATGATCTTGGCGGTCAGGACGGCCGGGAACCGCCGGATGTAGGCGTTGTACGTGTTGACCGCCTGGTTGTAGTCCTGTCGCGCCACCGCGATCCGGTTCTCCGTCCCCTCGATCTCGTCCTGCAACGACTTGAAATTCTCGTTCGACTTGAGCTGGGGATAGTTCTCGGCGATCGCCAGCAGGCGTCCGAGCGGCGCCGTGAGCGCCGCGTTGGCGGTGGCCATCTGCGACAGGTCTCCGCTCTGGACCGCGCCCGCGAGCTTGGCGCGCGCGTTGGCCACGGAGATGAAGATCGTGTCCTCCTGTTTGGCGTACCCCTTCACCGTGGCGACCAGGTTCGGAATGAGGTCGGCGCGGCGCTGCAGCTGGACCTTGATCTGGGCCCCGGCCTGATTCACCTGCTCGTCGTAGGTCTGAATCGAGTTGTATCCGCATCCGGTCGTCCCGGCCGTCCCGGCCACCAGCACGATGCCGAATATGGGTGTCCATCGGCGTGCGTTCACTGTCCACCGCTCCTTGTGGGTAGTGTATTCACGAACTCCGCCGTCCGCGTCACCGCGGTGAGATACCCTACGACCTGGGGGTCGTCGGGGTTCAGCTTCGGTGCTTTACGTTCCCGGGCCGCCAGGGCGAGAGCCGTCACGGGTCCGGCATCGAACCCCACCCGCGCCGCGGCCGCCGCCACCAACGCAGTCCGCTCGGCGGGCGCTACTTCACCGGAAACGCGCAACAGCGCTCGCAACATCGTGAGAAATCCGGCGACGCTGCCGGCGATGGCTGCGCCCAACGCCGCGGGATTCCCCGACGTCGCGAGCACGGCCTGTCGCAGCCGGACCACCTTGCCCCGCAGCTCGTGTTCGAGCTGGCGGCGCACGTCGTCGTCCGCGACGGTCACACCGGCCCACGGGTCGCGCCCCGCCAGGACCCGGTGGTGCGCCTTGATGTCGAGAAACTCGATGGCGAAGGCATCGGCCGAGTCGCGCCATTCGGATTCCCCGAAGACGAGAGGCGCCGGATGGCCATCCTTGATCCAGGCCCTGCCGGCGGCGGCCAGGGTGCTCAGAAGCCCGGCGTCCACGCGGTCGCAAATCACGAGCGTATCGATCGAATCCGTGGCGTTGCGGCGCGCGGCGGAGCCGAAGAGGACGAGGCTCTTGAGTCGCCCGCCGAGGGCGGCCCGGACCTGCTCCGTGAACTGGTCGACGGTCATTGTGGCCACTAGAAGCTCCCTCCCGCTCCGCCCCCTGAGAACCCGCCTCCACCTCCGAATCCGCCGAATCCTCCACCCCCGCCACCACCGAAACCTCCGAAGCCCCCGAAGCCGCCTCCTCCGCCGCCCCAGCCGCCCCTTCGGCGGTTCGACTGCATGGCGGCGAGGACCAGCCAGGACAGGAGGCTTCCTCGGCCGCCTTGGGCGAGGCCCCGGAGGATCGCCACCCCGATGACCATCGCGAGCACCAGCGCCGCCATGGCGACGCCGGGGTTCACCGGCAGGTCCGGTCCGCGCAGGGCCCGCCCGGAAGGGGGCTGGTTCGAAGGATCGAGGGTGAAGTTGAACTCGTCCGCGAACGCCTGCGCCACACGCTCGGTGGCGTCGACCATCGCGGCGCCGTAATCCTCGCGGCTGAGCGCGGGAATCACCGCATCCCGAATGCGCCCCGCCCTCGCGTCGGTGACGAACCCTTCCGAGCCCATCCCCGTCTCGATCCGGAAGAACCCCGTGTGAGGACGATGGTCCTTGAGGGGCACCAGCAGAATCACGATGCCGCGATTGCGGGTGGCATCTCCGGGATTGCCTTTCGCGCCCACGCCCCACGCCCGGCCGATCTCCCGGGCCACGTCAGCCCCGTCGCGCCCCTGGAGATCGGGCAGCGTGACCACGGCGATTTCGCCCTGGGCCTTCGCCTTCACGTCCAGAATCACCGCCGTCATTTTCTGGATCGACGCCGAGTCGAGCACGCCGGCAAAATCCGAGACGTAGCCTCGAGGGGCCGGGATGGTGAGCGCCTGCAGGATCAGGAGGATCCGGTACATGATCGTGGTCACGGGCCGAATCTACGCGATCCTGACACGATTTGTGTCAGGCGCGCGCCGGGCGGTGACTTGACCGTCCCGGTACCACAGGTGAAGATGCATGGTGGAACACGGTGTCCGTCGTGGGGAGGTCTCCGTGCACGTGCGTCTGTGTTTCGTAGGCGTGGTGATCGGTACGGTCGCCTGCGCCGGCATCAGGCCGGGGCCGTTGTCGGGCGGGCCCCAGGGCGATCGCATTGTCATCACGCAGGCGATGATCGAGCGGTCGAAGGGCAAGACGGCGTGGGAAGTGCTGAAAATCGAGGCGCCCGACTTCACCTACAGCGAGAAGCGCGCAGGCGACCCGGTGAAGATCGAGCGCCGGGGCCAGAGTACGTTCCTTCTGAACGACGCGCCGATGATCTACCTGGACGGCGTTCGCCTCAACGATCTCCGCAATCTTCAACAGATCGAAGCCTCGACCCTCCGGCGCATCGAAATCCTCAGCGCCATCGAGGGGACCACCTATTACGGCACTGATGCCGAAGGCGGCGTCATCCTGATGTTCTCGAAGAACGGCACCACCAGCTCCTGATCGCGTGAAAAAACAACCGGCGGGAAGGGGTTACCCCCCTCCCGCCGGTTCTTCGTCTACTCCCGCCCTGTCACGGATTCCGGTCGAGGCACGCCGTAAAGTTCGGGTTGTTCGTCTCGGCGAACGGTACCGGGAAGTTCACGTCGTTGCCGTACGTGAGACCCTGCTTGAAGTACGCGCCGTTCGGGAAGACCGCGTTGACGGCCAGCCCGTACTGACGCACTTCCCGCCGCAGGTCACTCAACCGGTGACCGGTCAACCACAGCCACCGCCCGCGCTCCGAGAAGAGCAGCGCAATCGCCGCCGCGGAACCCGCCGGTGCCGCCAGTGGCGCGAGGGCCGTGTTGCTGAGCGCCAGGGGCGGGGTCGACAGGTTCGTCGGGTCACCGGCCAGAATGTACGCCGGAGGCGCCGCCCGCAGTCCGTTCAGCTTGGCCAGGAACGTGGTCGAGTCCCCGATCTTCAACGCGGCTTCCGCCTCGATCAGCCGGGCTTCGAGGCCCGAGGCCAGCGGAATCGACGCCTTCTGATCCACGTACCGCAACTGGTTGAATTGGGGTGTCGTCCCATCGAAGCCGAATACGGGCTTCCCCGTGGTCGCCGACGTCGCGCGGTAAATCGGCGTCCGCGGATCCGGAGACGACATCCACGGCAACCCGACGCCACCCTTCTTGTCGGTCATGCCGTACCGCTTGTAGTTGGCGGTCGACGTGAAGACCCCGTTGTTCTGCCGCGTGGTATTGAGATCGTAGCTGGTCTGGTACACGAAACTCGTCGCCACCGCGGCCACTGCCGTGCTGGCCGTGGCGAAGTTACCGAGATCGAGGTTCGCCCGCGCGATGCCCAGATTTGCGAGGCTCGAGAACTGCGTCTTGCTCCCCGCATTGGTGAGATTGTTGGCCGCCGCCAGCGCCTGGGTGAAACGGTCCAAGGCGGTGTCCAGCATCTGGGCCGTCGTCAACGGCTGGCCGTAGATCACTTTGTTGGCGTTCGCGTCGAACCCGGAGAACGGTACGCCGGAACAGTAATTCTCCGCGAACATGACGTACGTGAACCCGGCGAGGCTCAGCATCTCGGACAGCCCCGAGTTCCCCTGGAGATCCGTGGGACTGAGCAGCGCCTGGAACTTGGCGGCCGCATTTTCGGCAGACGCCCGGGCCCGGGAGAGGTTGTTGAACACCGTTTGATACGTCCCGCTGGTGTTGTCCACCGAGCGCGCGTCGGCATGCACGCGATCCGGGAACGTTTCCGTGTTCTCGATCTCATCCGTGAGCGTTCCGGAGACCATGATCTGGCCTTCGGATCCGGTCGAGCCCTGCGCCCCCGACCCGCCATACGCGAGATCGAAGTCGCCGAGCGCGCCGGCGCGGATGGTCGGCAGAGCGCCGACGGTGTTCAGGGAGCTTGTGGAAACGATGTCAGGGTTCGTCACATCGAGCAGGTTGCAGGCGCCCAGGACCACCAGCATCCCGGTGGTCACCAGCGCCACCCGCACGTCATGCCCGGCCCTCTGGGGCCACGGCATCCGGTTCAGCAGTGTCCGCATGTTCATGATCGGCCCCGGGTCAATAGGTGATGTTGAAGCGGATCAGCCAGTACCGAATCGGCGGCTGGGTGAGGAAGTCCGCGGTCGTGAAGTTCGACTGCCCGGCCTCATTCACTTCGGGATCGAGGCCTTTGTAGTTGGTCCACGTATGCAGGTTCCGGCCTGAAATCGTCATGCTGAGGTTGCTGCCCCGCATCGCGTGGGCCCAGGAGTCGGGCGCATCGAAAGTCAGCGACACTTCCCGGAGCTTCACGAACCCGGCGTCCTCGAAGAACCCGGTGTTGTCGTTCAGGAGCGCCGCCACGGCCGCCGCCTGGGTGGCCAGGGAGGCCTTCGGATCGTTCACACCGGCGCAGTTTTCCGCCAGCGTGCAGCGGAACTGCTCGGTGCTGTTGTACTGCTTGTTGCCCCACCGGCCGTCCAGGAGGCCGCTGAAGTGGAACCGCGACATCACGGTGATGTCGGCCCGGAGGGTGGCACCGTGATCGGGCAGGGGCTGGCCCTGGAAGGTCGCTTTGGTGCCGAGCGTCACTTCGGACGGGGAGATCAAGCCGTCGTTGTTGGCGTCGTTGAACGTGTAGGGCACCGAGAAATACGCGCCGGCGGCGTAGCCCGGCGTGAAGCGCTGCGTGTTGCCACCCAGACCGAAGATGATCGGGGCAACGTTGGGTCCCAGGGAGACTACGCGATTCCGGTTCCCCCAGGCGCCGAGGGTCAACGTGGCCGAGACCTTCGACATCCGGATGATGTCGGCCTGCAGGTTCAGCTCGATGCCCTTGTTGCTGATCGAACCCAGGTTCTGGAGCTGGGTGGTGCTGCAGATGCCGCACGAAGGAGGCAGCGGCACCGCGATCAGGGCGTCATGCGAAGTCTTGTCATAGCCCGTCGCGGTGAAGTGGATCCGCTGGTCCCACAGGTCCGCATCGAAGCCCACTTCGGTCTCGTTGTCCGTCTCGGGCTTCAGGGTGCTGTTGCCGAGGTTCCCCACCGTGATGCCGGCGACGTCGGTGGTGCCGATCACGACCGGGGTGGGATTGTAGAACTGCAGGGCATCCAGCGCCTGGGGATGCAGGCCGGAGCGGCCGACCGCGAAGCGCACGCGCAGCGAGTTGAGCCAGCTGAGCTGCGGGAAGAACGGCTCTTCGGACATCACCCACGACGCATCCAGCTTCGGATAGAAGATGTTGCTGAAGGTGCGGCCGAACGAGGAGTTGTTGTCGCTGCGCGCCGCGAGGCCGACGAAGACTCGGTTATTCCAGGCGATGCGCTCCGACGCGAACTTGCCCAGCGTCGCCTGCTGCGTCGTCGCTTCGTTCACCGCGGGGATGACGCCGCCCGCGAGCGATCCCGTGCCGGCCGTCAGCGTCTGCGCCGAGGCGATCACGCCGTGGTTTGACGAACGGAAATACTGCCCGCCGATCTGGGTGACCGAGGAGACGTTGGGCGCCAGCAGGAATGACCCTTCGGCCCAGAGGTTGGCGGTCCAGTTGTAGATCTGGAACTCGTTCGAGTTGCGGCTCCCCGCGAGCGTATTGGCATTCAGGGGAACGAGGCCCGGGATGAACGTATTCTGGTCCTGACGGCTCACGACGTCGTTGCCCAGCACCGCGTTGATCTGGAGGAAGCTGTACGGCGTGTACTTCATCTGGGCGCTGCCGGTGAAGTGATCGAGCAGCTGGAACGTCTGGATCGAAAAGGTCTGGCTGGGCAGCAGGAATCCATATCCGCCGTTCGCAGCCGGGTTCGCACTGCCGAGGAACCCGCTGGACACGATGCCGGCGGAGTTGTTGTCATTCTGCGGCAGCCGGAGCTTGCCGGACGTGTATCCCGTCGAGATGTCGAAGCTGAGGTTCTGGCCCGCCTGATGGTGCAGGTTGGCCCGCAGGAAGACCTGCTTGTTGAAGTTGATGGGATAGACGCCGTTCTCGAAGTCGTAGTGACTGGACACGTAGTACGTGGTCGCCTCGTCGCCGCCTTCCGCGGAGAGGCCCACGTTGGCCACGTTGCCGGTCCGGAACGGGCTGTTCTGCTCCAGCGCGTTGTAGCTCAGGACGTTCGCGATGGTGCACCGGGCCCGGGCCGCGTTGAACAAGGGACAGAAACTCACGTTGCCGGCGGTATCCGGGGCCGTGACGGCCTCGAGGTTATTCGGATAGTTGCCCATATCGTTCGAGAGGCCCAGCTCGCTCGAGAAATGCCACTGGGTCGGTCCGGGATGTCCCTTGCGGGTCTGCATCACGATGACGCCGTTGGCGGCGTCGGTCCCGTAGAGCACGCCGGACGAAGGCCCTTCCGCCACCTGCACCGCTTCGAGGTCGTCGGAGTTATAGTCGTTCAGACGCGACGGCACCTGCCCGCCGACGCCGATCGAGTTCGAGGACGATCCGCTTTCGACGCGGACCCCGTCTACCACGAGCACCGGGTCGTTCGACAGCGTGATGCTGTTCGACCCGCGGATCCGGATCCGGGTGCCCGAGCCCGTCGTACCGCCGGACTCCTGCACCACCACTCCGGGGACCCGTGAGTTCAAGGCGTCGGCCAGGTCGGTGGTCGGCGCGTTCTGGATCTGGTCCATCTTGATGGTGGGGGTCGCGTTGCCCTGCTCGCGGGTGGACTGCTCACCCGTGGCAGTCACCGTCACGGCATCGAGGCCGATGGGCGCGGCGGTCAGCGCGAAATCGACCGTCGTTTCCGCACCCGACACCTGCACGGCCTGCGTCATCGACCGGTACCCGATGAACGCCACCCGGATCTCCTCGCCCCCGTTCGGGACGTTGAGTAGCCGGAATTGGCCGTCCGTGTTCGTCAGCACCCGCTTGGTGGACCCCACCAGGGTCACCTGCGCCTGGGCCAGGGGCTGCTTGGTCGCGGCGTCAGTGACCCGCCCGACGACCACGCCCTGCGCGGCGAGTGACGCACCGCCGAGCAGGAACGCGAACCCCAACCCTGCACCGCGCACCTGCGTCCGAATGTGGTTGAACCTCATAGCTCCCTCGTGTCTTGATGTGAGAGATGCCGCGCCGGCCGTCCTGACGGCCCGACAACGCGCGCACCGGATGTCGGTAGAGCCCGGGCCAACGTCGGCCCGGGCCGGCGCGTACATCGGTCGTGGCAGGGCGCCAGCCGGCGCTGCAGCGGGTACAGTGACCACTCGACAGACGGTGCCACCAACGCCCTCCCGCGTCGGGGTTCAGCAAACACCGCGGGCCCGTCGACGGTGACGGGTCTACGCGGAGCACATCCTTCCCTCTGTATTGATCTCAGGCGCCCGCGTCGCCCAACGGCTTGGGTGAACGCGCTGACGCTTGACGGTCGTGATGTCAGACGGCTAGACGGCTAGACGGCCAGGGTCGACGTGACTGGTGTCACGCACCGGGGTCCGCTATGGTTCTAGCGTACGCTATCGTGCGGCTCAAACGCCCGAGCCGCAAGAGCATGCCGAAGTCAGGTTTCTGCAATGTCCCAGGGGCTAGACATGTGGCCAAACGCGACGGGCTTTCGATCCCCAGAGGGCTCTGTGCACTCCGCTCGTTTTCGGATTGTCCTCTCTTTCATCTTATTACTGAGCGGCGGGGCTCCCCGGCTCATCGCCCAGGGTGCTGATGGCGCCGCCGGGCGGTCCCAGGGTCCGGCTTCCGCCCCCGTCACCGTCTATGAAATGGCGGACTTTCAGTGCCCCGCCTGCCGGTACTTCGCCCTGACGGTCCTGCCCTCCGTGGAGCAGGACTACATCAAGACCGGCAAAGTCCGCTGGATCTTCATCAACTATCCCCTGGTGTCCATCCACAAGAACACCATCCCCGCCGCGGAGATCGCCATGTGCGCCGCCCGGCAGGGGAAATTCTGGCCCATGCACGACCTCCTCTACCACCACCAGGATGACTGGGACCAGCTCGACAATCCGCTGCCCTATCTGCTGGGACTCGGCGACTCGCTCCAGCTCTCGAAGTCCGCCCTGTCTTCCTGCGTGCAGACCCACGCCACCCGCCCGGCGATCGATGCCGACGCCGCGAGCTCCACCCGCGCCGGCGCCCACGCCACGCCGACCTTCTATATCGAAGGGGGGCTCCTCGAAGGGGCTGCCCCCTACCCTGAGTTCCGGGGCATTCTCGACTCGATCTACCGCGCGAAGACCGCCCCCGCTCACCCCGGCCACTGATGGCGCCCCCCCGGCGGCCGCCCCTGTGGTACCGGCTGGGGATGCGGGCCGCGGCAGGGGCCGCGCCGCTCGCCGCACGCTTCAACCCCAAGCTCGCCAAAGGACTGGAAGGACGGCGGCAGCTGCTCGACCGCCTTACCGCCTGGGGCTCCGCGTACCGGGATCAGAGCCGGCCCCTCATCTGGATGCACGCGCCCTCCGTAGGTGAAGGGCTGCAGGCCAAACCGGTGATCGAAATGCTCCGCTCCACGCACCCCGAGTGGCAGATCGCCTACACGTTCTTCTCCCCGTCCGCCGAACGGCTGGCCCGCTCCCTGCCGGTTGACGTCGTAGACTACCTCCCGTGGGACCGGCCCGACGCGGTGCAGGGAGCGCTCGAAGCCCTGAAGCCCACCGCGCTCGTCTACTCCAAGCTCGACGTCTGGCCCGAGCTCACCCTCGGCGCCGCCGCACGGGGCGTGAAGCTCGGACTCATCTCCGCCACCGTGTCCCCCACGAGCTCGCGGCTCAACTGGCCGGCGCGGAACTGGTCGCGCACCGCCTACGAAGCGCTGGACAAGATCGGCGCCATCTCGGAAGCGGACGCCACCCGCCTCGAGCTCCTCGGCGCGCGCCCTTCGGCGATGTCGGTCACCGGAGATACGCGGTACGACAGCGTGCTGGAGCGCGCTGGCCGGCTCGATCCCACCATCGACGCCCTGACCCGCCTCGAGGTGCCGGCGGGCGGCGCGTTCACCGTCGTGGCCGGGTCGACCTGGCCCGCGGATGAAGCGGTGCTCCTCCCCACCTTCGCCGATCTCCGCGCGCAGGTGCCGACCGCACGCCTGGTCCTCGCGCCCCACGAGCCGAATCCCGATCACCTGGCCGGGATCGCGACCGCCGCCACGCGCGCGGGACTCCCGCGCCCCGTGCGCCTGTCGCAGCTGTCGCCGGGGGGCGTCGTGCCCCTCGTGGTGGTGGACCGGGTTGGATTACTCGCGGATCTCTACGCGGCGGGAGATGTGGCGTTCGTCGGCGGGGGGTTCCATCGGGCGGGGCTGCACTCGGTGCTCGAGCCCGCGGCGTTTGCAATGCCGGTGATCTTCGGGCCCCGGTGGGGCATGAGCCGGGACGCGGGCCTGCTGCTGGAAGCAGGGGGTGCCGCGGCGCTTCCCGAGGATGGACGGCACGCCCTGCTCGCGCGGTGGTCGGTCTGGCATCATGACGCCGCCCAGCGGCGGGCGGCAGGACTCGCGGCGCGGCGGGTGGTGGAGGAAGGACGCGGCGCGGCGGAGCGGACGGCGGACCTGGTGCGGAGTCTCCTGGCTTAGTGTCCCGCTCCGGAGGATGGGACGATGACGCCTTCGAAGGTGACCGAGCGGGGTGACAGGAAGCCGGCCGAGAATACGGTGATCAGGAAATCAGACCACTTCATGCGCGTGTGAATCTTCACCTGGGTGAGGCCGGCTCCGGGGCCGAGCTGGCCTGAGAGCAGATCGTCCAGGTCCGGCTCACTCGCCGACATGAGCCCCCACATCACATACACGGGGTGTTTGGTCACCGAGAACGGCGTGCCCCCGCTTGGCGCGGGCGTCCGGGCGTCCGCAAGAGCGATGGGCACGCCCAGATGGGTCGCGTCGTAGGTGGCGGCACAGGCGCCGGTGCCCAGCAGCAGGGCGATCGCGGCAAGGGTCGTCAGAGGTCGCAACGGGTCTCCTGAAACGTGTTGGGGCGCGCCCGAGAGCAGGAAGGCGCGCCCCAAAGCTACCGACGGCACTGATGAATGTGAACCGGTCTTACATCCCCATCGGCACTTTCAGCGCCAGATGGGCGCCGATGCCGAAGACGCTGGTGTGGCCGCCCGTGACCTTCGTGTAGTCCCAAGCGAGGTGCACGCCCAGCATCCCGAATCCGACGTTCGCGCCCAGCGCGAAGCCAAAGTTCGTGTTACTCGTCCCCAGCGCACCGCCGATCTTCTGGTATCGGACTCCCGGAGAAACGTAGGGCTCGATGCTGATCCCGGGCATGGGCAATGTCACGCCGATGCCGACGGCGCCGGTGACGTTCGTGAACCCGGTCCCGGACACGGAAGCGTGCGCTGCCCCGCCCTGGACATTGATCTTGACCGGCACGAGCGGCCCGCCGATCACACGGAAGGCGACGTCCCCGCCGAAGCTTGTCGCGCTCTGAGCGCCGGTCCCGCTGGGCTTGTAGTTGTCGATCCCCGCAGTCACGGAGAGCGTGCCGAGGCCGAGGGTGGCGCGTCCGCCGAAGGCGTTGCCGCCGCCGGAGCTGTTGTCGGGCTTGCCGTAGTCGCCGCTGATGGTCAGACCGCTGCCTCCGGTGGGGCTGTTCCACACCGGCATGCCAAGAAACTGGGCCGACGCCGGCGTCGCGACGCCGATCGCCAGGACGGCCGTTGCTGCCAGAAGCCACGTCCGCTTCATGAGAAACCTCCGCTCGGGTGAGTACGTCTATGACCCGCCCAACGGTAGGAAGTCAGTTCCGGCAAGTCAACGTGTCAGCCCGTTCCGGCGACACGCGCCATCCCGACACGCCGTATCCCGTACACGCATCGGCCCCCCGGGGTTCCCCGGGGGGCCGGCACGACGAATGAACGGCGGAATGCGTCCTAGAACCGCACGCCGACGGTGATCGGGATGAACGCGGTCGAGCCACCGGTCGTGGTGACGTTCATGTACCGCGCTTCGAGGTAGAGGCTTGCGCCGGTCATCTTCAATTCGAGTCCGGCGCCGCCGCCGAACGCGATCTTGGTCTCCGACGCGGATCCGAACCCGGTGACATCGACCTTCACGTTGTACATGCCGAGGCCGCCCAGCACGTACGGCTTCACGCCAGCCGGCGTCTTGAAATGATAGACGACGGACGCCATGCCGCCGATGACCTTGGTGTTGCCGCCGACGCCGTTCTTGTGACTGGTCTGGCCGTAGTCGCCTTCAACCCTGATGCCGACCGGTCCCACCGGAAATCCGACGCCGGCCTGTCCGATGAATCCCATCTTGTCGTTGTCCGAGTAGGTCCCCATGGGCATGAGCAGGCCACCGCCCAGCGAGATCCGCGTCTGCGCACCCAGACTGCCGGCGCCGAGCACCAGCGCCAACCCCACGATCCACCGTATTGTCCGCTTCATGGCGTTCCCCCTCCCAGATGGTGAGAAAACCCCCAAAGACGGCCGATACTAAATGGGAAAAAGGGCCGGAGAAGTCAATAAAAAGGTCCGGCGGGAGCCCGCCGGACCTCGAGAATCCGTCCCTTCAGGGAACGACTAGTGCCAGAGCGACAGGCCGACCCGGCCTCCGATTTCGAACGTATTGGGGATCCCGGCGGACGTGTCTTCAAAGTGGTACTTCACGTACGCTTCGAGTCGGATTGCCCCCGACTCATAGGGCACGCGGGTGCCGATTCCGCCGTTGATCTGGAGGAGCGTCGCGCTGCCGCCGGGGCTCGTGCCCGTGAAGTCGAGACCCCCACCTGCCGTCAGGTACATCCCCTTCCGGTAGGTGCTTCCAGAGCCCACTGGGAAGAGTGCATTGGCGTCGAGGTCGATGTCATGCGCGCTCGCGCCGCCACCCGACAGGTAC
>DATEGY010000082.1:0-7983 GCA_035279865.1 Gemmatimonadales bacterium | reverse complement strand
TGGATCGTCACCTTCAACCCGCGCTCGACCAGGAGGCGTCCCAGGGAAGCGGCCGCGATGCCCTTCCCCAAAGAACTCACCACCCCGCCCGTGACGAAGACGTACTTGGTCGAGCTCACGAATTCACCTCTTTCAGGGCTCTGGTTATTTCGCGTTCCGCGAACGCGAGATCGTCGGCCGTGTCGACTCCGGGTGCCGCCGGGCCGTCGAACAGGGAGACGCCGATGGGGATGCCGTGCAGCAGCGGGCGCAGCTGTTCCAGCCGCTCCCACCGCTCTTCCGGAACGGGAGGCAGCTTGACCCACCGTTCGAGGGCCTCGCGTGTGTAGCCGTACACCCCCACGTGCTGGTGGTAGACCACAGTGCCGGTCCCGTCACGGTCGAACGGGATGGGCGCGCGGGAGAAGTACGCCGCCCGGCCGTCAGGTCCGACCACGACCTTGACGCGGCTGGGGTCCGAGACGAGGGAGGGATCGAGGGAGCCGGCGGCGGTGCCGATCGGATCTCCGCGCTCGAGGCGTGAGACCGTTCCGGTGATCGCCTTGGGGGAAACGAGGGGCTCGTCACCCTGTACATTTAGGATGAGGTCGAACTGCTTAAAGTCTTTCATAGCAATAACTTCGGAGATTCGCTCTGTGCCGCTCTCATGCTTCGGAGACGTGAGCACCGCTTCGAATCCCGCCCGTTCGACCACGGCCGAAATCTCCTGGGCATCGGTCGCGACGACGAGGCGATCGCAGAGCTGGAGCTCGGCGACACGTCGGACAACCCAGAGGATGAGGGGGTCACCTGCCAGAGACAGGAGGGGCTTCTTGGGCAATCGGCTGGAGCCCAGCCGAGCGGGAATCACACCGAGGAGGGGCACAGGGCAAGATACAAGAGTCGTGCCGTGGAGTCTAGACCGTCGCTTGTGCCACCCTCAAGAAGTTACCTAACAAGAGTTTACCAAACTCGGTGCCGACGGATTCCGGATGGAATTGCACGCCGTACACGGGGAAATGCCGGTGCTTCATGGCCATGATTTCTTCGGCGCGCGGACGATCGGCGCTCCAGGCGGTCACCACGAGATCCCGCGGGAGCCCGTCGGGCGCCACGATCAGCGAGTGATACCGCATCGCCGTCATCGGCGACGGCATGCCCTCGAACAGCTCGTCTTCGTCGTGGACGACGTCGCAGGTTTTCCCGTGCATCAGGCGGTCGGCGCGGACGACTTTCCCGCCGAACGCTTCACCGATCGCCTGATGCCCGAGACATACGCCGAGGATCGGCGTTTCTCCCGCCAGCGCCCTGATCAGCGGCACGGCGATTCCCGCCTGCGCCGGCTTGCCGGGCCCCGGCGAAATCACCAGGGCCGACGGCTTGAGCCGGACCACGTCCTCGACCGACAAGGCGTCGTTGCGGTACACCACGGGCTCCGCCCCCAGCTCCCCGAAATACTGGACCAGGTTGTAGGTGAAGGAGTCGTAGTTGTCGAGGACGAGGAGCATGGGTTAGTGATTGGCCTTCGCGTAGTCGATGCCGGCCTGGACGTGCACGATCGCCTCGTCGATGGCCTTCATCGCCGCGACCTTGTGTCCGCCTTTGTCGTCGGCTGCTTCGCCGAGGTGGGTCTTGGCGCTCTTGAGGGCCGTCATCGCGGCTTCCATATGCGGCTGACCCTGGACGTACTCTCCCACCTTGAACGCGGCGGTCGCGACCAGCGCGAGCGGCAGCGCCACGGTGAGCAGACGAACGGTGAGGCGGCGGGACATGGCGGACATGGGACCTCCGAAAATGGTGTGTATCATCCTGAAACAGTGCGGACTCCACTTCAACATGCCCCCGGGCCGATGGGCACGCCAGCGTCCTGACTAGAACTCCACCTTCGGGGTGGACTGGGCCTGGCTCACCCGGCCGGCGGCGATGTCGGCGCGGGAGTAGTCCTCGCCCTTGATCGGCGCGCTCGCAAGCCGCCGGAGCATGGCGATCTGCCCCACGTGCGTGAACGAGTCGGCGATCGGCCCCTGGAAGAGCTGTTCGGCCGAGAACCCCAGGCCGTCCTCACTCCCCAGTGCGGTATCGAAGCGCTCGAGCGACGTATGGAAGCGCGCCACCCCCTCCGTCCAGGGCAGCACCGGCGACTGTTTCCATTTATGCTGCCCCTGGGCCAGGCCCAGCCCCCAGTCCAGGAGGTCCCCGATGTGCGCCAGGATTTCACCGGCCGACCGGGACCCCGACGCGGCACGGAAATCGACGAAGCCTTCCGGCGCATCCCGGAACGCTTTCGCCCCGCGGTACGCCAGGGTCGCCAGGGCGTGACGCAGGAGAGTGCGGCGGGCTCGATCGTCGCTCATACGCGCAGCTCCATCCATTCCACGGCACCCCGCTCGATGGCCTCGCGGATGCCGCGTTCCCGGGTCGACAGCCGGGCCTCCCCCGACTTCACTTCGACGAAGACCACCCGCCGCACGGCGCCCTCCCCTTCCGAGAGACCGTCAAACACCACGAAATCTACCGGGCTTCCCAGGAACCGGGCGTCCCGCGCCACGAACGGAAACTGCGGCCAATAGGGTGCGAGCTGCTCCGACACCTTGCCGGTGACCACGGCCAGCGACCGGCGGATCGCGTCCCGCCGCACGTGGCGCGTGTAGCGGACTTTCCACCACAGGAACAGCGCGGAGACGGCCACGAGCGTAGTGAGAACGGCAATCAGCGTGGTCATGAAGCAGAATATATATTGCCGGTCCTCCACCCTCTTCCGAGATCCCGATCTATGCGACCGTCGGTACTGGTGCTTGCCCTCCTTCCCGCTCTTCTCACGGCCCAGCAACCCTACGCCCCTCCGTCCCTGACCTCCGACGACTACGCGCGCGCGGAGAGGTTCCTGGGCTACAACGTCAATCCCCTGGTCTACAATGGCGCCGTTCGCGGAACCTGGCTCTCCGCCGACCGCCTGTGGTTCCGGAATCAGTCCGCACTCGGATTCGAGTACCTCGTCGCCGATCCCGCCCGGAAGTCGCTCAAGCCGGCCTTCGATCAGGCAGCCATCGCCAAGGCCCTTTCGGCCGCCGCCGACACGACGTACGACGCCTTTCACCTGCCGTTCATGGACTTCACCTACGGGGAAGACGGAAAGTCGATCAGCTTCGACGCCGGACGGAATCACTGGACCTGTACGCCGGCACCCGCCACGTGCACCGGGGAGCGCCGCCAGCGCGAGGCCGCTTCCCGGAACGAAGTGGTCTCCCCCGACGGCAGGCGCGCGGCCTTCATCAAGAGTGACAACCTCTGGGTCAAAGACGTAGCGACCGGCAAGGAAACCCAGCTGACCACGGACGGGGCCCCGGACTTCGGGTATGCCACCGACAACGCCGGCTGGACCAAGAGTGACCGGCCGATCCTGGTCTGGTCTCCCGATTCCCGGAAAATCGCCACCTTCCAGCAGGATCAGCGCGGCGTCGGCGACATGTACCTGGTCCAGACCCGGGTCGGCCACCCCGTCCTCGAGGCGTGGAAGTACCCCCTGCCCGGCGACACCGTGGTCACCATGATCCAGCGCGTGATCATCGACGTGGACCAGGGGAAGGTCATCCGGCTGCAGATGGCTCCCGATCAACACCGGTCGACCCTCTGCGACCACATCGCCTGCGGGCAGTCGTGGACCGATGTGAGCTGGAGCCCCGACGGCGGCAAGCTGTTCTTCGTGTCGACCTCACGGGACCACAAGCATGAATGGGTGCGCGTCGCCGACGCCGCGACGGGCGCCGTCCGCGAGGTGTTCGACGAATCGGTCCCGACCCAGTACGAGTCCGGATTCCGGGGCTCGAACATCCGCGTCCTCTGGGGCACCAACGAGTTCATCTGGTTCTCCGAGCGCGACAACTGGGGGCACCTCTATCTCTACGACCTCGGCACCGGCAAGCTGAAGAACCGCATCACCCAGGGAGAGTGGCCGGTCCTCGACATCGTGCGCCTCGACGAGGCGACCCGTACCGTGTGGTTCGAAACGGCCGGGCATGAGCCCGCCAATCCGTACTACCGCCAGCTCTGGAGCGTGCGATTGGACGGCTCCCGGCTCACGAACCTCACCCCCGAAGCCGGCGATCATGACGTGACGTTCTCGCCCGACGGAAAGTATTTCGTCGACGTGTACTCCCAGCCCGACGTGCCGCCGGTGTCGGTACTTCGCGACAACACCGGCAGGATCCAGGTCCCGCTCGAGAAGGCGGACATCTCGAAGCTCCTGGCCACCGGATGGAAGCCCCCGATGGTGATTTCCGTGAAGGCCCGTGACGGCAAGACCGATCTGTATGGGCTCCTGTTTCGTCCCACCGCCTTGGATACGACGCGGAAGTACCCGATCGTGAACAACATCTACCCGGGACCCCAGATCGGCAGCGTCGGCGGCTGGGGCTTCAACGCGGGCCGTGGCGACGCGCAGGGCATGGCGGAGCTGGGGTTCGTGGTGGTGCAGATCAATTCGATGGGCACGCCCATGCGCTCCAAGGCCTTCCACGATGCCTACTACGGCGACATGGGCGATAACGGCCTTCCCGATCAGATCGCCGGTGAGAAAGAGCTGGCGAAGCGGTTTTCCTGGATCGACCTCGATCGCTCAGGGATCTGGGGGCACTCGGGAGGCGGGTTCGCCTCGACCGACGGCATCCTGCGGTACCCCGACTTCTTCAAGGTCGCGGTGTCCGAAGCGGGCAACCACGACAACCGGGAGTACGAGGACGACTGGGGGGAGCGTTATCAGGGACTCGAAACCTGGAGCGGCGGGAAGTCGAACTACGACGATCAGGCGAACCAGAACATGGCGAAGAACCTGAAAGGAAAGCTCCTGATCGCCTACGGCACGACGGACAACAATGTGCCGCCGTACAACTCACTCAACCTGATCAACGCCCTGATCGACGCCAACAAGGACTTCGACGAGCTCTCGCTGCCCAACCGCCGTCACGGGTTCGGCAACGAGCCGTATATGATCCGCCGCCGCTGGGATTACTTCGTGAAGAACCTGCTGGGCGCGAGTCCCCCGGCCGAGTACCAGATGCATCCGCCGGCGGCGCCCGGCTTCCGGCGCGCCGTGGCCGGTGGCGCGGAGGCTGGTCAGCTCACCCAGTAGTGGTGCATGAGCTGCGTCGCCCACTGGGGCTGGCGCACTTCGCCTCGAGGGAGGAAGTCGCGCATCACGGGCTTGATGTCGAGGACGGGCGTCCCGTCCGCGGCATCGAGCCCGCGGACGATCAGGGCCCTCCCTTCCCGGCCCACCAGCTGCACCATCGTGGTGCCGAGGCGGTTGGGCCGCCCGGCGGCCCGCTGGGCGAAGATGCCGACCTTGGGCCACGCCGGGCTCCCCCTCGGGTGCCGGGATTTCCACTCCACCATGTCATCGGGCAGTTGATCGAAGTAGAAAATGATCTCGAGGTGCGTAAACGCGTCGATCCCGTCCAGTGACTCCGGGGCCATACCCTCTACCAGCTCGATCCGCGACTCCACGTCACCCCAGTTGTCATCTTCGAGCCCGGTCCGGGGACTGCGAACGGTCGCGACAGACTCCACGCTGATATTCATCGTACTCCCTTGGCCATTGCCGCCAGCTTCAGGACGGTATTCCAGTTTCGCGCGGTACACCGCGTGTCCAGCGTCCGGTCGATCACCGCCGTGGTGAACTTCGATTGCCCGGCGCCATCGGGGTAGACCGCGTAGAGCTCCCGAGGCCGTCCCTCGATGTATTCCCTCCCCACGATCTTGCCACGCAGGACCTTCACGGCTGCGGGCGTCACTTTGTCCTTGAGGCAGAGGACGTGAAGGTGCCCCGGGTCGTTCTTCGCTTCCTTGGGGAACGGATTGGCCTTGATGATGGCGTCCCACTCCTTAGGCGAACGGACGAAGAACTCGAGCTCGCGACCCAGCTGCTTCCGGATCCCCCGCTCCAGCCGGTCCTCCACCTCGGCGGTGGATTCCGGGCTCTCGACCACCAGATTCCCGCTCTGCATGAGCGTCCGGGGGTTCTTGAGCTTCAGCTTCTCGCAGGCGGCTCGCAGGTCGGCCATCGCGAGCATGCTCTTGCCCCCGACATTCACGCCGCGGATGAGCGCGATATGCAGGGTGGTCACGTGCCTTCGCTGATGCAGTACGACACGCTGCAGACACCGAAGAGGAGCACCACCGGCGTGAGAATGATCAGCGCCACCGTCCCCCAGAAGGCGCGCACCGGATGACCCAGCCGGATCGAGTCCACCGCGACGCGGGGAAGCGCGGTACGGCACGAATCACAGTCGAGGGCCTTGGTGTACGGAATCCCCGACAGGGAGTCGCCGGTGACGCGCAGGGCGTGCCACCGCCGCACCGAATCGCCCTGCCACACTTCGAATTGGGCGCGGGGACCGAGAGAATCGGGCGTCAGGAGATCGGTCCGATGCCACCCGGCCGTGCACCCCTGCAGAAACAGCATGCTCAGCCCGGCGACCGCGGCCGTGGCGCGGCGGGCCATCACTCGTCCGGCACCCAGCGGTACGTCTGGCCGTCCCAGACCAGCAGTCCGTTCTTGTTGTCGGGTCGCACGACCACGATCGCATCCTTGTGGTGCCTGAGCTCCGTCACACCCCAGTTCCGAATCTCCACATCGCCGTTCCCGACGTCGCGTCCGGCGCCGAGGACATGCACCGACCGGTCGATGCGGTGAATGATCACGATGCCACGATCCAGATTCTCACTCTGGACTTCGATGGCGACGTCGTCCAGCCCGTCCCCGTCGAAATCACCGACGGTTAGGCGGGACGTGAGCGAATACCTCAGCCCAGCTGCGGGTGACGCCCGAAATGCGCTATCGGCCCAGGAGGGCAGCATCCCCTGAGCGGAAGCGCACGTCGCGCCCGCGACGAGAACCAGAGTTGTCAGGATCGCCTTCATGGGAGTCCCCCGTCAGGGTTCTATGCTGCTACCCCGCGAAGCACGCCGAGGCGTACCAGGCCCTCCACCACCATCTCGACAGCGAGCGCCGCCAGGATCATCCCCAGGATCTTGATGAGCGCGGAGCCACCCGTCCGGCCCAGCCAGCGCATCAGGTGGGTGGCCCAGCGCAGGAACAGATACGTCAGGCCCAGGATGGCGACGAGCACACCGGCGGTCAGGGCCTGGTGAGCGGTCGAATACCGGGTGTTCTCCGTCAGGACCACGACGGCCAGCAGAGCACCGGGAGAGGCGATGGCGGGAATGGCGAGGGGGAACACGGCGGGATCCCGGGAACCCGTGCCGTCGTCGGGACCGGCCATGTGGCTCGTGAAATCGGTCAGCGTCATCTGGGCGCCGAACAGGAACAGGAAGGCACCGCCGGCGATCTGAAAGGACGTGAGCGACACATGCATCGCCGCCAGCGCTACCTGCCCCAGCACCAGGAACCCGATCAAGGTGAGTCCGGCGATGACCACGGCGCGCCCGGCCAGGCGCCGCCGCGCCGCGGCACCCATCCCATCGCTCACCGCCACGAAGACCAGCACCGAACCGATCGGATCGATGGTGGAGAGCAGGATCAGCGCGTCACGCAGCAGGTCGTTGACCACGGCTCAATATGGGGGCGCACGGAGCACCCGGGTACCCGCGAACGACAACGGTGCACGGGCCATGCCGAGGACGAGGATCCCCCTCAATAGCTGTAGCCCCCGGAGGACCCGAGCACGAGGGCGGCCACCGCGAGTACCCCCAGGATCGCCCCGACGAGTCCCAAGGTCCTGCCGGTGCTGAAATGGGCCTCCTGCACGCCGGCCACCTCGGCGACGGCAATCGACACCGGCAGTCGGGGAAGATCATGGCCACGCACGCCCCGGAGCGAATCACCCTGCACCGCAGGATTGTGAATCCAGCGTGTTCCGCCACTCTTGTCGGTGACGAGGATGTCGGCCGGGTGCCGGGACGCGAGGTAGGCGCCGAGCGTCTGCGGCTCGGGAGCCGTGAGGACGTCCTGGTTTGCGGTGCACGCCGCACTCAGGACGACGAGCG
>DATEGY010000081.1:0-7216 GCA_035279865.1 Gemmatimonadales bacterium | reverse complement strand
GTCCTGCCCCATCGAGGCAGCGACATCGGGATGCAGCACCTTGATGGCGACGCCCCGTCCGTGCTTCACATCCTCGGCATAGAACACCGTCGCCATGCCCCCGCGGCCCAGCTCGCGCTCGAGGACGTACTTGTCCTTGAGGGCGGCATTCAGGGTCTCGAGGAGATCGCTCACGAAGCGCGCAACGTTACGGCCCGCCCGCAGGCCGGTCCAGCCCGCGCCGCCATTGCGAGGCCGCGGACAGCCAGGATCGAACCCTTTCCCGATCCCCCGCTTCCAGCGCCCGTTCCAATTCGCCCAGCGGCTCTTCGAGCGCCCGCAGCGCCGGCAGGAGCGCGTCCCGGTTGAGCAGGAGGATCTCGGTCCAGAGGGAGGGCTCCGAGGCCGCCAGCCGCGTGGTGTCGCGGGCCCCGGGGCCGAGACTCGCGCCCGCCGGAAGGTGCCGGGACAAAAAGAGCCCGAGCAGGGAGGACACGACCTGCGGCAGATGGCTGGTCACCGCCAGCTGGGCATCATGGGCCGCGGCATCGAGCACGACGGGATGCGCGCCGCAGACCGACTCCCAGAAGTGGGCGACCTCGCGTTCCGCTCCTGCCCCGCCCTCCGCCGGCGTCACGTACACCACCGCCCCGCGAAACAGGTCAGCCCGCGAGGCGTCGAACCCGTTCCGCTCCGTTCCCACCAGCGGGTGACTCCCGGCGAACCGGCTCCCCAGCCCCAGCGCCTCGGCCTTGGCCACGATGCCCCGCTTCACCGACCCGACGTCAGTCACGAAGCAGGAGGGCGCGATCCGGGGCGCGAGGCGGTCGAGAAGCTCCAGATTGGCGGCGGGGGGCGCCGCCAGCACCAGGAGGTCGACGCGTCCCACGACCTCGGCCACGGCGTGGGGCGCATCATCCAGCGCCCCCTGCTTCACCGCCGCCACGCGCTCGGCAGGCTCCGGGCTCCACCCCAGTACCCGGGGGATGCCGGCCGCCTTCGCCTGCCGCGCCAGCGAACCCCCGATGGCACCGAGGCCCAGAATGCCGAGGCTGTTGGGTCGCATGAGGGCGAAATGTAGGTATTGTAGAACGTGGCGTACATCGTGGTGGTGGACGACGACCCGACGGTCCGTCGGCTGGGCGCGGCCCTCCTGAAGTCCGCGGGGCATGAAGTGGTGGACCGGGAATCGGGCGACGGGCTCGAGGCCCTGCTGTCCGGTCGCCGCCCCGACCTCCTGCTCCTCGACATTCAGATTCCAGGACGGGATGGGTTCGCGTTGCTCGCGGCAGCCCGAAGCGTTCAGGGCGACCAGCCCTTGAAGGTGGTCGCCCTGAGTGGTGGGTCGGCCCCCGACGAACGCGAACGCGTTCAGGGAGCCGGGTTCGATGGTTTTCTGCCCAAGCCCATCGACGTCCGCGGCTTCGCCGCGGCCGTGAAGGGATACCTGCCTTAAGGCTTCGCCGGCGCCGGCGGCGTCGGAGCCACGGGGGCGACGACGGTCACGCCATGCGCCCCTTTCCCGACCCGCACGCTGGTCACGCGCACCTGGCTCCGATCCACCTTGTTCAGGGAGATGTCGCCAGTCCCGGTAGTCAGCGTCAGCACGGCCCCCCCTGATCCGAGATTTCCGGTCAGCGACTTCGAGGGTCCATACTGCGCCTCGGAGACCGGGAGATCGAACTGGTCGGACAGATCGCCCGTGCCGGTATGCGCATTGATCGACAGATTGACTTGTGCCGGCAGGGACACGCTCACATCACCAGTGCCCGACTTCACCGTCGCGTCTTCGCGGCCCGGAGCGCCCAGCGTCGCGCTGACGTCACCGGTATTGCTCACGAGATCCACGGGCCACGCCATCGAGGTCACGCTGATGTCGCCCGTCGCCGAGTGCACCTTCAGTCCCGCCGTCCCGCCGTCCACGATCACATCACCCACGCCCGCCTCCACGTCGACCCTGACGCCGGAGGGCACATGTACCGTGAACTTCACGGCGACCTTCGGGATGCCGTGATGGTCGTTCGAGGTCCAACGCCGTTCACCGCCGCACTCCCCGTTCCGGGACCCTGCCATGACCGCGCAGAGGGTGACGCCGTCGGAGGTCTCGTTCGCAACGACCTGGACGGCGGCCGAATCCGACCCGAGCCAGCTCTTCTCGGTCTCGACCAGAGTCTCCGAGCCTTCGGCGGCATGGACCTCCACCGGCCCGTTCGTGTTGCGGATCGTGATCTGTTGCCCGGAGGCGAGTTTCTTGTGCCAGCTCCAGGCATCGCCATGCGTACGGCCGGGATCGTCGAAGCCGCCGCCCAGGCTCACGTTGAGCCCCTGAGCGAGCTGCGGGATGAAGCCCCGCGTGCTGGTTTTGATGCGGTCCACGCCCGTGCGAAAGGCCGAGACGAGGGCCAGGCCGGCCCCCACCACCACCACGAAGATGACTGAGCCGCGGAGGATTTCCGCGCGCCACTTCATCCAGAAGCTTTTCATCGTCATACCGTCTCCTCCTGCGAGAAACCCCCGCGGGATTCGTAAGCTGCTGAATCCTACGGGGGTTCGGGAGTCCCGGTTTCCGGGTTCGGTCAGGCGCGCCGGTGGGGCGCCGCCAGCGGGACCGCGGGAGCCGCCATGACCACGGCCGAATAGGCCCGGGCTTCCACCGTAATGGCCGGAAGCGTGCCTCCCAGCCAGATCTGGCCAACGGGACCGGGGGTGGCCCGGGGAGCCCCGGCCAGCGCACCCTGATCCTGCGCGGCGGCCCACTCCGCCGCCATGCCCTGCATGCCCAGTGCGGTACTGCCGAACGTCAGGACGGCGGCCAAGGCCAACACGGTCCCCTTCATATCCAGCTCCCTTACGGCAAGTCGGTTGAGGTGTCTCATCAAACAGTAAGACGCGACGGAGGCCGGAAAGGTTGCAAATGGGGTGCCGCCGGGATCACTCCTTGCTGTTGAGGGAAATACGGGAGGTCAGCGCCGCAAATCGCGGGTCGGGACGCAAAAACACCCACATCGGGTCCCACGTGACGCTGAAGAGGAAGAATTCCCGATCGTCCACCGCCAGATTGAACTCCCGGAACGCGTTGTCCAGATCGCCGAGCGAGGCATAAATGGCCGCATAGTCGTAGTGCTCGACGTACGTGCCTGCCCGTCGCCGGGCATCCAGCTCCTTCAGGACCTGCCGCGCGCGCTCCGGCTGACCGCATCTCGCATAGGCGATGCCGGCGAGGGTCCGGACCCCCTCATAGAAGTTCGTCATCGGCCGGCTCGTGATCCGCAGGGCATCGGCACAGCGGTCCATCAGGAGGTACACCCGCGCGAGGTCGGGGACCACCAGCGCATACGTGGAGTCCCCCGCCAACACCCGCTCCCCCTCCCGCGCAGCCTCCTCATGTTTCCCCGCGAAGTACAGGGCCGTCATGAGCCGGGTGCCGACGATCAGGCTGAAGGGCTCGAGCGCCTGAGCGGCGCGCATTTCCGCCACCGCGGAGTCCGGCTGATGCTGGGTGATGAAGGCGTGGGAACGGAACAGGTGCGCCCGGGTGAGCGTGGAGTCGAGCCGCAAGGCCTCGTCCAACTGTCGAAAGGCATCCGGGATATTCCAGTCGTAGAACAAGGCGACGAACCCCAGGCTCGCGTAGGCCTCGGGCAGGAGACTGTCCCGGGCCACCGCTTCATTCCCCGCCGCGCGCGACTGCGGAAAAAAGTCCCGGGGGGGCGCGTATTGGAACGCCGCCATGAAGCCGTAGGCGTCCGCGAGTCCCGCATAGGCCAGCGCGAAGCCCGTGTCCGCCTTGATGGCGGCCTGGAAGAGCTGAATAGATCGTTGGAGGGACGAGAAGGTGCGTTGCTCGTCTGCTGCCCGTCCCTGGAGATAGAGGTCGTAGGCCACTGGATTCTGTGTGGGGCGCCGTGCCAGCGAGGCAGCGGTGGCCGCGCTCAGGTTCACCCGCAGCTGCTGTGCAATACCGCGTGCGATCTCCGTCTGCACCTCTAGGCTGCCCCGGTCCAGGGTGTCGTACGAGCTGGGCAAGATGGTATCGCCGGTCGCCGTCTGGATGAGGTAGCTGTGCACCTTCACCCGGCTCCCCTGCCGCAGCACGTTGCCGCCGATCAGGTAGGACGCGCCCAGCCGCTGGCCGAGCTCCTTCGGCGTGCGAGCCGTCCGGGCGAATCGGTACGAGCTCGTGGCCGGCGCCACCCGCAGCCCCGGGATCCGTCGCAAGGCCCCGATCAGGTCTTCGGTGAACCCGTCGACGTAGTAGTCCGGCTTCCCCACCTCCCCGGCGTTCGTGAAGGGAATGACGGCGACCGACGACGACGCCGGGCCCGGGGCGGGCGCACGTGGCCGGCGGGCCATCGTCACGACGCCGACCGACAGGAGGACCGTGAATGACGCCAGGAGCGCCGCCCGGCGGCGCCTGCGACGTTGGGGCGGCTCGGCGCGCGCCACCCGGCGGGTGATGACGTCTCCCGTGATCGATCCGCGGAGTGCCGCCTCGAGCGTTTCGGCGGCGGCGTGCCGCTCGGCGGGCTCTTTGGCCAGCGAGATCGAGATCACCTGCTCGAGTGACTCGGGAACATCGGCGCGGACGGCGCGGATCGACGGCACCGGATCGAGCGTGTGCTTGGCGAGGATGGCCTGCGCCGTCGTCCCGCCGAAGGGAGGACGCCCGGTGAGCATTTCGTAGAGCACGCACCCGAGGCTGTATTGATCGCTCCGGCCATCCACGGCCTCGGCCATCGCCTGCTCGGGGCTCATGTACAGCGGAGTGCCGACCGTGATCCCGGCGGTGGTCACGGGCCCGGAGTCTTCCGCTGCGGTGATGGCCCGGGCGATCCCGAAATCCGCCACCAGCGCGTAGCCCTCGGAGAGCAGGATGTTCTCCGGCTTGATGTCGCGGTGGACGATATCGCGGAGGTGCGCGTACTGCAGCGCGCTGGCGACTTCGGCCCCGATCTGGACCGCGTCGTGCAGCGGCATCTGGTGCTCCCGCGCGAGCCGCTCGCGGAGCGATTCGCCGGTGACGTACGGCATCACGTAGTAAAGGAGGGAGTCCGATTCGCCCGAGTCATAGAGCGGCAGGATGTGGGGGTGGTTCAGCTGGGCCGCGATCTGGATTTCGCGCAGGAACCGGGTGGCACCGATCGCGGAGGAGATCTCGGGTCGCAGGACTTTGATCGCAACGGGCCGGCTGTGCTTCTCATCCAGCGCGAGGTAGACGATGGCCATGCCACCCCGGCCCAGCTCCCGCTCAACGCGGTAGCGTCCGGTGAGTCCCTGGCTCAGGCGGGCGGCTATGGTGTCGGGCGATGCCACGCCGTCCAAAGTACGGCGAAATGGATGGCGTGCCTACCGGAAGCGGCGGGCCCCCGTCGTACGGGCGTCGTTCCGGTCCCGGAGGAGACGGTCGACGCTCCAGGGACCGGGTCCGGCCGCGGCTATATAGAGGAACAGGAAACAGTAGAGAACGGCGAGCTCGCCGTGGTTCAGGAGGGGCCAGAAGCCCTGGCGGAAGTGGACCAGGAAGTAGGCGACGGCCATTTCCCCGGAGGCGATGAGGGCGGCAGGCCGGGTGAAGACGCCCAGGAGGATGAGGGCTCCCCCGGTCGTTTCGATCACCCCGGCGAGTCCATAGAGGGAGACGTACGGTACATGTCCGGCACCGCCGGGAACGCCGAAGAGCTTCTGCGTGCCGTGCGCCAGGTAGGCGAAGGCGGCGACCATCCGCAGCAGGCTGAGCATTCGAGGACCCATGCCGGAAACTACTGAGCCCGGGGCTAGAGCGCAGGCACATCATCCTCCTCGACCTGGAACCGCACCGTCACCTGACGCACGCGCCGCCGGACCGCCATCAGGTAGTGCAGTCGAGGGTCCAGGTAATCCTGCAGCATGGGCGGCCGGGGGTGCTCGAGGTACAACGCGCCATCGTCATTGACCCGGGTCGAGGCCACGGCCTCGATTTCCTCGGGCGCCAACGCGTGCTGGACGATGGCCGGAACGTGGGTGACACCCATCTTGCGGAGCGCGTACGCCCGGTGACTGCCGTTGCACAGGATGATTCGCTTCCCCGTGTGGACCGCATTCAGGAAGTTGGACCCGAACCCCACCGCAATGCCGATCACGTTGACCAGGTTTCCGGGGACCGCGAAGTCCCGCACTCGGCCGGGGTCCATGGGCATGGGGCCCAGGAACCGCAGGTCATTCGACGGGGACACGAACGCATATCGATTCTTCGAAAGCCGGGACCACCGCACCGGGGGGTTGGGATGGTCATACGGCAGACAGATCCGGAACAGGTCCGGCCCGCTCGGGGCGGTGCCCCAGTCCTCCGCCAGGCGACGAGCGTGGGTCACGTCGATGTGTCCCTGGTACACGACCACCTGGCGGAGATCGACCATCGCGACCTCCGTAGGAACGGCGTTGAACCCATCACGGATCAGCGGGTCGTTCAGGAGTTTCCTCAGGAGCGGCTCGTCCGGCCCGAGCGGCGTCAAGCTCGGGTGATCCGCGATGCCCGCCTCCGTGCGTTCCAGCTCCGCGAGCACGTCCCGGGCCCGCCGCCAGAGGTCGTGGAGCGCCGCCTCCCCGGGGGGCTCGACGGCGTTGCGTTCGACATACCGGACGAAGTTGCGCATCGGCGGACGTCCCATGAGGTACAGATGCTCGATCGTTGCATCCGCGTTTCCGCGTTCCCCTTGCCGGGGTTCAGCCTGCACCGCCGTCACGATTCCCTCCCGTTAGAACCAGGACCACACTTCGACCTTGAGCGTATGCCCGATCCGGCGGCCCAGGAGACCGATGATCCGCCGGCGCTCCCCCAGGATCTTCGCCTGCCCCGTCATCCCGGGCTTGAGCCGTCCCGAGCTGTTGTCGATCTCCGTCGTGACCAGGAATGTTTTCGCGGTGGCGTCCGCCCCGGGAACCACGGCGTCGGGCGTCGGCGCGGTCGCGAGTCCCTCCGCGGCGGTGGCGATCGCGGTGACCCGGCCGCCGAAGGAAACGCCGGGGAAGGCGCGCGCCCGGACCACCACCGGCTGTCCGACATGCACGTCGCCGATGTCGGGTTCCTGCACCGCGATCTGCGCCACGATGGTGTGGAGATCGTAGACCTTCGCGATCAGCTCCCCTTTCGTCACCATCTGGCCCCGGAGGGCGTGGAGATCCCGGCTGGGCGTGGCGACCACGCCGGTCGCCGGACTGACGACGTCGAGGAGACCGAGGTTGCGTTGCACGAGGTCGC
>DATEGY010000080.1:0-6154 GCA_035279865.1 Gemmatimonadales bacterium | reverse complement strand
GACGGGCTCCGCTGGAGCGCGCGGTCGATCACGGCCGCGAGACGTTCCGGCACATCGGGCGCGCGGCCGCAGAGCGGCGGGACATCCAGGGAGGCGCGCTGGGCGATCTGCGCCATGGGAGAGCCGCCGCGGAAGGGCAGCTCACCGGCGAGCGCGAGATACGCCACCAGACCCAGCGAGTACACGTCGCTCCGATGGTCGGCATCCCAGGCGCCCAGGGCCTGCTCCGGTGACATGAACTCGGGCGTGCCGAACCGCCGGGTCGCCTCGGCCCGCGAGTGCTCGGACGTTCGGAGCGTCGCGATCCCGAAGTCGGTGATGAACGGCCATTGATCGTCGGCGTGGAGCAGGATGTTGGCGGGCTTCACGTCCCGGTGCACCACGCCCCGCTGATGCATCAGTGAGAGCGCGTCCGCGATGGGCGCGAGGAGCCGGGTGGTCGAACGTGGATCGAGACGCACACCGCCCGCCAGCCGGGTGGCGAGCGAGTCCCCGGGCACGTAGCGCATGACCGCGACCGCCGTCTCCCGCCGCAGGATGAATT
Source organism: Gemmatimonadales bacterium (assembly GCA_035279865.1). GTDB lineage: Bacteria > Gemmatimonadota > Gemmatimonadetes > Gemmatimonadales > GWC2-71-9 > 40CM-2-70-7. Next base: position 5,610 of record DATEGY010000080.1, on the reverse strand, counting down.
CGTAACAGGGCACGATGTTCGGGTGGTTGAGCCGGCTCGCGATCACCGCTTCGCGCCGGAACCGCTCTCGATCTTCCACCGACGCTGCCAAGCCGGGGCGCAAGACTTTCAAAGCCACCCGCCGCGCCTCCAGACGGTCCCAGCCCAGAAACACCCGGCTCATCCCGCCCTGGCCCAGCTCGCGAACGATGTCGTAGCGGTGCCCGAGCGCTTCCGTCAGCCGGGCACGCTCGTACGAGAGTCGTCCTGTTTCGAGAACCGCAAGCCGTGGAGCTGCCACAACCGTCCTTGGAGGAATTCGATACCGCTGGGGTGTTAGGCACGCTCCGTGCCGTTCTGGTCATGCTCTAAGTCATTGATCCACTGGGTGATGGAAGACCTGCTCGGGCGGGCGCTGTGCCGGTCGCGGGATTGCTCGTCCCGAAACCGGACAGCCTTGGGCCTTCGTGATCACTCTTGTTAGATGCCGGCTGGCGGAGGACGGTTGCGGCGAAAAAAAAGGGGAGTCCCGTGAGGGACTCCCCGGTATTGGAGGCGGGGGGGCTGCTAGTGGTGTTCGCTCGCCGAATCCGCCTCGACGCGGATGAAAAATGCCAGCACTTCCGTCGAGCTGACCGGCTTGCCGACCCCTTCGGCCCGGACCCGCAGCGTGGTGTCGCCCAGGGCGCGCACCACATCGCCGAGGCCGGCAAGGCCGTGGTCGAGAGTGACGAAGTGCGTGGAATCCGATACGTCGACGGTTTCGCCGTCGTCCAGGGTGAGCTTGCCTGCCAGGGAGTCGGCGGTCATGACCCGTCCCTCGAACCCGACCACCATCGGCTCGAACTCGTGGACGTCACGGATCCGGAACCGCACCTCGATCGCGTCGATGGTATCGGTGCCCGCCGGGAGGCCGAAGCCGGCGGCATCCACCGTATCGCCGGCCGCGAGCGCGGCGGCGACCCTCGGCAGGGTGTTCAGAGGAGCGTCGTCATCTTCGTCATGCTCGTCGGGATGCTCGATTTCGCCTCCCACCGGAACTTTGATGACGGTGTTGTCGGCCAGCGTCGCGGTGCCCCCGATCGTGTCGACGCTCTGGACGCGCCCTTCGAAGTGAACGGCGCCCATGGTATTGCGCCGGTTCGCGTCGATCCGGGTCTTGCCCCCGGTCACGTCGAGGCCGAAAGCCACGTTCAGGACGGTGAGGAAGGCATCGGGGGGAGGCGTGGTGTTGGTCGCGAGGTTCGCGGACGTCACGTTCATCTCGATGGTCGGGCGGTCGGCGTCGTCATCGAGCCGGAGGACGTCCGCGTGGAACGTGGCATCGGTCGACGCCTGCGGTGTCGTGGCCGGCTTGCGGAGCGCGACCACCGACGGATGGTGCCCGGCGGCGAGGGCCGCCTGCAGCCGGCTGATGAACCCGGCCTCGCCCACCCCGGCGGAGTCGTCCGAGTCCATGTCGTCGTGCCAGCCTTCGAACTTCGTCGTGGCGTCGAAGGTCACCGTGATGCCGCCGAGTGACAGGACCACGTCCCCGGTCGCCCCGGTGTCGAGGGACTGGACCTCACTGACGATGCGCTCGGGCTGATTGATCTGGTCACCCTGGCGCACGCGGACGCGGCTGGCCGTCAGCGTTCCCGGAATGACCCGGATCGACACCCGCGAGGTTCCGCTCGAGAGGATGGTCGTGAAGCCACCGAGCGTGATCTGATCCGCGAACAGAGCGGGGGAGCCGCCACCGGGCGTGGCGCCGGTCATAAGCCCAGAGTCGCATGCGGTGACGGACAAGGCGGCCGCGACGAGTAGTCCGGGGGCCGCGCGAAGTAGACGCATGGGAATTCCTCCTGCAGGGTTGTTCGACACGTGGGGCGCTCCAAGAATACCCGCTCTTGGCCTGCTTGGTCACGCCCCCACGTTCGAAACCGGTCCGGCCGGGCTTGTGCGGTGGATCACACCCTGAAGGGTCGCACTACTTCAGGTAGCGCTCCAACCACGAAAATGTCGCGTTCTGAATATCCAGGAACGAAGCCAGGTCGTATGCCGCGCCATGGTGCCCCTTTGGAAACATCATCAAGGGCGCCGGGTGGCCGGCTTCATCCAGCGCGGAGACGAGCTGCATCGTGTTCTGGGGATGGACGTTGTCGTCCATCATCGAGTGAACCAGGAGGAGGTGGCCGGTGAGTTTGGCCGCCTGCTCGATCGGGGAGCTCTCCACGTACCCGGCCTGATTGTCCCCGAGCAGTCCCATGTAGCGCTCGGTGTAGATCGTGTCGTAGAGCCGCCAATCGGCCACCGCGGAGTTGGCGACGCCCACCGGGAAGAGGTCCGGGTACATCTCCATGGTGAACAGCGTGCTGAACCCGCCGTAGCTGGTGCCGATGATCGCGACGTGCTTGGAGTCGACGTACGACAGCGTGGCGAGGTATTTGGCCGCCTCGGCGAAATCGTGCGCCTCGTACTTGCCGAGGTGCTTGTACGCCGCCTTCATGAAGGCGCTGCCGTAGTTGTTGGCGGGGCGGTTGTTGAGCCCGATCACGAGGTATCCCTGTTCCGCCAGCCACTCCTCCCACCCGCTCGCGCTCCAATCGTTGTAGACCTGCTGGGACCCGGGGCCGCCATAGATGTCGAAGACCACGGGATGCTTCTTGCCCGCGTCGAACGGAACGGGCTTGATCATCATGCCGTCCAGGTGCACCGAGTCGGACGTCGTGAATGAAAAGAGCTCGGGCTGGGAGAATTCGTGGGACGCGAGCCAGGTCTTCACGGGCGCGTTGTTCTCGAGGTTCTTCACCAGCTTCTGCCCCGTGGACCAGAGGTCCACCTGCTGGGGTGTGGTGAGCGACGACCAACGGTCCACGTAGAACTTCGTGTCCGGCGACATGTTGATGTGGTGGTTGCCGGCCGTGGTGGTGAGCCGCCGCTTGCCGCTCCCGTCCGTGTGGACCTCATACAGCTGGCGCTCGAGCGGCGAGACTTCCGTGGACGTGTAATAGATGAGGCCGCGGGCCGGATCCATCCCCTCGATCCGCGCGACGATCCACTTGCCCTTGGTGACCTGGTTGAGCAAGCGACCGGAGTAGTCGTACCGGTAGATGTGCTGCCAGCCGTCCTGGTCACCCAGCCAGTAGAACTCCGACCGGCCGGCCGGGAAGGTCATCAGGTCGTTGACGCCAGCGTAGAAATCGTAGACGTCGATCCAGGTCCTGGATCCCAGGGTCAGCACCTGCCGCTTGCCGCCCGTCTTCACGTCGAAGAAGAAGAGCCGGAGCGTGTCCTGCTGGCGGTTGAGCGTCAACAAGGCCAGCGTGTCAGGGCGGCTGGTCCAATAGATGCGCGGGATGTAGTAGTCGCCGGTGAGGCCGGGGTTGAGCCACACCTGCGTGCCGGACTTCACGTCCACCACGCCGATCTTCACCGTGGGATTGGAGTCGCCGGGCTGGGGAATCCGGATCTTGGTCCAATCCTGGTGCAGGCCCTGATAGTCCGAGAACTGCACCACCGGCTCGGCCCGTTCGTCCACCTGCCAGTAGGCCAGGTGCCGGGAATCGGGCGACCAGTTCCACGCCTGGGCCTGGCCGAATTCTTCCTCGTAAACCCAGTCGAAATGGCCGTTGTAGACCAGGTCGGCAGCGTCCCGGGTGAGCTGGGTCTCCCGCTTCGCCGCGAAGTCGTAGACGTACATGTTCCCGCCGCGCTCCAGGCCGAGCCTGGAGCCGTCCGGGGACAACTCGGCGGTGCGGGCGCCGCGCGCGGCCAGTTTCAACGTGTGATCGGCGAGTGAGTAGACGTAGAAGTCCTGGATGCCGGAGCGGCGGTAGATCGGCTGGAAATTGGTCTGAAAGACCAGGTTCCTGGAGTCCCGAGTCCATTGAAACTGATTGTAGGAGAACGGCTCGCTCGAGTCCGGGAACGTCAGTCCCTTGGCGGCGAAGATCAGAGTGTCCTTCCCGGTAGCGGGATCGAACGCCCTGATCTCCTCGGCGTCGCCGGTGCCGCCGATGTACGAGTACCGTTTGCCGCCGTCGATCCAGGTCAGCCCCCGGGGACCGAACCCGCCGTTCATCGCGCCGCCCGCCAGGAGAGCGGAGCGGAGGTCGGGGAAGCGGGTCTTCTGCTGGGCTTGCAGGGGGACGGCAAGAAGGGAAAAGAAACAGACGGCCACGTTACGAACTCTGGCTGTGATCACTGGGTACCCCTTCGATTGGAAACGACGGCCCGCGGAGGACCTGCAATACTAGACGCACAGACGCGCGGATGGGAAGTAGGTTTCAGGGATGCGGCTGCGCGTTGGTACCTCCGGCTACAACTTCCCCGAATGGAAGGGACCCTTCTACCCCGAGAAGCTCCCCGCCGCGAAGATGCTCGCCTACTACGCCGAGCGGCTCGAGACGGTCGAGATCAACTACACGTTCTACCGGATGCCGAATCCCAAGACGATCGCCGGGTGGGATGCCACCGTGCCGGATGGCTTCTCCTTCGTGCTGAAGGCCTCGCAGAAGATCACGCACTTCAAGCGGCTCAACGAAATCGAGAACGAGCTCAAATACTTCTGTGACACGGCCCAGGGCCTCAAGGCCAAGCTCGGCCCCATTCTCTTTCAGCTCCCCCCCAACTTCAAGAAGGACGCCGAGCGTTTGCGGCAGACTCTCGAGCTGGTCCCAGCGGAGATCCGTGCCGCCTGGGAATTCCGGCACGCGTCGTGGTTCGACGAGGAGACGTACCAGCTGCTCCGGAGCCGGAATGCTGCGCTGGTGGTGGCCGACACCGAGGAAGGGACGACACCCGAAGTGGCGACCGCGGACTGGGGCTATCTCCGGCTGCGCGACGAGGGGTACGGCGAGGAGGACTTGAAGCGCTGGGTCGATCGGATCCAGACGCTGGGCGCCGGGTGGAAAGACGCCTACGTCTTCTTCAAGCACGAAGAGGCGGGCCTCGGGCCCGCCTTCGCTAAGCAGTTCGTTTCGCTTTTTTCTTAGGGCCTGCGTCCACGTCTTTGCCCTGGGCGATGCTCGCCTTCAGGGCCTCCATCAGGTCGATGATCTGGGTCTTGGGCGCCTCGGTCGGCTCTTCCGTGATTTCCTTCCCGTCGATCTTCCGCTGGATCTGTTCCATGATGCGCTTCTTCGCCACGTCTTCGTAGGTCTCCGGCCGGAACGCGGTCGCGGTCAGCTGCTTGATGAGCTGCACGGCCATGTCGAGCTCGCCGCTCTTCACCTCGGTCTGGGGCAGCTCGACGTCCTTGATGGAGCGCACTTCGTCCGCGTAGCGGAGCTGTTCCATCACGAGCCCGTTCTCGAGGGGCCGGACCATGATGAGGTACTGCTTCCCGCGCGCGACGTACTGTCCCAGCGCGACCAGGTTGGTGGTGGTGAGAGCCTTCGACAGGAGCGCATAGGCGCGCTCGCCGCCCTTGTCCGGTCCCAGGAAATAGGCCCGGTCGTAATAGATACGATCGACCTTGTCGGCGGAGATGAACTCCCGGATGTCGATGGCGCCGGTGCCCTTCTCTTCGAGCGCCTTGATCTCTTCCACCGTGAACGTGACGTACCGGCCCTTCGTGTATTCCCACCCCTTGATGCGGTCGTCTTTTTCGACCTTTTCGCCGTCCTTGGAGCAGACATACTCCTGCTT
>DATEGY010000079.1:0-2312 GCA_035279865.1 Gemmatimonadales bacterium | reverse complement strand
CGACCGCTCCATATACCACGTTCCTCGTTCCGGTCGCGCGCTGGTCAGACGGGAGCGCGGACTCAGCTCCCTGACACGAACTTCTTCGGCGTCCCCCGGAACGCACTCCCGGCCGGGGGACGCCAGAGGGCGCACTGCTCGAAGACCTTCGCCAGCTCGAAGTCCTTGTCGGTAATTCCACCCGCGGAGTGGGTGTTCAACGCCACCTCCACGCTCCCCCAATGCACACCCAGGTCCGGATGGTGATCCGCTGATTCGGCGTAGAATCCGATGGCGTTCACCAGCATCAAGGTCGTGGGCCAGCCATCGGTCTTGTACTGGCGCCGAATGGCGCCTGATTCGTATCTCCACCCGGGCAGCGACCTGAGCTGGTCGCTGATTTGGGCATCGGTGAGCGCAGTCTCTTTCGTCACAAGTCCTCCTAGACAGTCATCCGATATGTCGCCGACTGCCCGAAGTTCTCTTCGACTTCGAGCTCCAACGCCGTGATGGTCCTGGCACCCGCTTCGGCCAGCTCCTTGGCCAGCTTCCCCGCGAGCAACGTGGCCAGCATCTCGACGGTGGTGTTGGGAATCGGCAGCAGGACGCAGTCCTTCTCAGGGAAGACGTACCGCGGCTTGCTCTCGTAGGATACGTGGATGGAGCCATCCTTCGACGTCACCTGCAGCCGCGGGTTCTCGAGAGGCAGCAAGACCTTGTGATCGAGCTCGCCGGTCAGGCGCCGCATGATCTTCTTCACCGCTGAAAAATCGACGACGTACCAGCTCTCATGGTCGAGCTTCCCGTCGAGGAGGACCGCCGCGCGGTAGTTATGCCCGTGCAGGGTCTCGCAGCGATGTCCGGCGAAAGTGATGAAGTGGGCGGCCGCGAAGTTGAGATCCTCCTTGGCGACCGTGATGCGGTAGGTACCGTCCGGGCTCATGCTTAATTATGCCTCGGGCGATGCCTCCTGTCCTGTGGCCACCCGCCACACCTCGTCCGCAAGCCATTCCAGACGCTGCTGGGCGTAATCGAGCTCGTCCGGCTTCATCTCCTTGGCGCGCCGGGCGATCTCCCGGGTATGAGTGATCAGCTCGTCCAGGACCTCGCGCAGAGGCCTGTTCGAGCGACGCTCCTGGGTCACGCGCTTGGCGCTCACGCCGTTTGTGCCCCCATGGCCCGCTCACCGGCTACCCGGAATTCCGAGGCAGCCGCCCGCACCGCCGACGCGATCCCCGCCTCGCCGACGTACGACTCCACCATCCGGGCGCCCAGGTAATAGCCTGCCCGCTCCGGGAGGACCTTGCCCATCACCAGCCGGGCGGTCGGACTCATGCCCCCGGAGAGATACCGGAGCCGGAGCCCCAGCCCCGACTGATCCAGCTCCGGGGCCGACGCGCGACGAAGAAACGCATCGAGCTCGCGGAGCCGCCGGTACTGGCGCCTGGTGTAGCCGAAGTACTGCCAGGGCTCGAATCCCGGCGTGACGGCCTGCGAGGCGGCCACGGCCACCCCCTCGTTCACGAGGTGCTCGTACAAGGGGGCCCGGCTCCCGGTGTCCCAATAGTCGTAGTTGCCACCCATTTCCGCGACCAGGCGCTTCAGGGCGGCCCGGCTGGTGGGTGACGTATACCGGATGGCGTGGGCGACCTCGTGGGCGATCCAGAGGGGCAGCAGATGAGGTGCCAGGCCCAGTCCCGAGGTCTGGGGGTTCGCCCGGCCCGTGAAGTGCTCGAGGCACACAAACGCGATGCCCCGGCCCCCTACCACCAGCTCGCCAGCGTTCGCCGCGCCCACTCCCACCGTCAGATACAAGTCGACGGGGCAATCAGCTTCGAGCGTCTCCAGCGTTCGCCTGAGGGCATCCTCGGCGATCTGGACCACGTCGATGTCCTGCATGAGCCGCAGCAGATCCGCACGATCCGCGCGCAGGACGCTCAGGATGACGTCGTCAGCCGCCCTGGAGTCGGGATCCAGGACGTAGTTGGACCAATAGCTGCGAAGGATGGGACGATGACGTTCGAGATACTCGTGGTACGCGCCCCGGGGATCGGGCGCAGCGACGGCAGCGAGAAATTCAGGTATCAGGTTTACGAGCATGTAGGGGCGCGCGCTGAGCCGCCCCAATTTGGGAAGCCTCTTTCAGGGAAACAAGAGAGACCTACCGGACGGTGACCGAGAGAGCGACGGTCTGCGACTTGACATTCCGCAAGATGTCGGTCACCGCCAGTGTCACGCGATAGCGTCCCGGCGCGAGCAAGCCCGGCGCGATCACCAGCCGCTCCGGCGTGACGGCGTTCGCGAGGACCGACCGCTCGAACTCGAAGACCACC